>CAZRHF010000005.1:0-46428 GCA_964599835.1 uncultured Eubacteriales bacterium | reverse complement strand
GTGCGAGACCTTGCTCCTCCCGTAGCCGACTACCCAATAAGTTCTTTTCTGAGCTTTTCGACGTCGCCGTCGAAAAGATAGGCCTTAATTCCTGCCATTTCTGCACCTGCAACGTTTATCGGACTGTCGTCGATAAATATACAGTCCTCAGCCTTTAAGGAATATTTATTCAGCAGGTGCTCAAAAATTTCTTTGCCCGGCTTGGTAGTATGAAGGGGTCCCGAGAAGACCAGCCCGTCAAAGGTACTTAAAAATTCGCCTATTTCAGGTATATCCTTATAGCTTTCGGCGAATTCTATGGATATATTTGAAAGCAGATAAAGCTTTGCGCCCTTCTCCTTTACCTCGGTATAAAGCTCTCTGATGCCGTCGATAAAGGGAAGGTTGTAAAGCCAGTTTTCCAGGGTCTTGTCGGCGGCCTCCCATAACCTTTCGGGAAGACGGCTTCTGAAATCTCTTTTGATCTCGTCGTAATTTATACTTCCGTCGTCAAGCTTGTTCCAGTAAGCGCGGTCGAAAGCCACGTCTCCAACCAGCTTTCGGTCGGCCTCGTCCTTTACGAATGGGGCAGTCATTGTATCGTTGTCAAAATCAACGATAACCTTACCGAAATCGGAAATAATATTCTTATACACTTTTATCACCGAGTAAATTTTACTCCTCTTTGGAATTTTTGTCAATATTTTGAAAATACTATTGACAAAGGAAAAATTTGTGGTATAATAAAAAACAGTAAAAATTACTGTTTTGCTTAAAGGAGAGGTAACTATGAACTTAAAAGGCACAAAAACCGAAAAAAATCTGCTTGCCGCTTTCGCAGGCGAATCACAGGCCCGAAACAAATACACCTATTTCGCATCTGTTGCTAAGAAGGAAGGCTATGAGCAGATAGCCGCTATATTCCAGAAAACCGCCGACAACGAGAAGGAACACGCAAAAATGTGGTTCAAGGCTTTAGGTGAGCTTGGCGACACCGCCAAAAACCTCCTTGCCGCTGCAGAAGGCGAGAATTATGAGTGGACCGATATGTACGCAACCTTCGCTACAGAGGCCGCGGAAGAGGGCTTTAAAGCCCTTGATTTCAAATTCAGTGAGGTAGCTAAGATCGAAAAATCTCATGAAGAAAGATATCGTGCTCTGCTTAGCAACGTGGAGATGCAGAAGGTATTCGAAAAAGCCGAAGAAACTATGTGGGAATGCCGCAACTGCGGTCACCTCGTAATGGGCAAAAAGGCTCCCGAAGTCTGCCCCGTATGCGCCCATCCTAAGTCTTATTTCGAAGTAAGAGCCGAAAACTATTAATAACAGCAAAAATGCCGCAGGTTTACCTGCGGCATTTTTTACTGCTTACAAGCTTTCCGATAGGCAAGGGGAGTGGTGTTTTGCAGTTCTTTATAGGTCACTATAAAGTGGGAAACGCTGTTAAAGCCGCACTCTGTTGCAATTTCGGTTATCGGCATATCTGTGGAGGCAAGAAGCTGCTTTGCGTGAATTATACGTACAAAATTTAAATATTTCTTAAAGGATCTTCCTGCGATCGCCTTAAAGCTTCTCGAAAAATAGTAAAGACTGAGCGATACGTTTTTGGCACACTGTTCTGCTGTAATATCCTCGGCATAGTTTCGCTGAATGTAAAGCATAGTGTCGTAAATTCGCCGTTTCAGCTCCTCGCTTTCATCGGCCCTCGCACCACCGCCCTCGGCATCCCTTAAAACCGTGGAAATGATCTGTGCGGTATAGGCGTTTTTAATAAGGTCATAGCAATAGCCCATATCTTCTCTTTCTTCAATAAGTCTCAGAAAGATCCTGTCCAACCCAAACCGTTCGCATTCCTCCTTGCTCCAGAGACATTTTGAATCGTTGTTCGAAAAAGAGAGGGAAAGAAGATATGACGCGCTGGCATCCGTGTCGGCCATAGCCAGTAAAAAAGCAGGAGCTATCTGCAAAACCCAGTGCCGACATTCCTCGTCGCTTTCCTTAAAAAGCTCGTGGGCGGTATAGGAGCGAATGAGCAACATATCTCCCGGATGGGCGATATAATCCACGTTATCCAGAACAACACGGTGCACACCCTCTAAAAAATACAAAATCTCAATTACCGAATGTGTGTGAAGCATAAAGTTGGGTCTGTCGGTACGCAGACAATTGCTGAAAAAATTGACTCCCGTTTCGTTTTTAAGCTCAACAAAGGCTTCTTTCATAAAATCACCAATCGCAAAAAATCTAAATTTTTAGGCAACTATATTATACCATTTGCTTTCTTAAAATGCTACAATAATTTTAAAGGTGGAGAAGTATTTTTCTTTTTCGCAAAAAACGTATTCGAAAGGATGTACGCGTTTATGGAAATTAAAAGGTCAACAAAAAGCATATTGGCGGTTTTAATTGCCCTGCTTATCGTGGCTACCGGAATATTTATTCCGAGTGCCATAGCTGACGATATTGAAGTCTGGGATGGTAGCATCGCAACTTCTTTTGCAGGAGGAAGCGGAACTAAAGCCGACCCTTATCTCATTTCAAACGGTGCTCAGCTTGCTTATGCCGTAAATAACTCTGCGGCAGATACATATTATAAGCTGACCGCCGATATCTACCTCAACTCCCCTGATAAGGTGAATTGGGCAACCGGCGAGTACACCGGTGATGCACCAAACCTCTGGTATAAAAACATTCAGGTTCAGGGTAATTTCGACGGTGCAGGTCATGTCGTTTACGGTCTTTATTATAATGGTAACAATGGCAGCACCGACGGCACCAGTTGGAACTCTTTCGACGAGGCAGTTGCCCTCTTCCCCGAAATCAACTACGGAACAACTCTTACCGTTACCGGTATGGGTATCGATAAGGCTTACGTCAGCAGTAAGCAGGGTGCAGGTGCCTTTGTGGGCTCGAAAGATTCCAATATTGAAGACCTTGCAACCCTCGATATAAGCGAGAGCTATGTCGGCGCAGAGGTCACCCTTATCGGTTACGATACCGGTGCCTTCCTTGCCGTCAACCGCGGTGTGACCACCACCCTCACCGACTGCTATTCTCTGGCAAGCCAGACCACTGCCTCTTGTCAGGGTCTCGCAACCGATGTCTACAAAGGTTCTATCACTATGACCCGTTGCTACAACGGCGCAGGCCCTCTCGATTCTAAAAACAACGCCACCTGCAAAAACAGCTATGCAACTGCAGAGGGCGGAAAGGGCTCCATCGTTATCACAGCCGATCAGATGCAGGGTCTTGCCGCTGCAGAAAATATGAAAGAGCTTAACAGCAAGTATGTTACTACCGCAGGCACCCCTGCCCTTAAGCTCTTCATGGACGAGATCGATCCTTCTGTAAATATAACCATCGCAACCGAGGCTCTGTCAAGTGAAGCCAACCGCGAGCTTGCCAGAAAAGCCGTAGGAGAAGGTCTTGTCCTTCTTAAAAATAACAACAACGTTCTGCCCCTCTCTAAAGACAACACCGTTGCCTTCTTCGGAAAAGGACAGAACAGCTCCTACTTCGCTTTCGGCGGAGGCGGCTCGGGTAAAGTGTATATAAACTATACCGCCCCCGGCCCTGCCGAGGTATTTGCCGAAATGGCGGAAGAGGGCAAAATAGGCATTTACGAGCCTCTTTATAACGCTTATATGGAAAACTCCTCCTATGTTCCCGATACCGCTATGTACGAGGCGGCGGCCGCCGAGGCAGATACCGCCGTTGTGGTCATCACCCGTCAAAACGGCGAGGGCAACGATATGTCGGCAGGGGAATGGAGCCTTACCAGCGGTGAAACCGCCCTTCTCACAAACGCTACCACATATTTCGAAAACGTCGTAGTTCTCCTTAACTGCAACTCCTCTTTCTGCACCGATTGGTCGGTTGACGGAAACTCCTACGGCATCGATGCAGACTCTGTCCTCGTTTGCCACGCCCCCGGTGAAATGGGCGGATACGGTATATTCGACGTTATGATAGGTGACGTTAACCCCTCCGGTAAGCTTACCGATACCTATGCCACCAGCATAAACGACTATCCCTCTACCGAAGGCTTTTATGAAAGCGACGAGTATGTAAACTATACCGAAGATATCTATGTAGGCTACCGCTATTTCGAGACCTTCGCTCCCGATAAGGTCATCTACGAATTCGGCTATGGTATGTCCTATACCACCTTCGACATCACTACCGATTCTGTAACCAACGACGGCGAGAGTATCACCGTTAAGGCAACAGTTACCAACACCGGTGACGTGGCCGGTAAAGAGGTCGTTCAGGTCTACTTCTCCGCGCCCCAGAAGGGCGAGGGAGATGCCGTTCTCTCTAAATCTGCAATAGAGCTTGCAGGCTTCGCCAAAACAGGACTTTTAGAACCCGGCGCCAGCGAGCAGGTTACCGTAACCTACGCTATAGCCGATATGGCGTCCTACGACGATGTCGGATATACCGACTATAAGTCTGCCTACGTTTTAGAGGCAGGTACCTACGATATTTTAGTTGGAAACTCTGTTAAAAACAACACAAAGCAGGGCGAGTATGTGGTCGATGCCATTACTGTCGTCGAACAGCTTACAAAATACGGCGAGGTAACTCTGGAAGAGCGCCTCGAGGCCGACGGCACCTATACCGACCCCTCCATCCCCGTATTAAAAGACGGTCAGACCTTCGTTAAATCCGACGCCGTCACCGTTATCGAGGCCGAAAACGTCAGCCAAAAGAGCACAGGAATCCGCACCAACGAAAATTTCGGCGCTAACGGATATATAACCGACGGATACAACTGGTACGGCATCCCTGCAGGCGTTGTTCTCGGTAGTATGCACAGTGCTCCCGGTGGATATTTCTACTATGATCTTGTGGTAGGCAAGACAGGAACCTATAAGTTCGGCTTTGTAACCTCTGACGGAAACGGCAACTATGCCACTTCAGGTAAAACTTATGAGGATCTTCTCACTTTAGAGTATTCTACCGACGGCACGACCTGGACTTCTGTACAGAACTTCTCGGTTGACTCGGTAAACACCAAAAATAATTCCGATTATACAAGTAAATATTGGTTCAACTTTGTTTATACCGAGGCCGATATCGACGGTAATCTCTATCTTGCAAACCTTCCCAAGGGCGAGGTTACGATCCGCTTTAAGATCGATCCGACCCTTACGGGTTCCGGAGGAAACAACTATAACGCAAACACCAACGTTGATAAGTTCTTCATCATCCCCGAAGGAAATGATTTCGGACTTGCCGAGGTATTTGAGCACTACGGACTTCAGCTTAAGCCCGTTCTCTCTGCAGACGAGACTCTGTGGGTAGAGGCGGAAAGCTATTCCACCACCGGAGCACAGCTTAAGAAGGAATCGTTTACCGGTCAGGGCTTCTTCAATACAGGCTCTAAATACACCGCTATTTCGGGCTCAAGCGTCGGAACCTTCCACAATGCTAAAAACGGCTACGTGCTTTATGATATCATTGTCGAAGAGGCAGGAACCTATAACATCGGTTTCATCCATTCCGACGGAAGCAAGGCGTCATATGATGCAGGCAAATTCGGTGATAACCTCTTCTCCATCGTATATTCTACCGACGGCGGAGCCACCTATAACACCACAACTGCTCCCGCCTTCGACTCGGTCAACACCTACGGCGCAATAAACGAAACGGGTAAGATATGGTTTAACTTCACCTACACCAACACCGACACGGCAGGTCAGCTCTATCAGGTAACTCTGCCTGCAGGTGTCGTGACCCTCGGATTTAAAATTGCCGCCGACATAAACGGTGAGGCGATGAACACGGTCACCAACTGTAATCTTGACAAGTTCTCCATCTCTCCTGCAGACGCTCCCTGCACCTTGCAGGACGCCTGCGAAATGTACGGTATCGAGTATGTGGACATCATCAACTCCACCTCTGCTATCTGGTTTGAGGGCGAAGGCTATACTACCACCGCTACCCGAGTTGCTACCGAAAGCTTCTCGGATGTACAGGGCTATCTCCACGACGGCACTATCTACGCCTCTCTTCCTGCAGGTGCAGTAGTCGGCTTCTTCGATAAGAATACTACCGGCTATGCAGAATATAACCTCACCTCAGAAAAAGCAGGCACATATAACATCGGCTTTACCGTCGGAAGCGGAAGCACCCTTGCTAAGTCCAATGGCGGACTTGCTCCCGATGTTATCGATGTTCTCATTTCTACCGATGGCGGCACTACCTGGGTCAAGCAGTTCGCCTTAGACGTAAAATATACAGGTAAGGACGTAACAGGTACCGCCGCACAGTACTGGAACTTCTACTACTCCAATACCGATTTCGACGGAAACCTCTATACCTTAGAGCTCCCTGCAGGAGAATTCAAAATGCGAATTGCCTGCAACGCGAATTCGCCCGTCTACGGCGGTGCAAATATCGACAAGTTCGTTATCTATCCCGATACTATGGAATACGACGAGCAGAACTGTGTTGCCTACTACTTCAACACTAACGACAACACCGAGACCGAAACTCCCGAGGATACCGTGCTTCCCGATCCTATCGAGGTTGATTTCACTACCGATAACTATGTGGGAATCACCTATGCCGACGTTCTCGCAGGCACCGCTACCTGGGAAGAGCTTATTGCTCAGATGTCTCTTAACGAAATGATCGACCTTACCTACGGTAAATACGGTCAGTGGTCCTACGGCTATACCGGATACATCGGCTTTACCGATGATGCCACCGCTGAAAAGTACGGCATCTATGCAGGCGATACCGCCGACGGACCTCAGGGCCTCCGTATGGAGTATAAGAACACCACCTTCTGGCCCAACGCAACCCTCCAGGCCGCAACCTGGGACCTTGATCTCGTTTACGAGATAGGCGAGGCAGTGGCAGAAGAAAGTCTCCGCAACAATATCGATATGTGGCTTGCCCCCGGTATGAACATTCACAGAAGCCCCTTAGGCGGACGTAACTTCGAGTATTATTCGGAAGACCCCCTTGTTACCGGAAAAATAGCCGCCGCAATCGTTAACGGCCTCGAATCCAAGGGCGTTTCCGCCGTAGTTAAGCACTACGCCGTAAACAATAAGGAGACCAACCGTAAGTTCTCCGACAGCCGCGTTTCTGAAAAGGCTCTTCGCGAGATATATCTCGAGGGCTTCAGAATAGTTATAAACGAGGCCGACCCCATCTGCGTAATGAGCTCCTATAACCTCGTAAACGGCGAGTGGACCTCTACCAGCGAAGCCCTTCTTAAAGATATTATGCGCGGCGAATGGGGCTACACCGGACTTATAATGTCCGACTGGACCTCCACTCCCTCCATCGTTCCCGAGCTTAACGGAGGCGACAACTCCAAAATGCTGGGCGACAGCGATGATGCCGACGAGATAAGAGCGGCTATGACATACGGTCAGGTCACCCGCGAGACCTTAGAAGAGAATACCTACTGGATACTCACAAACCTTGCTAAGATGCCCGATAACGCCATCAATCCTTACAAGGTCACCGAGGTCGATACAGACGGCGTGGTTTCTGTCAGAACCACCGAGTATTCCCGTAAGAGCCAGCGCGCCCGTATCGTTATAAACAACGGTATTTTCGATGTTCCCGGTACTACAGGCTATTTCTACGAGTATAAGCTTAATGTTGCCGAAGCAGGACTTTACACCCTCGGTGTAGAATACTCCGCTGTTTCTAAGATGGACGACGCGTTCGAGATCTACGTAAACGGCGAGCTCGTAGACGTTGTAAACGATCTTGCGGCTACAAACTCCTCCTACACGACCGCCACCCTCGAAGCAGGAGATATAACCCTCCCCGAGGGCGAGTCGGTCATAAGGATAAAGCATATAGGCGGTAACAGCTCGGTCAATTACAGATCACTTTCCTTCGACGCCGCTATAGAAGGCGACGCCGACAATAACGGCACAGTCGATATCTGCGACCTCGTTTATATCGAAAACGTTATAAACGGCAAAGCAACCGAAACCGCCGACTGCGACCTTAACGCCGACGGCACCATCGACTACCTCGACACCGCCGCCCTCAGAAAGCTTCTTATTTCATAGAATATATCTTATCAAACTAAACCCCCGCTTAAAAAGAAGCGGGGGTTTAGTCTTTTGTAAACACTAAAACATCTTCTACGTTGCAATCTAATATATTGCAAAGATCGTTCAGTGTTACGGTGCTTATGGGTTTGTTATGCTTTAAACGGTCAAGCAGACTTCGGCTGATATTGTGTTCTTTGATGAGCCGATATGTAGTATAATTCTTGGATTTCAAGGTCTTATAAAGCGGTTCATAAGAGATCATAACTTTCTATCACCGTATTAATAATAATTTATACTCTTTAACTTGACAATTGTCTATATAACGAGTATACTTAATGATAACGTGGTATGCACTTATTTAAGAGATGAAAGGGTTTTTATAATGGATCAAATCAGAAGATTTATTGCTTTACTGCTTATCGGTTGTATAGTGATAAGTTTTGCAACTTGCAGTGTAATGTCTGCGGCTTATTTTGAAGGTCCCGCAGCACCTTCAACTCTGAACTTAGACGGTGCTGTAGACCTCAATACCGAAACGACGGCAAACGAGAAGGATGAACTTTCCCGCGAGGAATTAGAGGTGATCGTTGATGTGCTGGGCGAAGACGTTGACACCGATAAACTGACAGATGCAGAGCTTTCAAACCTTGCTGACGACCTTTTAAACAGCCTTGAAAATGATGAGGAAAGCGGAGCAGTAGATTTAAGCGCGAATAAGGATGCCTATGACGAAAACGGCGCTATGACAAGGCCTTTCGACGAGGTTTATCCCGAGCTTATTGAAAACGGCTCGGTTGAGTTTGATGACGAGACCATTCTTATAAAACTCAGTAATAAGCAGGGCGGTAAAATAACCGCGGCGATGGCAAAGGCGGGCGTAGTTAAGCTCGAGTCTATCGTTCCTCTTGAAGAGGAGACCTGGTATAAAGCAAACCTTAAAGCAGGCACCGATGCTTCGGTAGCTCTTGAAGAGATTCGCGTTCTTAAGGATGTAATTCTTGCTGAGTACGACTATATTATCAAAACAGCCGAGATCGATTGTTATAAAGACTTTGACGATAGTCACAATTTTGATAAAAACAAGCACAAAAAAGACCAGTGGTATATGCATCATTGCGGTATTCCCGACGGATACAGTGATATGACTGCCGACGGAGGCAGTGCTAGCGTTATAGTCGCTGTTATCGATACCGGAGTAGATGTCGACCACGAAGACCTTAAGGATAATATCTGGAAAAACACCGCCGAGACCCCGGATAACGGCATCGACGACGACGGAAACGGCTATATCGACGACTATTACGGCGTAAATATAGTCGCAGGAAAGGGTAACGGCGACGACGATAACGGACACGGAACCCACGTTGCAGGTATTATTGCCGCACAAAACAACAATTTAGGCACCGTAGGTATTGCATACAACACCACCATTATGCCCGTTAAGGCGGCAATGGCCTCCGGATACCTTCACGATTCGGATATAGCAAAGGCCGTTCTCTACGCTTATGAACACGGCGCCGAGGTCATTAATATGTCCTTCGGCGGTACGTCGTGCTCTATCGCAGTACAGGACGCTCTTGCTACCGCATACACACGCTGTGTGTTGGTTGCCTCTGCAGGAAACAACGGTAAGTGTAACGAGGGAATAGGTGCAGTTCCAAACTATCCTGCAGCGCTTACTTACGTATTAGGCGTTATGGCGGTTGATAAAAACGGAACCGAAACTTATTTTACCAACTGGGACCTTGTATCCTTTAGCGGATCCGAGTATGAACTCTACGCCCCCGGTTATGACATTATGTCTACCCTCCCGGATGATCGATACGGATCGTTGTCGGGAACCTCAATGGCTGCACCTATGGTATCGGCTATGGCGGCAATTCTCAGAAGTGAGTTTACAGACAGGGACACGTATCCCACTAAGTTTATATACGGTCAGCTGAGCGCTACTTCGGATCATTACGCAACATGTAACGGCTCTCACGGCACACACAATCTTCCTCAGATAGTTAATCTCCATTCCGCACTTACAAAGCTTCCGAACCCTGACGTAGGCGTTCAGGATTATACTTTGTTTGATACTCAGGGGCTCAGCGAGGATGTAGCAGGCGCCAACAACGGAGACGGTGTTATTGATGCGGGCGAAACCATATCCCTCGGTCTCATTTTAAGAAATCGCTGGGGTATGAGCAAAAACACTAAGGTCACACTTGATACCAAGTCGATGGCAGGTATTTCCGACCCCTACGTAACCATCGTAAACCCCACCGTAAATTACGACTCTGTGGGCACATATTCTGCACAGGACTGTGGAAAGGTTTACACCGACGAACTTCATACCGGCTGGGAAAATCCGTTTATCATCAAAATAGCTGACGATTGCCCCAACGATTATATCGTTAAGGTTAATGTCACCCTTGAATATGAAAACGGGTTGGATGAAAATGATAAAACCGTTTATTCCAACCTGCCTGACGTGCCTATCTCTTTCACATTTACCATTCGCAACGGCGTTATTCTACCCTCAATTATCGAGGAGGATATGAGCCTAACATCTGATAATCTTTATATCATTCCGAATTCTACCGTCATCAAAAGCGGTGTGACGGTTAAAGCAGGCCCTGGTACGAAGATTCAGTTTTGGAACGATGATCCAAACGATCCATATGCTGACAGCTATATTGCATACCTTCAGATTTACGGCAGTTTTATAGCGCAAGGTACAAAGGAAGCACCTATCTGCATTTATCCCAGCGATCTTATGTCGGATCACGTAATTGAGATGAATGCAGAAGCAACCGGAAGCATAGTTCTGGAATACGTGGATTTTACAAATCTCGCTTACGCAACCAATAATAATAATTTGGGTTCACTTACGAACAACAAAATAAGTTATGCGGATCATTGCACCTTTAGAATGAGCAGCGACGGATATAAATATTCGCGATATTTAACAAGTGGAAACGTTTTAACTCAAAAATTTGCTTCCTTCGGCATAGCTAATTTCGACTTGGTGAAGAATTCTGTTTTTTACAGAATTGGAAAAAACGCAAGGCTTTACGGAAAAGCCGACAGATGTATTTTTGTTGATTGCTCAATTGCTCACAATGAAGCAACACAGAATTGTGTATTTCTCGGTAATTCCTTCGAGTCACAGGAAAACCCCGGAACCATATCGCAGTCAACCATGACTATGTCTACGTATACGGATATTACGTCAGATACGCTCCGTGTACACTATAATGAAACGACCGGAACCACCTATGTGTTTTCCAATATCAAATTTGATGAATTAATGCTCGACAAGCTTGGCGGACACGGCTTGATCGTAAACGATAAAGAAGAAGTAGAGTTCCTGGCAAAAAAATGTCATTACAGTACGGCTTATGATGTCGGTATGTATTATGACGCAAAAAAACAAAAATATCTTTGGTGCGACGGTAGCGAAATTCCCGAGTTTTTGGATTATAAGAATAATCTTCTTTCTTCGGGAGAGAAATACTCTTATCCCATCGGAGTATATCTGTTGTCCGGCGGCACTATAGGATATATAGATAAGGTTAACAGTTCATATTATTTATACGAGTTTTCTGGAAGGATTTTGCCTACGGAAATAACCTTGCCTGAATATGAGTTGAAACTCGATACGGGTACCACCTATCAGCTTAATCCGATAAGTGCTCCGATTCCGTATACAAACGGTGAGTTTGTTTACGAGAGCAGAGACACAAGCATCGCAAAGGTCGATAAAAGCGGTCTTATAACACCGGTTGGTAATGGTGTTACCGATATTTACGTATATTCGGAAGATAAAGCGGTCTGTAATTATGTTACCGTAAACGTAACTGATTACGTTGCACTTGAGGACTTTTCTTTCACCCCGGAAGATACGATTATTGCCGAGGGAGAAACGGTAAAATCCGATGCTGTTTTCGCACCGTTAAACACCACCCGGACAAGTATTAGCTATTCGTCCTCTGATAGCAGTGTGGTAAGAGTGGATGTTTATGGTAATCTTTTCGGAGTTTCATCAGGTAATGCAACAATAACGGCTTTATGTGAAGGTGTAGAGAAAACTGTTCAAGTGAAGGTGTTCAAAAAGGCAACTACCTTCGAACTTGAAACGCCTGCTATGTTGGCCGCAATAGCTGAAGGATCGGTGAAATTACCTCAGGTGATTACACCCGAAGGCTCGGAAACCAACATTGTATGGAGAGTGTTAGATGAATCGGTTGCTGAAATTGTTGACGGTAGAGTCGTTTTAAACGCAATCGGCGCTACGACTCTTGAGGCAATAGACCTTAACAGCGGAGCAAGGACTGATTGCTCGCTTATCGTACAGGAAGAAGTATCTGCGATTAAGGACCTTCAAATTTCTTGGATTTCTTATACCAGTGATAATACCGTTTTTGACCGCTTTTATTATCTATGGCTTGAAAACGGCGACCTGTATTATTGGAGCACGGGTCAGCCTGTACTTAATATGCAAAACGTTGAGATGTTTTCAGGCTTTAGGGGAGGTTTTTTTGCCTTAACAAAGGACGGAACTTTAGCACAGTATTCGGCCAATAGCAGTGGACAAGCACTGCGAGGCAGCACATTTACTTATTTTAACGCTGATGAAATTGCCGATATCGAATATTGCGGACATTACTTCGTACTGCTTAAAAACGGTACTGCCTTTGCCTGGGGAAACAACTCCGAAGGGCAGTTGGGCATAGGAAGCACGGTTTCGCCTACCGAGCCTATATTGGTAAATCTTGATGCAAAGATAGTCGATATTTTCGCAAGAGAGGTTTTTACGTACTTTCTGACCGAGAACGGAGACCTTTACGCTGCAGGTCGAAATACAGGCAGCACACCGATTTATCTCACATCCGGTATTAAAAAAATATTTAAGGACCAAAGCAGGGGAATATATGATTTCGGTTGTATTGTGTTGTCTGAAGATGACATTCTCTTAGATGCATATCAAAATGGTGTCAGCGGATGTTGTGAAGGTTTTTCGTTTGAGGGATATGACGTACAGTATTATTACGACCATCAAACCATAGCAATCAAAAACGGAGAGGTTTACAAATTCAAGTTTGATTGGCGAGGCTTCGAGCCCTATACCGTTGAACGAATTCCCGGAATTTATAATGCCACAAAGGTATTTGGATTCCGCTATTCCAACTATATTGTGATTAATGACACAGTTTTGGCAGGTGAGGGCGAAAATAATCAGACGATGTGTAACGATTTTCCCGGTGTTCCGGCAGGTACAATAAGCTCTCCGGCACAGATCGTTATTCAGCCGATTGAAGATGAGATAAAGGTTATTGATTTCAAGCAGGAAGGCGACTCATTCAAGCTTACCTTAAATAAGAAGATAGTTTCAATGAGATTCCGCCTGTATGCCGACGGAGAGCAGATCCCGTTTGCGTATACTGTTGAGAATTTAAATGAAATAAAAATCAGTAAGAAGCTTGGATTTGTCGAAGGCGTAGAATACCAATTGGTATTCGATGCAGGTTCGCTGGAAGCCTCCGGAGGACTTGTAAATCAAGAAGAGCTGATTGTGGATTTTGAATACGTTGCAACAAACGAGGAAGTTCTCGACAAAGTAATACATACTTCAGTGCTTGACGAAACCGTTCAGCGCTATCATACGGCTGAAAGCTTTGCTGAAAAAATCAAAGAGATCAGAACGCAGTATCAGATTAACGAACGCTTTTTCAACAACGTCGTGCTTAATCATATTTCAACCGACACCAACGTAAATCATTGGTTGGTTGTATATGCTCCGGAAAAGCAGGATCAAGAGATACCGATTGCCGGTAACTGGTGGGGTGCTGCGGATGAAACGGTGATAGGCTATCAGCTGATGGATGCGGCAGACTATATGGCCTTCAGCAGATTTATTTATGCTCCTTATCTTGTTTCTGCACCCGAGAACACTTTCCCCTTTATTACCTCGTTAAAGGTGTTCGACAAAGAAGGCAAAGAGGTAACGGTTGTTGGTAACGAGCAGATAACCGTGCGTATTACCTTTAGCCGAGATATGGATATTACCATCCCTCTTCAGGTTCGTTTTGGATCTGCATATCCTTACGGTGACCATGAACTCGAAGGACGATATATTGATTCTCGCACCTGGGAAGGCAAGTATAAGCTTACATCCACCATCGAAAACGGTATTCAGTATTTCACCGTTGAAAACGGACGCTCTGCAACAGAAGACCTCGAGCTTATGTGCGACCGCGCGCGCTTCTCTTTTGAGATCGACACCGCTGCTGCCCAGGCACTTATTATGCAGGGTCAGGCTACCGAAACCGGAGTTAAGCTCACTTGGACCCAGGATGATTTTGATACCCTTATGGGCTATAACGTATATCGTTCTGTTGCCGAGGATGGTCTTTACACCCGTGTTAATTCCGGAGTTATACCCGCTGATACAATGGAATTCTTCGACAACACCGTTGAACCCGGCATGCGTTATTTCTACAATTTTACCGTGGTTCAGACCGATCTTTCAGAGTCGTCCCCGTCGGGTAAGATATCCGTTACATCTATTGATACTATGGCTCCCGACATTTATCATACTCCTGTTTATAACGCTACAGCAGGCTCTAATCTGATAGTTTCCGCTACCGTTACCGATAATCTTAATATCGCCTATGCACGCATTTATTACCGTGTAAAGGGCACCGAAGAGTGGTTTATTTCGGTTATGAACAATCTGGACGAAAAGTTTTCTGCAATAATTATGGGACGAAACGTTACTGTCGAAGGTCTTGAATACTATATCGAAGCCTATGACGGAGTAAACTATACGTATAAGGGAACTGCAGAGACGCCTTATACAATATTTGTTCAGGAGACTGTGTCGGCTGATGCAATGGGTGACGTCAACGGAGACGGAGTTATCACAAATCTCGATGCGCTTATGATTTTAAAGGCGATAGACGATAAGCTTAACTTAACCGCAGAGCAGTTTGCGCGCGCGGATCTTGACGGGGACGGAACCCTTGCCGATACCGAAGCACTTGCAATACTTAGATATGTAAGCGGTGCTGCAGGATCGATAAGCCATCAATCATAAAACAGTAGATTATACGCGCAGTAGTTTTGCTAAATGCCTGTTAATAATTGTTTGAAAAATTCCAGAAAGGAGTTTTAAAAATGAAAAGAATCACTAAAAGCGTAGCGTGTTTGCTTGCTTGCTGTATGGTCATAGGTCTTGCGGCTTGCGGCGGAACGTCTACGGCTTATTTTGAAGGTCCCGCAGCACCTTCAACTCTGAACTTAGACGGTGCTGTAGACCTCAATACCGAAACGACGGCAAACGAGAAGGATGAACTTTCCCGCGAGGAATTAGAGGTGATCGTTGATGTGCTGGGCGAAGACGTTGACACCGATAAACTGACAGATGCAGAGCTTTCAAACCTTGCTGACGACCTTTTAAACAGCCTTGAAAATGATGAGGAAAGCGGAGCAGTAGATTTAAGCGCGAATAAGGATGCCTATGACGAAAACGGCGCTATGACAAGGCCTTTCGACGAGGTTTATCCCGAGCTTATTGAAAACGGCTCGGTTGAGTTTGATGACGAGACCATTCTTATAAAACTCAGTAATAAGCAGGGCGGTAAAATAACCGCGGCGATGGCAAAGGCGGGCGTAGTTAAGCTCGAGTCTATCGTTCCTCTTGAAGAGGAGACCTGGTATAAAGCAAACCTTAAAGCAGGCACCGATGCTTCGGTAGCTCTTGAAGAGATTCGCGTTCTTAAGGATGTAATTCTTGCTGAGTACGACTATATTATCAAAACAGCCGAGATCGATTGTTATAAAGACTTTGACGATAGTCACAATTTTGATAAAAACAAGCACAAAAAAGACCAGTGGTATATGCATCATTGCGGTATTCCCGACGGATACAGTGATATGACTGCCGACGGAGGCAGTGCTAGCGTTATAGTCGCTGTTATCGATACCGGAGTAGATGTCGACCACGAAGACCTTAAGGATAATATCTGGAAAAACACCGCCGAGACCCCGGATAACGGCATCGACGACGACGGAAACGGCTATATCGACGACTATTACGGCGTAAATATAGTCGCAGGAAAGGGTAACGGCGACGACGATAACGGACACGGAACCCACGTTGCAGGTATTATTGCCGCACAAAACAACAATTTAGGCACCGTAGGTATTGCATACAACACCACCATTATGCCCGTTAAGGCGGCAATGGCCTCCGGATACCTTCACGATTCGGATATAGCAAAGGCCGTTCTCTACGCTTATGAACACGGCGCCGAGGTCATTAATATGTCCTTCGGCGGTACGTCGTGCTCTATCGCAGTACAGGACGCTCTTGCTACCGCATACACACGCTGTGTGTTGGTTGCCTCTGCAGGAAACAACGGTAAGTGTAACGAGGGAATAGGTGCAGTTCCAAACTATCCTGCAGCGCTTACTTACGTATTAGGCGTTATGGCGGTTGATAAAAACGGAACCGAAACTTATTTTACCAACTGGGACCTTGTATCCTTTAGCGGATCCGAGTATGAACTCTACGCCCCCGGTTATGACATTATGTCTACCCTCCCGGATGATCGATACGGATCGTTGTCGGGAACCTCAATGGCTGCACCTATGGTATCGGCTATGGCGGCAATTCTCAGAAGTGAGTTTACAGACAGGGACACGTATCCCACTAAGTTTATATACGGTCAGCTGAGCGCTACTTCGGATCATTACGCAACATGTAACGGCTCTCACGGCACACACAATCTTCCTCAGATAGTTAATCTCCATTCCGCACTTACAAAGCTTCCGAACCCTGACGTAGGCGTTCAGGATTATACTTTGTTTGATACTCAGGGGCTCAGCGAGGATGTAGCAGGCGCCAACAACGGAGACGGTGTTATTGATGCGGGCGAAACGATTGCACTGGGATTTACTCTTCGAAATCGATGGAGCATCAGCAAAAACACTATAGTAACCATCGATACCAAGTCAAATGCAGGCATATCCGATCCTTATATCACTATAGTTAATCCGTCGATCAATTACGGTTCAGTGGGAAGCTATTCTACCGCAGATTGTGGTAAGATATACACAGACGAACTGCACACGGGTTGGGAAAATCCGTTTATCATAAAAATTGCTGAAAACTGCCCTAATGATTATATTGTTAAGGTGAATGTTCACCTGCAGTGTGAAAACGGTCTTGACGGCGCTGACGATACACTTTATACAAATGAAGAAGAGCCTGTAACCTTTTTGCTTACGGTACGAAACGGCGTCGTTCTTCCCTCGGTAATTAATGAGGATATGACCCTTACGCCTGACAACCTTTACATAATTCCCGGTTCTACCGTAATCGAAGAGGACGTTACCGTACGCGTTCTACCGGGTACCAATATTCAGTTCTGGACCAATGATCCGGAAGATGCTTACGCCGATAACTACATTGCATATCTTTCGGTTAAGGGAGAATTTTTGGTCGAAGGCACTAAAGATGCCCCTGTAAAACTTTATCCCAGCGATTTAATGTCTAAATATAACGTTGATTTCAGCACAAAGGACAATGGATACATATCTTTAAAATATGCCGATGTAACTAATTATATGAAGAAAAATACAAGCGGCAGTATAAGCTATGCAAACCGTTGCACCTTCCGTATGAACTACGGAGATCCGATATATTGCAGATATATTTCTTCAGGCAAACTGGTGAACTCTTATTCTGCAAGTAAAAGTTACAATTTCGGTCTGGCTGAAAATTCTGTATTGTACAAATTAGCAGGAACCAACAGCATAAAAGGAAGCTTTAATCGTTGTATTTTTGCGGATAGTGCAATTTACATAAGTGGAACTGCAAATGATAAGTACCATGTACAAAACTGTGTGTTCCTCGGCAACGTTTTTTATGATCAGACCAAACCGAACGTATATAACGGCTCATCGATGACGCCTCTGACGTATACAGTGAACGATACGAGTGATTTCCATGTTACCTATTGGAAGGAAACGGGTACGACTTATATCAGAGCTCATAATGAAATCAATTATCAGGCTTTGCAACAGCTTGGCGGCAGTTATTTGGTTATTAATGATGAGGCAGAGGCAGAGTTTGTAAAGAATAATATAAAAGGCGCACTGAATCACGTAGGTGCTTATTATGACGTGACAAAAGAAGCGTTTGTCTGGTCTGATGGTAGCATTATCGACCCTTCTTTTGATACAAACGGTGTACTGATACCAAAAAACAAAGGCTCTCAGTTTACGTTACATACGGAAAACTCGATATATTTTGTAGCCCGCAACACCGCGTATTATCATATCTACGAGATACCGGGACAAATTCTTCCTGCAGAGATCACATTTAAAGATTACGAAATAACTCTGGATAAAAATCTTACCTATCAGATCGAAGCGAGGTCTATGCCGGTTCAGCTTGGCTTGGAGGATTTTATTTATGAAAGTCAAAACGAAGAGGTTGTTAAAGTAAACAGTACGGGTCTTGTGACACCGGTTGGTAACGGAACGGCAGATGTTTATGTTTATTCAACGGATAGGGCCGTTTGCAACTATATTACCTTTAACGTTTCTGATTATGTTGCACTCGAATCGCTGAAATTGAAGTGTGAGAAGACTGACATTGCGATAGGTGAGACGGTTAAATCATGGACAAGCTTTGAGCCTGCGAACACAAGTAGAAAGTTGGTCAAACTAACCTCTTCCAACCCTGATGTGTTGGCAATTGATAAAGACGACAACTTCGTAGGAATTTCTTCAGGTACCGCTGTTGTTACTGCGAACTGTGATGGAGTTTTATCCGCTGTAACCGTAAGAGTGTTCAATAAAGCAACCGCATTAGAGTTTGAAACTCCGGCTATCGTAGCAAGCATATACGATGAGTCGGTCACGCTTCCGAAGGTTATTGCATCAGAAGGGGCGGAACTCGAGCTTGTATGGAGAGTTCTGGATACGTCTGTTGCCGAAATATCCGACGAAAAACTCTTGCTAAAGGCTGTTGGTGTTACCACTCTTGAAATAACCGACGTTAACAGCGGGCTTAAAAACGAGTGTACTATTGCCGTTCGGGATGAAGAAACTTCAAACATAAAAGATTATCAGTATTCATCCTCTCAAGGCAGTTATAATTACGTATTGTTCGAAAACGGCGATCTGTATCGCTGGGCAGGAACTGCAGATCCGGTCTTGCTCTTACAAAACGTAGATTTGTTCAGCAGCTACACTTCGACGTTTATTGCGGCATTTAAGGATGGTTCGGTTAAATCTTATTCGTATAATGCCTATAATAGCAACAACCCGCTTACGGAAATCGGAACATATCCATTTTTCGAAGGAAAGCCTATCAAACAACTTGCGCATTATACGGGACAGTACGTTGTAGTGCTGGAAAACGGTCTTGCATACGCTTGGGGTACCAACACCAGGGGTCAACTTGGTGTCGGTGGCTATGATACGGTTACCGAACCCACTCTCGTTAATCTTGAAGCTAATATTATGTATGCAACAACCTCCAATTACACGACATATTTCTTAGATGAAAACGGCGACCTTTATTATGCGGGATGCTCTAAAACCGATATTCCAATATATGTTACGTCAAATATTAAATCCCATTTAGGAGATATGGGGTGGTTGTCAAAAGATCATGTTGTCATGAATATTGATGCGCCTAATTCATCTACGTTGGCACCTAATATTACAATTAGGTGCAACGATCCGATATTAAGAGAATATGAAACGATTTTTACTCCGAATTATAATTACTATTGGGGAATAAAGGATGGTGCACTTTATGCTATTAATTTTTCAAATGTAGCACAGGTCAGAAAATATCCCAATTTAAACAATATTACAACTGTTTTCAATGGGAATTATGCAATTGCAAACGACAATGCGTTGATTAAACTCGATTTTACCAATCTAACAACAACCTTTACGCCTGTTAAATCAATTGATGACGACATACGTTTAGAGAAGTTTGAGCAGATTGGAAACAAATTTAAGCTAACCTTCAACAAAAAAATTCTTAGTGATGCAATACGTCTGTATGCCGACGGCACACAGATCACCTTAACTCACACCATACAGAATCTTAACGAGATCGTCATTGAAAGAAACGACGGTTTCGAAGAAGGCGTTGCTTATCAGTTGGTTTTTGATGCAGGACAGATAAGTTCGGTTTGCGGAATCACAAACAAATCGGATATTATTGTCGATTTTACCTATACCGCTGAAACTGAGCTTCCGGAAGAAGACGCCGCAGAAGAAGCTCCTGAAAAAGTTGTTAATGCGTCGGTGCTCGATGGTTCTGTTGAGCGTATCCTCACGTATGATAGTTTTCATGCGAAGATAAATGAGATACAGGCGGTAAATCAGAATAATGATTATTTCCATGATAACGTAATACTGAATCGCATTTCAACTGACACCAACGTGAGCCACTGGTTCAAGGTGCAAGCTCCATCTACTGCAGGAGCAGAGATTCCCCTTGGTAACAATTATTGGGGCACTACTAACGAGACGGCTATCGGATTGCAGATCGTTGACTATGTTGACTTTATTAAATACGGTCACATTATGTACGCCCCCTTCCTCACCGAAGCTCCCGAGGATACCTTCCCCTTCGTTACCTCGGTCAAGATCTTCAATAAGTATGGCGAAGAGGTTACTACCATTGGCAACGAGCAGATAACCGTCCGCGTCACCTTCAACAGAGATATGGATACCTCCATTCCTCTTCAGGTACGCTTTGGCTCTGCCTACCCCTACGGAGACTATGAGATAGAGGGTGAATACGTTGATGCCCGCACATGGGAGGGAAGTTATAAGCTCACCACCATCATCGAAAACGGAATTCAGTATTTCACTATTGAAAACGGCTGCTCTGCTACCGATGACCTTGAGCTTATGCGCGACCGTGCACGTTTCTCCTTTGAGATCGATACTACCGCCGCTCAGGCACTTATAATGCAGGGCGAGGCCACCGACACCGGCATAAAGCTCACCTGGACTCAGGACGATTTCGATACCCTTATGGGCTATAACGTATATCGCTCTACCACCAAGGACGGCCTCTACACCAGAGTAAACACCTCGGTAATTCCTGCCGATACAATGGAATTTTTCGACGATACCGTCGAGCCCGGCGTGCTTTACTATTATAACTTCACGGTAGTTCAGACCGACCTTTCGGAATCCATCCCCTCGGGTAAGATAGTAATTATGTCCAAGGACACCATGGCGCCCAATATCTATCACAGCCCTGTTTACAATGCAACTACAGGCGCTAATCTGTTGATATCAGCCACCGTTACCGATAATCTTCACATCACCTACGCACGTGTTTATTACCGCGTAAAGGGAACCGACGAGTGGAATGTTGCAGTTATGAACCATCTCAACGACAAATTCTCGGCTATCATCGTTGCCGATTACGTCACCGTTGCAGGTCTTGAATATTACATAGAAGCCTATGACGGAGTCAGCTACACTTATAAGGGAACCGCCGAGACCCCCTATACCATAGCTGTTCAGGAGGCAGTTTCGGTTGATGCAATGGGTGATATCAATGGGGATGGGGTTATTACTAACATCGATGCTCTTATGTTACTTAAGGCAATTAACGATCAGCTCAACCTTACTGCAGAGCAATTTGCCTGTGCTGACCTCGACGGCAACGGTAAACTTGCTGCTAAGGAAGCTCTCCGGGTACTTCAGTACGTCAGCGGGGCAGTAGGATCAGTTGATATGAGATCATAACCGTGATAAGAGGAAAAATGGAATGAAAAATAAAATAATTGCTCTTTTATTATCGGTGCTGATCCTGCTTGCTATGTTGCCCATTACCTCTGCCGCCGCATCCTCTGCGGCGGCGGTGGTAGCCGAAAAATGCACTGCAACTCAGGGCGGTTACGCCTATGTGTATATCAGGGCGGACGGTTTCGAGAATATTGCAGTTTTGGATATTGAGCTTTATTATGACAGTTCGGTTATGAGTCTGAGCTACACCAGTACTGCAAACCTTTTAAGCGGTGCTTCGGTCAGCACCAATACCGCTACGCCGGGCATGGTTAAAATTAGTGCTATGTCGGCTACGGGACTAACCTCCGGCACAAATAGCTATAACAACCGAATGATGAGCGTTTGCTTTAAGGTAAATTCCGACTGCCCGATTGGGGACTATCCCATTACCGTTACCGTAGGCGATGCTTACGACAGCAATCTGAATCCCGCAACTATTTCAGCAGTCAGCGGTACGGTCACGGTAAATAAGGCCGCCGTAAAAAGTTTTCCGCTTTTCGGTACGCTGTCGGATCCGGAAGTAAAATACGGAGACGTCTTAAGTCTTAAGGTTTCTCATTATTCTACTGTGAATTACAGCTTTGCCAGCGCAGATTTTCATGTGCAATACGACCGCGATTTATTTTCTTTTGAATCGGTCGAGCTCTCTTCGGGACTTCAAAAGGAGGATGCTGTCTATTCGGTAAACACCTCCATTCAGGGATTTGTGGTCATTTCTTACGCGGCAACTACTGCTGCCACCGTGGCTGACCTGTTTACCGTGAAGCTTAAGGTGATCGGCGACGAGGACGTATCTACCGCCGTTACTGTGGACGCAAGCGATGTTTACGACGACAGTCTTATCGCCTACGCACCCTATACCCTTACAAATAGTGTCAGCGTAGTTAAATCCGAGGCCCTGCCCGATTATTCGGATCTCTCCCTTACGGCTCCTCAGCTTGTTGTAGGACGTTCGGATCAGCTCACCCTTACTCTTGAGGGCGGAGCACAGGTGGCGGCAGGCGACTTCACCCTTACCTATGACCCTGCCATGCTTTCGGTTGAGGAGGTCGCAGCCGCCGAGGAAATTACCTCCGCAGGAGCCCTTGTGATAATAAACAATGCATTTTCGGAAGGAACCGTCAAGTTTTCCTACGTTAATCAGGAAGGCTTTTTCGCCGATGATATGCCCCTTATCAGACTTTCGGTAAAGCCTCTCGCGGAGCCGAGTTCTCATTACACTGTATCTGTGGAAGGGGAGGGCGTCTGCGATATAGACTATAATGACATAAACCTTGAATACCTTTCGGCAAGCGGCTGTATTTTCGTTCCCTCTGTCACCGATCCTACCTGCGATGACGGTGGATATACCACATATACCTGTCCCTGCGGAGAAAGCTACGTCTCCGACAAGACGCCATCTCTCGGACATCTTTTTTCGGGCGACTGGCTCGACGACCTGACTCACCATTTTAAAAAGTGCGAAAACTGCTCCGCCATAGACGAAGCAACCAAGGCCACGCATACCTACACCCTTTCCGAAACGGTTTGCGACATCTGCGGTCATAACCGCATGATCTCTTCGGTTGCGGTTACCACCCTTCCGCAGAAGACCGAATATACACAGTATATCGACGACCTTGATATAAGCGGTGCAAAGCTTACTGTGTATTACGACGATGATAGCGAAAAGGAACTTGCCTTAACCGAGGAGTCGGTTTCAGGCTTCGATAAAAACGCCCTCGGCACGCAGAGCGTTTCGGTAGACTATTCGGGCTATAAGACCTCCTTTGAGGTCACCGTGTCAGCAATTAATAACGCACCTCACAAAAAGCTTTACCGAATAGGCCTTATCGAGCCCTGGCGACTGAGAATATGCGCCAGAATGACCGATTCGGCCTCGAATACCCTCGACTACAGCACCTTTACCGACTACGGCGCCTACGTTATTCGTAAAAGTCTTCTCTGCGACATAGATACAAGCCTTTCGAAAATAACACCCGATCAGATCATTTCTAACGAAAATACGGTAGCATATACCAAAAATGACGGAATGTATATCGACGGAAATTATCTGTGTTTAGACTATAACGAGGAGATATACACCTATCGCCTTAACGAGCCCATCGTCTGGATGATGTACTATAAGACCGATGAGGGCACCTACTGTACGGGAATTGCCGAAAAGACCCTTCTTGAGCTCATCGAATCCCGCAAGGACAGCACCTCATCTACCTATACCGAGCTTGAGAAAAAGGTCTATACCGCAATGTACGACCTTTACAATACCGTAACCGATTACAGAAGCGATTTCGATTCTCCCAGCCTTATAAAAATGCAGACACCTCCTAACCTCAATACCACCGAGGTTGAGTTTGCCGCTCCCGCAACCGACGGACTTGTAAAGTTCAAGAGGCTTCAGCAGATTCGTCTTGTAGAGCCCTGGGGAATCGTCCTTAATATGCGAGCCTATCTTTCTGCGGACGAAGGTAACAGCAATGCCCACATAGATTACGCTTCGGCCGACGACTACGGTATTGTGGTTTATCACGATGTAAACGACAATATCGGCTCTTCGGAAGAAATGGACGAGTGGCAGGAGATCACAAACTATTCGGACAGAGACAACGTCTACGTTTTCAATAATCTTCACGGCGATATGCAGCTTAACGGTAAATATGCCTACGCGCTGTATAACAAAAATATTTTCACCTATCAGCTCGATTCGGAAATACATTATATGTTCTTCGTAAAGTATGACGGTAAAATGTATTATTCCAACGTTTACGAAACCAATATACGCACCCTTACCGCCGACAGAGCGGTATCTGCTTCAACCACCTACACAGCTAAAGAGAAGCTTGTGTATCGTGATATGGTATTAATGTGTGACGCAATAACCGAATACCGCGAAGACTATTTTGCAAATCATTAAAATTTTATATAGGAGGTACAAAAATGAAAAAGTATGAATTCCCCGAGTTTCACGTGATATCGTTAGATTCCGGCGAAGAGATCCTTTCTTCCGTAGACGGTAACGGAACAGGCGGCGTCGGCGGCGATGCCGATACCGGCGGCGGAGAAGAAGAGGACTAAGAAAAAATCCCCTCTCACCAATTGGCGAGAGGGGATTTTTCTTATAGAGGAAGGATAATGCTATAATGTACAACGCATCATAGCGTTATCTTTTGCGTTCCGTCCTTGGTTACGAGGTGGGTCTTTGCGCCTAAAATATCCATTCTTCTTCTGGTTACCGCCGTGCCGTACATACGGTGGCGGCGCATTTTGAAGAGCTTTTCGCGGTCGGCGAGGTAAGAGGGATAATCTCCTTCAGCATAGAGCCAATCGGGAGCGCACCAGAGGCAGACCTCGGGCATTATCGTGGAATAAACGTCCATATCACAGTCCATATGACCGTGGTGGGCCATCTGTACTATGTCAGCCTTTAAAAGACCTTTGCTTTCGTTTAAAAGTACGTCTCCGCCGTCGGGACCAAGGTCACCTAAAAACAGAACGGTCTTATCGGGAGAAGTCACCTTAAACACCAGGGAAGCGTCGTTCATCGGGTTTGAAACAAGCTCCCTGTGCCAGGTGAAAAGGAAGTCGAGCTTTATCTCGTCTATCTGCAGGCTGTCCCCCTGCTTCGGAATATGCGCTATATCCGAAAGCTCCTTTTCGATCTCGTAAAAAGAGGGAAGAGTTTCGTCGAAATCGCTTAGAAAATACTTCCTATCGGGAACGTCCTCGGTCTCTCTCCAGTCGGGGGCGGGGAAATTATAAATGACCTTTTCAATGTCAAAGTCACTACATTTGTCCTTATTCCATTCGGAGATAAATCCGCTTATATGGTCAACGTGAGGGTGGGTGAATATCCAGGCGGCAATCCTTCTTCCACCAACGTATTCCTTTAAAAGCGGCATATCTTCCTCTCTGCCTCCGTCGACGATTATCACCCTATCCTTCTTTGTAATAAGCACAAAGGACATCATAAAAGGGGAGGTCTCGGTCAGCATATAAAGTACGGTTTCTTTGTTCATATTATTTAACCGTTGCGGTGTAAACCGTCTTGCTGTAGAATTTTTCGCCTGCTTTAAGTACAGCTGAGGGGAAATGACCGAAGTTAGGGGCGGCAGGAGCTCCCTGAGTCTCTAAACAAACGGCCGCAAACCTTTTATGTGGAGCACCCTTCTTACCAACCGTGTCAAGGAAGGTTCCGGTGTAGATCTGAATACCGGGCTGGTCGGTAAGACACTCGATCTCAATTCCGTTGTCGGGGTTATAAAGGGTGGCTGCGTGGGAAAGCTCGCGCTGTACGGCACAGAGTATCATATTGTTGTCTATTCCGCCTGCGGTAGGAGCCAGCAGAGGATGGTCGGAGCCTAAAACGGTAGAAAGCAAGACGGGCTTTCTGAAATCGAAGGGGGTACCTCCAACGGGATGTATATCTCCCGTGGGGAAGGCGTCACTGTCAACCTCGCTGTAGCCGTCGCAGTCGAGCTGAAGGGTGTGGTTAAGCATTGTGGTGCCCGATGCTCCGCCGTTTAAGTTAAAGTAGGAATGGTTGGTAAAGCCGCAAACCGTGTCCTTGTCGCTCTCGGCAAAATACTCAATTTCCAGAGAGGTTCCCTTAAGGGTGTATTTTACGGTGAATTTCATCTCTCCGGGGAAGCCCTGATCTCCATCAGGAGAAACTATGGATGCCGAAATACTGTCGCCCTCGGTCTTTATGTCGTACATTTTAAAGGAAAAGCCCTCGGGACCTCCGTGGAGGCAATGCTTGCCGTTATTGTTTATTGGAAGTTGATATTCTTTGCCGTTTAAAACGAACTTTCCTCCACCTATACGGTTTGCAAAACGGCCGACGGTTGCGCCGAAATAGGTGCCTCTGTCGTTATCGTAGCCCTGTGCATCGTCGTAGCCTAAAACGATATCAACGTATTCGCCGTCGCGGTTTTTAACTTCAAAGCTGACGAGGTTTGCGCCGAAATCCATTACCGAAGCTTTAGCCTCGCCGCTGTCGATGGTGTAAAGGGTGACCTCGTCTCCCTTGTTGTTTTTTCCGAAAGGTCTTGTTGTAATCATAATGAAATCTCCTTTTTAAAGGGTAATAATGTTTGCGTTTTCTGCCCTTGCCGCGTCGGCAACGGTAGTATGGCAGGTGAAGAGTAAAAGCTGACGTTCCTTTGCGTAATCAGTCAGGAACTTGACCGTCTGCTCCATACGTTTGTCGTCGTACTGAGACAGGGGATCGTCCATAAGCAGGGGGAGAACACCAGTCTGCTCGGTCATAAGCTCGGCAAGAGCAAGCCGCAGAGCCAGATATAACTGATCCTCGGTACCTGCCGATAAAAACCGGGAATCCTTAAGTCCGAAGACCTCCTTAGTGGTAACGCCCAGCTCGAAGCTCTTGGTAATGTTTACCGAACTGTATTTTTGCTCGGTAATGTAGGAGAATATTTCGGCTGTTCTGGATTCAAGAGCACCTGAATAGTTTTTGCGCATTTCTCTGAAGGCTTCGTCTAAGACCTCTAAAGCCGTGTCGACTCTGGAACCAAAGCCGTTATAGCTTTCGATCTGTCGGTTAAGCTCTTCTTCCCGAAGTCTTAAAAGTGCTACCGAAGGCGTAGCCTCGGCAAGGGCCTTCAGTCTGGTCTTAAGGGCGGATATCTCCGAGCGCATACGTCCGTTTTGGTCGGACTGTGCTTTGAATCTTTCCTTGGCAAGATCCAGCTCTTCTTCGCTTATACCCTCAGGAAGGCCTTCCTTTTCTATGGCCTCAAGTCGCGCCTTTGCCTGCTCTAACGAGGTGATCGAACCGTGGTCGGCAAGAAGCTCTGCCTTCTGTGCTATCGCTTCAAGGCTTTTAAGCTGCTCCTCAGCCGATGAAAGAACCGTACCGACTGCCGATATATCCTTTGTTTCAGTGAGGTTGGAAACAAAACAGAGAGCGGCGTTTTCCGCATCTTCAAGGGCGGCGGCAAGCGAGTCCTTTTGCCTGCTCAGTTCGTTGGTCTGCTTGATCTTTTCCTCTAAAATAGCCTTGTCGGCAAGGGCCTTGACCTGCAGATCCTGAGTCTTCTTGTCAAGGGCGCCCAGCTTTTCTGAAACGGCATCTTTTTTATCCACCAGACCCGAAAGCTCTACCGACAGACTGCTGAGTTCGTTTTTAAGTGCGCTGTCGTCGGGGGCAACCGTCTTTTTAATAACAAATCCGAGAGCGGCAACTATAAGTCCCGCCGCCATAACTGCACCACCGATAAGGGCGCCCGCTACGGCAAATAAAACACCGCCCGCGACAAGAACGGCAAGTCCCATAATGAAGAATAGGGGATTGTTCTTTTTAGTGGGTATAAGTGCGTCAAGCTCCTTGTTAAGGTCGCTGAGTTTCTGACGGGTAGACTCTATTTCGGTCTCAAGGCTGTCGCGGGTACTGCAAAGCTCGTTCCTGTTCTTGTCGAAGTCCTCAAGACCGACAGGCTCTGCGGCGGAAAGTGTTTCGATCTCTTCCTTAAGCTCCGTAAGCTTTTTATCTGTTTCAGCAAGGTTGTCCGAAGCAGCATTGCGGGCGGCTAAAAGCTCTCTGCCTTTAGCGATAAATCCGCTGTCGGCAATTCTGCCGTCCGTAAGGCGAAGCTTATCCTCAAGCCTGCTTTTTTCGGCTACCGCCTCAAGATACTTTTCGGTGATGGCCTTTTTCTTTATCTTGTCGGCGCTTTTCAAAATCTCGAAAAGCCTTGCCGATTCGGCAGAATTTCTGCTGAGCTCGGCTTCTTTCTCGGCTATTTCTCCCTTAAGCTCGTCAAGGCCTTTTTCGGTCTCTTCAGCGGCCTTGATCTGAGAAATAAGACCGTCTTTTTCCGAAACCGCCTTATCACAAAGTCCTTTTTTGCCGCCTTTGGAGAAAAGGACTTCTTTAGCCTTTAAAAGCCTTGCGCTTATCTTTTCAAAGGAGACCTCGTCGTTTCCGGTAGTGGCCGCGTTGGAAAGACGGGAGTTTATTTCTCCGTTTGCCGCCTCGTTGCTTGCGGCAGGTACGCTGTCGGATAAAAATACGCTGCGTTCAAAGGCGGCATCGGTAAGACCGAAGAATTTTGCGCCGATGTCGTCACTTCCCGAAAGGGGTGTGGACTCTCCCGTATCAAGGTCTATAAGGGTTATCTTATCGGTGGAGTTAGAACGCTTGAAATTGCGTTCAAGGCGGTAGCTTTTGCCGCCGTGCCCGAAGGTAACGCTTCCCGCCATAAGGTCAGAATCCCAGGGGCGGTATTTTATTCGGGGATTTTTGTCGATGTCCGAGGTCTTTCCCGTATTTCCGTAAAACATCATACGGATAAAGGCCATTACGGTAGATTTTCCGTTTTCGTTTTCTCCGAAAATGACCGTCATATTATCGGGAATATCGAGATGATAGTTTTTAAACTTGCCGAAGGCGGCAATATCAAGAGATAATATCTTCATCGTATGCTACCTCCGTTTCGAATGCGTCGAGACCTAAATGCATAGCTTCTAAAATTTCGTGCTTGTCGTTTTCGTCGGCACGTTGAGCACGTTCAAGCATTTTTCTGACAAAAATTCCTTTAAGGGAGGTCTCTTTAGACAGAACCTCGGGATCTATCTTTTTGCGAAGCTTGCTACTGAGCTTTACGAAATAAAGCTTATCCTTAAGAAGCATATTAAGCATGGAAATATCGATAGCCTCAGGGTCTTCGGTATAGCCGCTGAGAATAAGCTTGTAAAGATTATTCTCGTATCTTTCACCGTATTCTTTCTCTAAAGCGGAGAGAATAAGCTTGAAAGCGTCCTCGGTGTTTTCCATATCTGAAAGGTCGAGCTTCTTAACGACGTGCAGACGTACCGAGCAGGGGACAAACCTGAGGGTCGCTTCGCCTTTTGTGATCTCTCCCATATAAACGCCCTTGACTCCTGCCTCATCAAAGCCCTGCCCCTCGGGACAGCCGGGGTAAGAAACGAAGGTTTTGCCTACCTTCTCGACGGCGGTGCGCTTGTGAATATGACCGAGGGCAAAATAATCAGCCCCGCTTTTTGAAACCTCCTCCGAGGTTATGGGGTTATAAATACTTCCCTTTGCACCAAAGTCACAATGCATAAGCATAATATTTACTTTTTCGTCTTCGGGCATCGGCTCTGTCGATCTGTATTCCATTCCCGAATGAGAGAAGGAGCGACCTGTTACCCTTGCGCCTATGTCTTCGAAAACTACCGTTTCATAGTCAGTACCGAATACTGTAAGATTTGCGGGAAGTCTTCCGCCGACAAAGGGGGAAGAAGCGTCAAGCGGGTCGTGATTTCCCGCAACGTATAAAAACCTCGTGTTCTTTGCTTCAGAGATAGCATCGCAAACGGTTCCGAAAAACTGCTTAGCGGCGGCGTTACTGTCGAAAAGGTCGCCTGCAATAAGGCAAAGATCGATCTTTTCGTTTATGCACAGCCTCGTTATGTTTTTAAAAACTGCCGCAACCTCATAGCGGCGAGCCTCGCGGTTTGTCTCCAAATAGGAAAGCTCGGCACCGATATGCAGGTCGGCGGTATGAAGAATTTTCAAAATATCCACCCCTTTTATTACTTTAATAATAACATTTTTAATATAGATTATCAAGAAGATATTGCGTAAAAATAAATGATGTTGTATAATAATATGAGATGAAGTTGAAAGGAGCGCGAAATTATGGACGTCAGGGTAGGAGATACACTTATTATGAAAAAGAAGCATCCCTGCGGCTCTGACAGTTTTACAGTGCTCCGAATAGGTATGGATTTTAAGATCCGCTGTACAGGTTGCGGCCATGAGGTAATGGTGCCGAGGGTACGGTGCGAAAAAAATATTAAAAAAATAACCCGAAGTGGAGAATAACTATGTTTGATAAATTAAAAGCGGTCGAGATGCGTTTTGAGGAGATCGGTCAGCTGCTTTCCGACCCCGCAATAATCTCGGATAATGAGCAGTTTAAAAAACTTATGAAGGAACATTCCGAGCTTACCCCCATAGTCGAAAAATACCGCGAATATTCGGCCGCCAAAACAAGCGAAGCCGAGGCTAAGGAGCTTCTTGACGCCGGCGGACTCGATAAAGATTTTAAGGACCTTGTTGAGGAAGAATATTTAGAGGCCAAAGCAAATATTGAAAAGTTTTCGGAGGAGCTTAAAATACTCCTTCTCCCCAAAGACCCCAACGACGACCGCAACGTTATTGTCGAGATCCGCGGCGGTGCAGGCGGCGAGGAAGCGGCACTTTTCGCAGGTGTGCTTATGCGTATGTACACTATGTATGCTGAATCCAAGCGCTTCAAGGTCGAAATAATAAATGCCAACGAGACCGAGCTTGGCGGCTATAAGGAAGTCAGCTTTATGATCGAGGGTGAGGGCGCCTATTCCCGCTTCAAGTACGAAAGCGGTGTTCACCGCGTTCAGCGCGTTCCCGAAACCGAGACCTCTGGTCGAATCCATACCTCAACCGTAACCGTTGCGGTACTTCCCGAAGCCGACGATGTCGAGGTGGATATCAACCCTGCCGACCTCCAGATCGACACCTTCCGTTCCTCGGGTGCAGGCGGTCAGCACATCAACAAAACCGAATCGGCCATCCGCATAACCCACCTTCCCACAGGACTTGTGGTTGAATGTCAGGACGAGCGAAGCCAGTTTAAGAATAAAGATAAGGCAATGAAGGTCCTTCGTTCTCGTCTTTACGAGATAGAGCAGGAGAAACAGAACGAGGCCATTGCCTCCGACCGTAAGGCCCAGGTTGGAACGGGCGACCGAAGCGAAAGGATCCGAACCTACAACTACCCCCAGGGCCGTGTTACCGACCACAGAATCGGCCTCACCCTTTATAAGCTTGACCAGATCGTAAACGGCGATATGGAGGAGGTTGTCGATTCCCTCATAACCTACTACAGAACAGAAATGCTCAAGGCCGAAGCCGAGCAGTAAGGAAGACTGAAATGCAAACCGAAAGACTTACCGACGATAAAAAGGGAATAGCCGCCGCCGCAGAAATATTAAAAGCTGACGGCGTTGTTGCCATTCCCACCGAAACGGTCTACGGTCTTGCCGCCTCGGCTTTTTCCGACAGTGCCATTGAAAAGGTCTTTTTAGCCAAGGGTCGCCCCCAGGATAACCCCCTTATCGTCCATATAAGCGACCTTGATATGATAGATCAGGCCGTCTCTGGGTTCAGCCCCGATGCAAAAAAATTGGCCGAGGCCTTCTGGCCGGGACCGCTTACGATAGTTCTTAAGAAAAGCAAAAAAATTGCCGAAAGTGTTTCCCGCGGTCTCGATACGGTAGCGGTGCGTATGCCGTCACATCCCGTTGCCCGTGAGGTCATAAGAAGAGCGGGTCTTCCTCTTGCCGCCCCCTCCGCAAACATTTCTGGCTCCCCAAGCCCCACCGCCGCTGACCACGTTATAGCCGACCTTGACGGCAGGATAGACGGAGTCATAATGTCGGGTAGTAGCGACGTAGGAGTAGAATCCACCGTGGTTTCTCTTGCGGTAACCCCTCCAAGGCTTCTCCGCCCGGGAAAGGTCACCGCCGAACAGCTGAGAGACTTCTTGCCCGACCTCGTTATAGATAAGGCCGTCCTTGCCGAGCCTGAAAAGGGCGAAAAAGTGGCCTCCCCGGGAATGAAATATAAGCACTATTCACCGAAAACCGAGGTGACCCTTGTGGAGGGCGTATCTGCCGCCTTTGCCGATTTCGTAAACAAGAAGGAAAACTGCCTTGCCATCTGCTTCACCGAAGATATAGAGGACATTAAGACCGACTTTTTATGCTACGGCGGAAAAAATGACGGCGAAGCCCAGGCTAAAAGCATTTTTTCTTTGCTCAGAAAAGCCGACACCTTAGGTAAGGATAAAATATACATTCACGCCCCCGAAAAAACGGGTGTATCGCTGGCGGTATATAACCGTCTCATCCGCGCGGCGGCATTCAGGGTGATCGAGCTATGAAATACGTTTTAGGACTTACGGGACCTACGGGCGCGGGAAAAACAGACGCCTGTGCTGTGGCCGAAAAGCTTGGCTTTCATATAGTAAACTGCGACCTTCTGGCACGAAAGGCCACCGACGATAAAAACTGCCTTGCCGCATTATCCGAGGCCTTCGGTGAGGATATACTGACTCCCGACGGGGTTCTTTCTCGAAGTGAGCTTGCAAAAAAAGCCTTTGTTTCAAAAGAAAAAACCGAGCTTCTTAATAAAACCATATTTCCTTTTATAACCGCTCTTATTAAGAACGAGATCGAGGAGTCCGAAAGTGGTAAAATACTTCTCGATGCCCCAACCCTTTATGAATCGGGTGCAGATGTTCTCTGCGACGATGTAATTGCGGTGCTTTCAGGTCGGGAGATCCGCAAAAAACGCATAATGCTTCGGGATAGTATATCGGAAGAAGCGGCTGAGCTTCGTATGTCGGCAGGTAAGCCCGATGAATATTACCGTGAAAAAACACAAAACATAATATATAACGATTCTGATATGGAGGGCTTTAAGGAAAGCTTTAAAGCCCTTATAATCAAACTTACGGGAGGAAAATAATATGAGTGAAAAATCAAAGGCCGAGCTTTTAAAGGAAAAGCTCTTTATTTCCAAGAAAAACGGTCTTAAATCGGTCGATGACCAAAAATGGGAAAAGATAACCGAGTTTTGCGAAGGCTATAAAAACTTTTTAGCTAAAGGCAAGACCGAGCGTGAGGCCGCAAAGGAGGCCATCCGAATTGCCGAGGCCGCAGGCTTCACCCCCTACGTTCAGGGCAAAAAATATAACGCAGGGGATAAATACTACGTAAACAACCGCGGTAAGACGGTTGCTTTTGTGGTTGTCGGTAAAAACACCGCAGATGCAGGTACTATGATTACCGCCGCCCATATCGATTCTCCCCGAATCGACCTTAAGCCCAATCCCCTTTACGAGGATCTTGAGCTCGCCCTTTTCAAGACCCACTACTACGGCGGAATTAAGAAATATCAGTGGACGGCTATGCCCCTTGCCCTTCACGGCGTATTTGCCAAGAAGGACGGCACCGTTGTCGACGTCTGCATCGGTGAAGATGAAAACGATCCCTGCTTTGTGGTAACCGACCTTCTGCCCCATCTGTCGCAGGAACAGTATAAGCGCACCTTAAACGAGGGCATAAAGGGCGAGGAGCTCAACATTCTTATAGGTAGCCGCCCCTTTAAGGAGGATAAGGCAAGCGAGCTTGTAAAGCTTAATATTATGGCTATCTTAAACGAAAAATACGGTGTTACCGAGGATGATTTCCTCTCTGCCGAGCTCGAATGTGTTCCTGCAGATAAGCCCCGTGATATCGGTTTTGACCGCAGTCTCATCGGCTCCTACGGCCACGACGACCGTGTCTGTGCCTATCCCGCACTTATGGCAATAACCAAGGTCGAAAACCCCGAAAAGACCGCCATCGCTATCCTTACCGACAAGGAAGAGATCGGCTCTGACGGAAACACCGGACTTAATTCCGACTTCCTCCGCTATGTTGTCCGCGATATAGCCGAAGCTCAGGGAGTGGACTATACCGTAGCCCTCAGAAATTCCAAGTGTCTCTCTGCCGACGTAAACGCAGGTATGGACCCCACCTTCAAGGATGTTATGGAACCAAAAAATGCCGCAAAGCTTAACTACGGCGCAGTTATAACAAAATATACGGGTGCCCGCGGAAAAGCAGGAACCTCCGATGCTTCGGCCGAATACGTAGCATACGTCCGCAATATGCTTGACGAGGCAGGAATCACCTGGCAGACGGGCGAGCTTGGCAAGGTTGATTTAGGCGGCGGCGGAACGGTTGCAATGTATATTGCGAATATGGGTGTCGACGTTGTTGACCTTGGTGTTCCCGTTCTTTCAATGCACGCCCCCTTTGAGGTAGTTTCCAAGTTCGACGTATATGAAACCTACCGCACAATGTATGAGTTCTGCAAGTAATATGGAAGAAATCAAGCTTGGAAAATATAAACACTTCAAGGGTAATCTTTATGAGGTAATAGCCATCGCCAACCATTCTGAAACAATGGAGCCGATGGTGGTCTATAAAGCCCTCTACGGTAGCGGTGACTACTTCGTGCGACCTGCTTCAATGTGGAATGAAACGGTTGAGCGCGACGGCAAAACCTATAAACGTTTTACCTATATCGAAGAATAATTAAAAGCGGTTCAATAGAACCGCTTTTTTTGTATCTGCTTTTTGTGAGCCTTGTATGGGAGGGGCTTGCTCCTCCCGAGCAGACTTGTGAATGGCAAGATAATTTACTGATATGCGCTGAAAATCATCCTTTAATAATTTGGGCAATTTTAAGTGCCGCTCTTTCTCCCATCTGACAACAGTTTCCCGTAACTCTGTAGGAGGCCATTGCCTCGCGGGAGCCCGAAATACATCTGCCTGCAACGATAATTCCGCTATATCCCTTCGGTATAAGTGCACCCATGGGTATCTGATAGGGCTTAACTTTAAAGCATTTCTGACCCTTATTGGATTTTGTGTGGATATCTGCTCCGAATGTTACCTCTGCTACCGCATCCTCAAATTGTGCGCCGCCGAGTATGTCCTCAAGGGTTATCCTGTATTCGCCTATAATTCTGCGCGATTCTCTGACCCCCAGAACTCCTGCCGAGGTTATAAGCTCAAGGTCCTTAAAGTCGTCATCATATTTTGTGAGCAGCTCAAAGGCTTCGATAAGCTGTCTTCTGCCCTCTATGGTAGCTTCGGTAAGTGTCCTGGCCGATAGGGGGTCGTAGTCGTACATGTGGGTAAACTGTACTACTCCAAAATGGGTATTCGGTGCGGGTATAAGGTAGGGCACCTTAAAGGGAATCTCCTTGCCGCCCTTATCGTAGACCGCCTGCAGTATATCATATATCTTAAGGCCGTCTTTATATTTTTCGGGAATGTTTCCAACCAGAAACATAAGGGTCATTGCCTGGCATTTTGTATAGTCGCCGTCCTCGCCAAGCTCAAAAGCACAGCCTGCGTCGGCGGCTACGTTTCCGTCTCCGGTGCAGTCGAAAACGTATTTTGCCTTTGCCGCAAAACGTCCTTCAATGTCTTCAAAAACAACACCGTAAACCTTCTTATCCTCGCAAAGAGTCTTGGAAAAATTGGTGTTGTAAAGAACTTCAACGCCGCTTTCTATTGCCTTATTTTCGAGGATATACTTCATATATTCATAGTTGAAGCTATGACCCCAGAAGCCGCCCCATTGGTTTTTATCTTTCAGGGCGTCGATAAACTCTATGAGAATACCGTCCTTTTTCTCATAGTCGAAAAGGGGATTCATAAATCCCGTCGTCCAGGCACCGCCTAAGCAGTTGTTTTTCTCAATAAGAAGAACCTTAAGACCTTGCCTTGCGGCGGTTATGGCCGCGCCACAGCCTGCAGGACCCGAGCCCACTACTATAATGTCGTATTCGCCGTAAACGGGTGTGTTAAAGTTTTCGGTAATAATTTCCATAAAAATCACTCCTTTAAGCAAATAGTACCTCGGAGGCTTGATTTTTTCAATGGAATAAATTATACTTAATATGGACTAAATTAAAATGGGTGATATCGGTGATAAGCGAACTTGAAATAGCTTTTTGTACATATTTTAAAAATCTTACCAAATTCAGATTTAAAAGCGAGACCTACTCGGAGCCAACCCTTTTCTGCCTTAAAAGCGGAAGCTTTTCCTATTCGATAGGGGAAGGAGAAACAAAAATCGCTACCGCTCCTGCCGTAATATACTGCCCTCCGCATAAGTCTTTTAAAAGAGAAATACGCACTACCGCCGAGCTTTGTATGATAAAATTCACCTCTCCCGACGAACCGGCCGAAGGGGAACAGAAGCTTTCCGACCCGACCCGATTCGGTTTTAATATGTTAATGCTGGAAAGCTGTATCTACTGTCATCATCCTGTCATTTCTTCCATACACCTTCATTACTGCAAGGATATCATATACAGTCTTTTAACCGTCAGGAAGGAGAATACTCCAATAGATAAGGCCGCCGAATATATTGAAAAGAATTTTGCATCCGATATTTCGGTAACAGACCTTGCAAAAGAGACAGGCTTTACGGCGGTACACTTTATAAACACCTTTAAAAAGCAGTACGGACTGACCCCCAAGGCCTATATCCTGGCTCTCAGGATAAGGCAGGCAAAACAGCTTCTTTCCTTTACAGACAAGCCTTTTAAAGAGATCGCCCTTCTCTGCGGTTTTTCCGATGAGCTTTATTTCAGCCGCTTTTTCAAAAAAACAACGGGACTCACCCCAACACAGTTTAAAGCATCTGCCGAAGCTTCTTAAGTACAGAGGTCTCAATCCTTGAGACGTAACTTCTCGATATCCCGAGGATCTTTGCAACCTCCCGTTGGGTCAGTTCCTTTTTCGCGCCGATACCGTACCTAAGCCGTATTATCTCCTTTTCGCGGTCGTCAAGGGCGGTTTCAAGCAAGACCTTAAGCCTTGTAAGCTTGACCTTTTTGTCTATTTCGTCGGCAATATTTACTTCATCCGCGATCACGTCCATAAGAGTAAGTGCGGTGCCGTCCTTGGAGGACTCTATCGGGTCCCCGAAATGCAGGTCCTGACTCGATTTTTTAATCGACCGAAAATACATCAGAACCTCGTTTTCGATACATCGGGAGGCGTAGGTGGCAAGCCTGCTTCCCTTTTCGGGTTTAAAGGTAGAAACCGCCTTGATAAGTCCGATGGTGCCTATAGAGATCAGATCCTCCTGGTCGCAGGAATTGCTGTAATATTTCTTGATAACGTGGGCAACCAGTCTTAAATTATGTTCTATAAGCTTTTGTCTCGCGCCGTCATCCCCGTTCTGCATACGTAGGAGCAGTTCTTTTTCCTCCTTTGCCGTAAGGGCAGGGGGGAAGGAGCCTATCCCCGTAATATGAAGCGCAAAATAAAAGATATTGGATGCTATCTGCAGTAAAAATGCAAGCATAATAAAACCCCTTTCACACTTAATTGTATGAAAGGGGTGAAAATTTTTGCCTGTCCTTACGACGGTTTGTGTTTTTATATTACGGAAGTCTTAAGAAGTTATCGTCCATAACGTGATCCTTCTTCATTTCATCCCAGGAAAGATTATAATAATCGTAATAAACTCTTCCGTCTCCGCCTACGGGGTCGTCCCAGGTAAGGTCGGTGTGGTACCACTCGCCGTCGATGTCCACGAGGTTCCACATGTGGGGCTCACCGTCGCCGCTTCCGTAGACCTGAGCGCAGTTTATTCCCACGCTGTAGCAAAGGAACTGGAAGGATTTAGCATAACCCTCACAAACCGCCATACCCTCGCAAAGGGCGCCGTAGGCGGTGTAGGCGGGAGGCATATCGTCGGTGTCGATAAGCTCGGCGGCCGCTTCGTCGTAATCGGTATTATCGACGATATAGTCGTGAATGGCCTTGACCATCTCCTCGTCGGAGGCGTAAACGGGAATATCATCCAAAATATCCTCGACGGTATCGTTAAATTCCTCTATCTGCGACTCGATAGTATCGCGGTCGGCCTCTGCCGTAAGGGTCTCGCCCTCCATGGTATCGGTGATCTTGCCGTCGGTATAATAAAGTCTCAGCTCCACCGCATCGTCAGAACCCTCGTAGTGGGTGGCGTTTATATATTTGGAAAGATAAAAATATTGGGGACAGTCGGCCATAAATATCTGTGCTATCTCCATAGCCCTTTCGTAGTTTATCGAAAGGTCGGTAAGGTCGACGCTGATATCGGCGATCTTAACAGCTTCTTCGATAGCAAGATAGACCTTCTGCTCGGTCTCGCTCAGATTTACAAAACGGTGGTATTCCTCGGTGTCAAGGGCGATGTGAGCGGAGGAGATATCTACCGTAACGTCAAGTGTGTCACAGTCGACCCTCTCGATACCCTTCTTTTCGGTGGTGGGATTAAAGATGACCTGACCCGACCCGCCGAGATCCAAAACGTCCTCAAGTCCCGAACAGGCTGTGAGGGAAAACATAACGCATAAAGAAATAAGTATTGCCAAAAGCTTTTTCATTTTTATCACCTATCTATTTTTACCATATTTTTACCCTACGGTCAAGGCGGATAAAAACTTTTTTAAAAATTTTTGAAAAATTTAAAACTTTTTAAAAACTCAAACACACCTTACTCACGAAAGGGGTAAAAAACCTCTCAAAAAACAAAACGTCAGGAGAAACGAAAATGAAAAACGTAAAAACACTTTTAGCAGTAGCACTCAGCACAGTAAGCATTATGGGCCTTGCCGCCTGCGGCACCTCTGCCGACACCTCAGCCCCATCGGTAAACTCCTCTGAGCCGGATACCGTAGTAAGCGCACCCGTAGAGAATACCGAAGAACAGGTGACCCCCGAAGAGCTTCCCGAACATATTTACGAGAGCGAAGGCTTCACCCTCTACTTCAGCTCCGAGGAGACCGAAGGCGCCCTTACCGCCGTCGATATCACCGCAGGTATCGTTTCCGACAGCGCAGGTAACGTCTTCTATACCGACAGCGGCGACCGTCTTCATTCCGAAAAGGAGGTTTCCGAATACGTTATAGCTCAAAACGAGGTCTATTATAAAAATGCAAGCGGATATACCGTAATAGTTGAAAACGGAAACGAATATCTCTGCTCCGATATTAAGGGCGATATCTTCTATGCCTTCAAGGGTATGCTCAACAGCTCTCTCTACGTAATGTCGGTTGACGATAAGGGCGCTATGTACCTTAACTCCTTCAAGGCCAGCGGTCTTAAAGACGGCCTCGACAACGAGCCCCTTTACATCTACGATTATAAAGATGAAAGCTTTACGAAAAAGGTAGACAAGCTTGCCGTCACCGATACCCTCAATCCCTCCATCTACATCGAGGCCGACGGAAAGGTCTTTTACAGCGCCATTACAGGCACCATGAAGGTTCAGGGTAATCAGTGTCTCCACTTCGGCTCTCTGGATTACACCTTCGATAAGGTCTTCGACTTCGGCTTCAATCATCAGTTTACCTCTCCCTTATACTCCAAAAACGATAACGACACCAAGCTTTATTTTAAGGACGGCTGGAGCGCTGACGAATTTGCGGTAAACCTTCCCGACGGCTATAAGGTATCCGATATCAAGGACGCCATCTTCGCCTACTCCACCGTTATCACCATGAACGACGGCACCGTCTGGACGGGTGAAACACAGTATACCGTCCTCGGCACCGACCTTACAAAGCACGAAAAGCTTTCCGAGATATCCGATCATATCGTGAGCCTTCACCCCTCTAACCTTACAGGTGACTGCTCGGTAATGGCAATTATGGACGACAATAAGATATACAAGGCAACCCTCGGCTAATATAAGTTGCACCTTCCGATGTTGACAATGAAGGAATATTCGGTTAAAATGTCGAATATATAAGCATCGGGAGGTGAGTCTTTTGAAGGAACTGAATACCCCGTCGGATATTGCCGAAATATACGACGACCTTGAATACAGCGGATTTTCGTCGGCTCCTGCCGACACCGCCCTTATAAAGCTGGCAATTCAGGGGGAAAAGGAGGCCTTCGAAAGGCTCTTCGTTTCAACCTATCGCTACGTTTTTTCGGTTTGCCGCCGTTATCTTAAAAACGATCAGGATACCTACGATGCCATTCAGGACACCTATCTTTCGGTTCTGTCGGGCATTAAAAATCTGCGTGATTCGGAGGCGTTCTATCCCTGGCTGGGTAAGGTCGCACAGAACTGCTCCTTTGCGGTCTGGAATAAGAATCATCCGGGTGTCACATTTGAGGAATACGACCCCAACACCGAGGACGAGACCGACGGCGACCCTGCCGTTTCGGCCGACGTGACCGAGGTCTTGAAGGAGCTCCCCGCCGAGCAGGTGGAGCTGCTTATCCGACTTTATTACGATAAGCTTACCGTCTCCGAGATAGCCCGCCTTCAGGGTCTTCCCCGAACCACCGTCTCCAACCGTATAAGGGTGGCCAAGAAGAATCTTAAGGCAAAGCTTAAGCTTCGCGGAATAGAAAAGCCCGTCTACAGCGGCGAGCTCATTTCTATGATAGCCAACGCCCTTCGCTACGCCATCGGCACAAGACTTCTCAGTATGGCGGTAGCCCAGGAGATACTCTGCAGCGTTACGGGCAGTAAGGACAAAAAAGCCGTAGCGGTAATTATGGGTATCGCCCGAAGTCAGCGCAACTCCGAGGCGCTTAAAATTGCGGGAATGTTGCTCTTCGGCGCCGTGCTTATTGCCCTGATAATTATTATGCTTATAATACTGCTTTCGGGCGGATTTTTCGGCGCAGGCTCCGGGAATACCCCCACCGCGTCGGCGGATAATTCGGGCGCTTCATCTTATGAAGAGCCTCATCCCTCCCTCCCATCGGGCGATAAGACCGACCAGTTCTCGTCCGATTCCTCTTCTTCACAGAGCGGCTCCTCCTCGGGCGGCAGCTCGTCTGTAAATACCTCCTCGTCGGGCACCTCTTCAAAGCCTGCATCCTCTGATCCCTCATCTTCCTCATCTTCCTCAAAGCCTTCGGACACAGGCGGCACCTCCTCGTCGGGTACTTCTTCAAAGCCCGCCTCCTCTCAGAACTCAACTTCATCGTCTTCCTCAACTTCATCGTCTTCCTCAACGCCTTCTTCCTCCTCCGCATCTTCCTCAGAAGAGGTGGAGGAACAGGTGGAATTCTTAGGCTCTCCCTATAGCTCAGAGACCTTCGGCAGAGAAAAGACGTATGGCTCCACTGGCTATGCCATTGTAGGCGATACGGTCTATTCCATAGAAAACGGTGATCTTGTTTCCAAAAACATAAACGGCGGAGCCTCCACCGTACATATAAAGAATTTTACCGATACCTACGGAAGCTGGGTACAATACCTTAACGTTTACGACGGCAAGGTGTATTGGTGGTCGTACGGAAAAGAATCCGACGACTTTGCCTATTATCTTTACCGCTGTAACCTCGACGGCACCGGCTATTATTCTAAGAAATTTGCCGAAGCAGGGGCTTTTGAATCTATATTTCATTTTACCGTGGCAAAGGACGGAGTTCGGTTTTGCACCTGGACTCATGGCTCCGAAAAGCTGTATAAGACCGATTATGATTTTAATGTTGAAAGACGGTACGACGGTGTCGTCGACTATGTTCTTATAGGAGATAAAATGTATTATCTTTACGGTGGGGGCGACCTCGGCACCCTCTATTCGGCGAACCGAAGCGATTTCGGAAATAAAAAGAAAATATCATCGGTCACCGTAAAATACGGAGGTATATGGTCCTACGGAGATTATATAGTTCTCGACCCGTATAACGCCGGAGGAATGGAGAACGCCGTAGCTACCGATATAATAATTATCGATACTACCACCGATAAAATAGTCGGACGCATAAAGGGCACGTCACCGACGGATCTCTATGTGACAAGCGTATCGGGCGAAAACGGCGGTACGGTAGTGTACTATGATTGTGGCCCTAATTATTCCGGTACTAAGTATTCCTACACGGTTCAGACCCGAAAAACCGAAAAAATATCGTAAAATTAAACGCAGATACGTTCTGCGTTTTATTTTTTATAAAAAATGTGGTCACTTTTCATCTTTTTCTTATCTAACCTATTGAAGGGGAACAAAATTCGACCGAAATTGACAAAACACAATGAAAATGTCAATGACTTGGGTCTGTGGAAAGGTTCACCGTTTTGTTATAAATTAGAAGGAGAAAAGATAAAGTGAGAAGTTATTTGTTTATGAAGTGTGAGATAAAAGACCTTAACAGCCTTTACAGAGATATCGCCGAGCTCGTCGGAAAGGAAAATGCCAAGCTTCTTTTCGAGGAATACCGCGGTCAACAGATAACCTTCCCCGTCGAGTTTTACAGTAAAGAGTTTATCTATAGCTGTATAAACGAGGAATACGACGGAACAAACATCCGCGGCCTCGCCCGAAAATACAACTACAGCGAACGCTCGGTAAGAAGGATACTTAAAAACGTCGAAGAAGCACGGAATTATTCGGTTTAAAGCCGATGATTTATAAAAAACCAAAAGGAGAAAAAAATTATGAAAAAACTTATTGCACTAATGTTGGTACTTGTACTCAGCCTTTCACTGGCTGCCTGCGGCGGAGAGAAAATGCAAGTTAAAGAAAATTTAACTGAGCTTTATGAAATCGACGCCGAATTTGAAAAAAGCATTATAAATGATGTTACCGAGTTAAAGGAACTTGTGGAAAACGCAAAGACCGACGAGGAAATGCTGGAGGCGGCTACGGCTATTACAGAGTTTTACGTTGAATTTGTCGACGAATTCAGTGATAACCTCGAAATCGGACGAGAGAAAGCGGAAACAGCCGGCACCGACGAGTTCAAAGAGCAAGCCTGGAATGCTGTGCTGGAATATCCGGCATCCGAGCACTCTGCCTATTTAACCCTTTCGGCATTTGACAAAGACAAAAGCGCAGAAAGCTATTTTGAAGAGGCGGCCGGTTATCTGAATGAGTTTGTAGAATGGATGTTTGAAGGCTACGAGGAAAGCGTTTTTGTTTCACTGGAATAACATAACCTTCCGTAAATAAATTATTCGGCTAAAAGCCGATGATTTATAATAAGCCAAGAAGAAAAAAATATAAAAAACTTGTTGCACTAATGTTGGTACTTGTGCCCTGCCTTTCGCTGGCCGTCTGCGGCGGGGAAGAGACCCTAACCGAGGACGACAAGCTTCTGCCTTTCGGTCTGAGATTCGGTATGATCTATGATGAGGTAAAAGAAGTGCGTGAAGATCTCCCCGAACTCACTCCTGCTACCTCCAATGACGGATACATAACCTCATCGGATTTTGAACGTGAAGATATTGAATCATATCTTGCCGATGTATTTAAAGCAGACTCGGGAAAGGTTTACGGAGATATTGAAGAAGGCATTACGGTGGGTGCCAATTACGGATTCAGCCATAATGAAAATAAGGAATTATATGAGCTTTATTTATGCCTGAAATTTATGGATGGCGTAAGCAAGGGTGAATATTTCTTCAATCATTTCTGCGACTTTTTTGATGAAGGATTCGGCGTCGAGGCAGAAATTAACGAGACCGATAGTAGTTCCTCCGCCACCTACGAAACCGAGACAATCGGCGTTTCGGTTATGTTGGAAGTAGAAGAATCGGTCACGCAGTATTATACTTATGTTTATGTTATATTACACGACAAGATCCACGAGCTGTCTGAATAAAGTAAAATCAGGAGTTAAATATGAGTGAGAATACAACAGCCCCCGTAACGGAGGAAACCGCAGAAAACAACGCACCTGCTCCGAATGACGGACAGGGCAAATTCAAATTTGAGTTCAATCTCAGAAATATTATAATGCTCGTCCTTTGCGGCGTACTTGTGTTTTATCTTCTTAAGCTGAACTTTGGCTTTGGAAACGGTGTGTCGGGAGAGAATATTAAATATTATTCCAAATCCGAAAACGCCGTCTACGTTTACAGCGTCTGCCCGAAATGTGACCACATAGGCGATATATGGGAGGCAAAAATATCTCCCGGCGAAGAAAGCAGCAGCTTTGAAATATGCGAATCCTGCGATCATCTCTTTGAAATATCCGTAAAGAGAAAATAGAGGAAACGCAAAAAAGCCTTTATCATAGCTCATCACATCAGGTAACGGTGCAAAATATTTAAAAAAACATAAAGCCCGTCTCGGATTTCCGAGGCGGGTCTTATCATATAGATAGCTCCCTTCCCATTGTTGACGGTACGGATATTGATTATTTCCATAAAAGTATCGAATATTTCCATAAATAATTGAAAAGCCTTTAAAAATATGCTACTATCGAAAAAACGGAGGTATTTATATGGATGAATTTGCAAAAAGAGCCCTCGACGAATATAACAGCGAAGAAAACCTCATTAAACCCGGCGGAGTAAACGGAAACTCCTTCTGGAACGTAAACGCGTCGCAGTTTATTTACGTTCCCTCCTTCGAGTTTCATAAAATTCCTGCCGCAAGCAAATATGAATATACTGCTACCGACTGTAAAGGAAATACTCATTCCTTTATTTCCGATAGTCTTATTGCCCCGCTTACCCCTATCTGGAAGGATATCCCCGTGGGAATGGTGACCCTTAAGGTGGAGGGTATTCACCGTATAAGCGGAGAAAAATATCTTTCGGGAACCCGCACCTTCTTTAAGGCGGCCCCCTTTCCGGGTCGTGCCGACCTCCCCGAAAGAGCCCGTTCCTATAAGGAATGTGCCGAAAAGGCCCTTGAATATACCTTTAAAAACGGTATATCACAGCATTGGCTGAAGCACGGCCTGCCCGACCCCGATTATTATCATAACGTTTACCCCTCTAAGATGATACGAAGCCTTGTAAACGCTATGCTTTCCTATGCCGAGCTTAAGCCTGAGATAGCCGGGGAGGCCTTAAAGCTTGCCACCAATGCCGCCGACTATCTTATTTCGATAACCTACGGCGAAAACTACGGTACCTGCGACCTGCCGCCTACCTATTCTCTTAAAGATATGAATATGGAGGTCGTAAAAGAGTGCGCTCCTGCCGCGATAAACAGGCAGGACAGCGTAATGATGATCTATCCCGCCCAGGCAGGCTCTATGTATCTTGCCCTCGAAAAGGCAACGGGAGATAAAAAATACTTCGAAGCCGCAAGAAGGATCGCCGACTATTATAAAAGGACCGTTCGGCCTAACGGAAGCTGGTACCTTATGGTGTCGAAGCGGACGGGCGAGCCCGAGGCCGAAAACTATTGCTGTGACTTCGGAATTCTTAAGTTCTTGAACGCCTTTTATAAGCGTACGAATGAACCCTGCTGGCAGACCTTGGAGCAAAACTATTTCGAATATCTGCTTAAAAACCGCTGTGAGCCCTTTAACTGGGAGGGTCAGTTCGAGGATAGCTATATCGGCCGAAGCTACGTAAACCTTACCCACTATCCTGCAGGCCATTATCTGGAATATCTTGTCGAAAACTATGCCGATAAGCCCGATACCGAAAATAAGGTAAGGGAGCTTATGCGCTTTATCGAAGATCAGTTCGTTGTATGGGGCGAGTTTGCTCCATGGAGCGATCACCATTACGATATGAATGAAAAATGGGTATCTCCTGCAGGACTTGAGCAGTATCATTGGTACGTCCCCATAGACGCCTCCACCGCTGAAATTATGCTCAAATTCCTGACGGCCTACGAATTTACAAAGGACGAGCTTTTCCTCGAAAAGGCAAAGGCTCTCGGCGACAGTATAACCCGAATGCAGGTGGAGGATAGCGGCGTCTTCCCGACCCATTGGATGTGGAACGACTGCAAGGAGACTCTTCAGAATTTCTGGCTCAACTGTCATATCTATACCGCCTTCGCTATGATGAAGCTTGCCAAAGCCGTCGGCGAAATATAAATCCAAAACCGCCTACCTTTCGGTAGACGGTTTTAATTTTAACTTATATAACAAAACCGCCACCATCTCGGGTGGCGGTCGTAGGGGCGGTCATCGGCCGCCCGTTTATTTTTTAGGAGAACCTAATTATTTTGCAGCTTCTTCAACTGCAACAGCACAAGCAACGGTCATACCAACCATGGGGTTGTTACCTGCACCG
>CAZRHF010000004.1:22805-51725 GCA_964599835.1 uncultured Eubacteriales bacterium | reverse complement strand
GTTCGGGTCCATATCCATAGTTTCTGCACCGTAGCACCAGCAGGGGGTAACGGTAACGGTAATGTCGACTCCCTCCTTGCGGAATTTGTCGGCACAGGCGGCGGCTTCGCCGACGCGTCCGATGGTTGTGTCGGCGATAACTACCTTTACGGGTTCGCCGTTTGAATATTTAAGGTTATCCTCGAAAAGCTTTGCGGCGCGCTTTGCCATATTCATAGTCTGAACCTCTAAGGATTCGCGCACACCGAGAACTCCTCTTCGTCCGTCAATGGTGGGGCGGATTCCGATTACGGGATAATCTCCGATAAGTCTGTTTTCTGCCATATCATTATACCTCCATAGGTTTTTATTTAATTTAATTATATTTCCTTTTCACCTCAAATACTTGCAAAATTTACATAAAAATTTGAACGATATTCACTTTTCAAGGTATACTTGAAGAAAAGCCTCAGATTGTGGTATAATTTATTTATGTCAGGCTCGGGAGGTGATGATATGTCGGGCAAGATCAAAAGAATATTAAGCCGCGGATGTGACCGTCTTGCAGAAAGCGAAAAACGGCTTGAGGATATTTATAATATCGTATTTTCCAACGAGGGCATCTTTTCCAAAACCTATACCGAAGGAGAGGTTATGGAGCTTACCTACCGGGAGGCAAAAGCCCGTATAGAATCCCTTTCCGAAGCCATTGCCGAAAGGATCGGCGAGGGTAGCTTTGTCGGACTTTACGGCAATAACTGCGCCGAGTGGTTACTGCTTTTCTGGGCCATACTCAAAAGCGGAAACAAGCCCTATCTCATAAACCTGCGTCAGCCCGACGGACATATCACCTCGGTGCTTTCCACCCTTAAGGTGGAATTCATTCTGTTTACCCGCGAGGAGCCCTCCTTCGGTCGGAAAAACATCTCCTACGAAGAGCTTGGTGGGGGCGTAAAGAAGCGCTCGGAGCATCCCTTTGCCGACTGCATCGCCATCACCACCAGCGGTACCACCCTACAGGAAAAGATATGCCTTTATTCGGGCAGGGAAATTTCGGCACAGATACTTAACAGCCGCGAGGCGGTGGAGCGCAACCCCCGTATAATCAAGGGCGCGGGAGGCGAGATACGTATGCTGATGCTTCTTCCCCTTTACCACATCTTCGGACTTATTGCCTCCTATTTATGGTTTTTGTTTACGGGGGCGGTATTCATATTTTCGGGAAAAAGAGGTACTGCCCCCTTACTCGAAACGGCAAGAAAGCTTAAGGTCACCCACGTTTTTTCGGTACCCCTGCTCTGGCACGGCACCGAACAGCGCGTTGCTGAAGAAATCGGTAACCGCCCGGCATTTCTGCGGGGATATCTTAAGGTCTGCCTTAAAATATCTTATTTTCTTCAGAATCTTTTCCCCCGCGGGGGACTTATCTTCCCGAAGATATTCCTCCGTCCTCTGCAAAACAGGGTGCTGGGAAGCTCGGTACGTTTCCTTATTTCGGGAGGAAGCTATCTTAAAGCCTCGGCAATGAAGTTTATTTGTTCGATGGGGTATCCTCTGTTTTCGGGCTACGGAAGCACCGAAATAGGCATTGCGGCGGTGGATTTTTCGAAGAGACCCAAGGACCGCGCCCTGCCCTGCGCAGGAAAAAGCTTTTCGTCGGTGGAATTTGAGATAAGGGCAAACGGCAGGCTTTACGTCAGAGGCGATTCGGTCTGCAAAAGACAGATAACAGACGGGGTCGGACTTACCCTTACCGACTGGTTCGATACGGGGGACGTAGCCTTTCGCGACCACAGAGGCAACTACCATATTGCAGGAAGGCAGTCGGATCTTGTCATCGGCGACAACGGCGAAAACCTTAACCCTGACCTTGCCGAGCAGGTCTTCAGTCTGAGCCTTGCGAAAGAGCTTACTGTACTTGGAGACGAGCTTAACGAGCGGCTCGTGCTCATTATCAGAACCGAAAAGGAGCCTACCGAGGAAGAATACGAGATCCTTAAAAGGGAGATATCCGACGGTCTTGACCGCCTTCCCCGTTCCTACCGCATTCACAGGGTCTTCCTCACAAGGGATCCGCTTTTAGAGGGCGGAGAGATAAAAATCAGTCGAACCAGGCTGAGAAACCGTATAAGAGACCGAAAAATCGACCTTTTGGCATTTGACATAAGCCGATAACGGGGCTATAATATATTCGATATAACTTTTTCACAAAGGCGGACTTGATATGAGCACCCCAATACCCTATAAGGGAAATGAAAAATATATTTTTATCAGCTATGCCCACCGCGACGGCGACAAGGTCATCTCTATCCTTGAGCGGCTTCAGCAGGAGGGCTATCGCTTTTGGTTTGACGAGGGAATCGATCCCGGTAACGAATGGGACGAGACTATCGCCAGCCATATAAATAACTGCGATTATTTTATCGCCTTCATAAGCGAAAATTATCTCGCCTCCAACAACTGCAAGGACGAGCTGAATTTCGCCCGCGACCTCGACAAGAAGCGCTTCCTTATTTATCTTGAGGACGTTACCCTTCCTATGGGAATGGCTATGCGCCTTAATCGCATACAATCTGTCTTCTTCCACAAATACGAAGATCTTGAAAGCTTTTATGCCACCCTCTTTTCGGCCGACAAATTCGGAGAATTCAAGGGTGCGCAGGGCGCGACCGCCGCACAAAAGCCTGCCGCACCAACAAAGAAGGTAACTCCTGAACCTTCCGCCGCTTTAAACTCAACCTTAGGCGCAAGAGCCGGGGCAATAGAGGCTCTTATCTATCAGACGCTGGCAAAACTGCTTTCGGGAAATGCCGCCGTCCCCGAAAAGCCTAAAATAGAGGTGCCCGTCGTTCCCGCATTTGTTCCTCCCTCCCCCAACCCCATCGTCGCTTCGACCGAAACTCCTACGGGAAAGGTGACGGGTTTCGTGCTTGAAAACGGCAACGTCTACAGCGGCGACGTTTTGGGCAGTACTCCCCACGGCTTCGGCGAAATGATCTTTTCGGGAGGAGACAAATACGTAGGACGCTTTGTAAAGGGAAAGCGCCACGGCCGAGGCTCCTACACCTGGCCCGACGGAAGCCGCTACGAGGGCGATTTTATCGAAAACTCCCGAACGGGACAGGGCAAATTTTATTACGGTCCCGACGAATGGTATGAGGGTAGCTTCCTTAAGGGCAAGCGTCACGGAAAGGGCGTTTACCATTGGGGAAAAGATAACTATTACGAGGGCGATTTCGTTGATGGAAAGCGCACCGGTCTCGGACGCAGATATTACGCCAACGGTTGCCGCTATGAAGGCGAATTTGCCGACAGCGAGCTTTCCGGAAAGGGCCGCTATATCTACAGCAACGGAACCGTTTACGAGGGTGACCTTAAAAAGTCGGTCTTCTCGGGAATCGGTCTCAAGACCTATGCAAGCGGCGGCTGGGATTACGGCATATACGAAAACGATAAGATGAACGGCAAGGGCATTGAGGTATTCAGTGACCAAAGCTTTGCCTCAGCCGACTATAAGGACGGTAAGCGTAACGGAGAAGGCTACTACTTCTGGGGCGACACCAAGAACTACTACATAGGCGACTTTATCGACAACCGCCGCACCGGTAAGGGTAAGTTCATCTGGAGCAACGGTGAGGTCTACGAGGGCGGCTACAAGGACGGTAACCGTCACGGAAAGGGCGTTTACAGCTGGACTGACGGCAGTCGCTATGAAGGCGATTTCACAGATAACGAACGCACCGGCAAGGGAACCTATTTCTGGGAAAACGGAAACGTTTACGAGGGCGACTTCGTAAAGGGAAAGCGGACCGGAAAGGGTAAATTCACCTGGGCCAGCGGCGACGTCTACGAGGGCGACTATATAGACGGAACCCGCACGGGCAAGGGTCGCTACGTATGGCCCGACGGGTCAAGCTACGAGGGTGACTACGTAGATAACGAACGCACCGGCTACGGAATCTATAAAAAGACCGACGGTACCGTACAGGAAGGCCGCTTCGAAAAAGGAAAATTTATTAAATAAAAATATCGGCTACGAAATCGTAGCCGATATTTTTTATCTTATTTTTAGTTTTCTTTTCTTCTGAGGACTCTCGAGAGAGCTATTCCGCCGAGGAGTCCGCCGCTGACGAAGAAGGCAGCGATCCAGAGAATGAGAGAGTTATTATAGTCGCCCGTAACGGGGATCTGCGGAAGTGTAGGATCGGTGTAGTTGTTTACGAAGCGCACAGCCTCGGCTCCTACTCTGTCGGCGGCATAGGCATATTCAACCTTGAAGGTGCCGTCGAGATTATCGGTAACGGTTACGGTGACGGTGTAAACGGTAGCGTCGTATGTCATACCTTCCTCGTCGCCCTTTACCTCGCGGACGGTGTAGGTGTAGGTTCCTGCCTCGTCTACGGGGATGGCGGTGAAGACGAAGCTTCCGCTCTGATCGTTGGTAACGGTCTCGATCTCGGCCCCGTCCTTATCAAAGAGGGTGAAGCTGAATTCGCCGTTTTTGATCTCGCGTCCGTTTAAGGTCTTGGTACCCTTTATAACGATCTCGGTGGCCTCAGCCTCATAAAGGTTGTTGAAGGTAACCTTTTCGGAGGTGGCAGCGGTGATATCCTCTCCTCCGACCTTGACCGAAGCTTCCAGTCTTCCCTCTCCGGGATCGGTTACGGTAACCTCGATCTCATAGACGGTCTTGTCGGCGGTGATGCCCTTTTCGTCAACCTCATCCTCGCGGATAACGAAGTAGAAGGTGCCTGTCTCGTCAAAGGAAACGGGGCGGAAGGTTATCTCGCCCTTTCCGTCGTCGCCGAGGGTTAAAACTATGTCATCCTGAAGGAGGGTGTTCTCGCTGTAGGCGAAGGTGTCGTCGGTCTTATGAAGATCGAACTTGAATTCGCCGTCGATAAGGTCACGGCCTGTAAGGGTCTTGGTGGCGGTGAAGGTCACGTAGGCGGGAGATGCCTCGTAAACGTTATTGAATAGAATCTCGCCGTTTGCGGTAATGTTTTCGTAGTGGGTAACCTCGGTGAGAACTCCGCTTACCTCTTCCTTGACTACAGTAGCCTTGACCAGACGCTTGTCGGCAATGGAGAGGAGTCCGCTTTCGTCCTGAGTTGCCTCAAGGCGAACGTGGTAGGCGGCGGTGTCGTAGGAAACACCTGCTTCATCGCCTAAGACCTCGGTGATCTTGAAGTGGTAGATTCCTGCCTCGTGAAGAACTATTGCGGGGAACTTAAATCCGCCGTTTGCATCGTTCCTTACGGTCTCGCCGATCTGCTGACCGTTTGCGGCATTGATAAGCCTGAACTCAAACTCGTCTGCTTCGAGGGGACGTCCGCTAAGCATCTTGGAGCCGCCGAAATCGGTATGGATATCATACTCGATGGGGGCGGGGACGAAGGAATTACGGAAGACTATCTCGGAGGAATCCATATTGTCCTTCTTAAGGGAAACCTCAGCCGAGAGGAGACCTGCGGAATTATCGGTAACGGTTACGGTTACGGTGTAGACCGACCTGTCGAAGGTGTATCTGTCGTCGGCGGTAGCCTGCTCGGTAACGGTGTAAATGTAGGTGCCGGCCTTATCGAATACGATCTCTCCGAAAGCAAAGCTTCCGTCGGCATTGTTCTTAGCATAGCGGGTCAAAGGCATCGGTGCGCCCTGATCTGCCGACGAAATTGCGAATCCGAACTCGTCATTCTGAAGGGTCTTGCCGGTCAGGAGCTTGGTGCCGGACAGGGTGACCCTTGCATCTGTTGCGTCGTAAACGTTATTAAAGGTCATAAGCTCGCTTGCGACAAGGGTTCTGCCCGAATCGTTTTCGCTTGCCTTAACAACTCTGGAAACAGAGGCCGAAAGGGTTGCGTCGCCGTTGTCGGTAACGGTTACGGTAATCTCATAGAAACGGCTGTCGTAGGTGAAGCCTCCGATGGGATCAGCCTTGGACTCGTAGATCTTATACTTGAAGGTACCTGCCTCGGTGAACTCAATGGTGTCGAATACGACTGCGCCGTTTGCGGAGTTCTGTACGGTGCCGTTTGCGGGCATAGGTGCGCCCTGGGTCATAGCCTCAATAACGAAATCGAACTCGCCGTTATTAAGAATTCTGTCGCCCTCGACGGTCTTGTTGGCGGTGAGGGTCACGAAGGCCGAGGCAGAAGGGGTGAAGACGTTGGTGAAGGTGGGGTTATTACCCTGTGCTACGCCTTCGATAACGGGGGTGGCGGTAATGGTGCCGTCGCCGTTATCCTTTACGGTAACGGTAACCTTATAGACGGTGTCGTCGTAGGTGATGTTGGGGTTGCCGGTATTTAATTCAGCCATCCAGTAGGTGTAGCTGTTTCCTGCCATAGAGGCGTCGGTGGGTGCGTAGGTCAGGGAGAAGCTTGCCTTACCTTGTACGTCGGTAACGGTGGAGCGAAGTACCTCGTCGGCATTTTCGATATCCTCGCTGTCGTAGAGGGCAAACTGGAATCCGTTTAATCTGTAGTCGCCCTGCATAGCCTTGTCTACCGTAATATTAACGGTAGCGGAGCCTGTGGGAGCGTATACATTATTGAAGTTTGCAGAAACATTATAGATGTTACCGTCCTTGGTAACGGTGGTTCCGACCTCGTTGTTTACGGCAACTATTTCAAGGTCACCGTCCATATCCGGGTCGGCTACCTCAACCGAGAAGCGGCGCTCTGCGGTGTCGTAGGTGATTCCGCCCTGAGTGCCCTCGGTCTCGGTAATTCTGTAGTAGTAGGTGCCTGCGGCTTCGTATATTTCAGAAAGGAGGCTTCCGTCTGCGGTTTTGGGAATATCGTAGCTGTTAATTCCGACAATAAAGACCTGTTCATAACTGCTTCTTGCGATGTTTATACGATCCACCTTGAATTCATATAACTCGCCGTCCTGCCAATCGGTGCGGTTTCCGCTTATTTCCTTGGAAATGAGCACCTCAATAAGGCTTCCGTCTGTAGAAACGGGGGTATAATCGTTTACGATAAGGGCCTGATCGTTGGCGGTAGCGTCAACGATTCCCGAAAGATTGCTCTTTTCGGTGTTCAGGGCGAAGCCTGCGGGGATGTCGGTCTCACTAACGGTGTAGCGGGTCTCCTCGGGGATACCTCTGAGAATGACCGACTCGCCTTCCTTAAGGTTTACGGTGAATTTACCGCTTGCGGGAACGGTAACGCTTCCGAAGGTACCCGAAACGGGGTTGCCGCTCTTATCGGTAAGGGTGACCTCTGCGGTGAAGGTTACGCTGTCGCTGACGTCGATCGGGTTGCCGCTTTCGTTTACGACCTGCTTGGTGATAACCAGGTCGCCTTCGCCTACGGCGGTGTTGACGAACTGAACGTCGTCGATCATATACTGAGCGATGGTGCCTGCGGCAACAAGGCCGGTGGACTGATTATTTACCTTGACCGACTTCAGTTTATAGTCGTCGTTATCCGAGACCTCTTCAACGGTGTATGCGGTGTTGGCCGAAAGTCCCGAAAGCCAGAAGGTCTGATCCTTTCTCATTTCGAACTCGTAAACACCGCCTGCAAGGGTGACCTTAGTAGCCTCACCCGAGGGGGTCTCGCCGATGGGGGTTATCCAGCTGTCGAAGGTGCCGCTTGTCTGTGCGGTAATTCTGAACTTAAAGAGGTCGGAGGTTCCGTCCTCGAAAAGGTCTACGGTCTTGGTGATCTTAAGTCCCGTTGCGGGGGTAACCGAAAGGAAACCGTTGTTTCCAAGGTTCATATCAACGTAGACCAGATTATTCTGCTCGGTTATATAGGGGTGGAAGATCATGTGAGCAGAGTTCGTGGGGTTGGAGGTCTTCTCGCGGTCGTACATATTCAGCTCTCTTGCGGGAGTTCCTGCAGGTACGACCCAGGCGCCTACGGTGTTGTGCTCAAGGCTTTCGAAGCTGGCGTTAAAGCCGTTATCGATAGCGGCCTGAATGGAGGCCTTCGACATCTGCTCATAGAAGAAGATGGGCTCGTCGGCTCCTGCTTCAAAGACGTAGCGGCGGTGATAGTAGGTGCCGTTTACATCGAGGCCCTCGTTTTCGGAAACGATCTCGTAGGCGTTGCCGACCCTTTTATGAACGGCCGAGTCGAAGGTGTAGTAGAAGCGCTCGTTTTCCTTGTTGGGGGTGAATTCCGATATAGCGGTTACGTGATCGTCGTGGGATTCGGCTTCTATATCGAAATAGTTATTCCAGAAGATTCTGGTGTGGCCGTCGGCGGCGATGTGTGTCTCGTCGGAGATGCGGGTGATGTTGAACTCGTTAAGGTCGGAGCGAAGTCCGGTTTCAAAAACAAGGCGGATGGGCTGAACGTTTGCGTCCTCGACGTTAACGCGGACGTTGGTTGCGGTGTCAACGCTGTTTCCGTCGACCTCAACGAGGTAGGTTACCATAGGAACGAGAGCGGCAGGTATCTTCCAGAATACCGTCTCCATACCGGTGGCGATATCGGCTCTGACCTGAACCGACATATACATCATATCGGAATTCTTGATGCTTCCCGTGGTCTCGCCGAGGAAGCCGTAGGATCTGATCTTATAAACTGCATTAGCAGGGGCGGCCTTGGAGGGGTCCTCGTCCCAGTGGGCGATGAACCTGCCCTGAGCGTCGGCATACCAGGCAATATAGTTGGACCAGTCGGTGTCGGAAACGTAGGAAAGCTGTCCTGCCTTGTAGGCGGCAGCAACGAGGGCGCGGGCGTCGTCAAGGCTTGTGATTCCCAGTCTGGTCTGAACCGCCCAGACGAATTCGTCACCCAGCTCGGTGGGGTTTTCGGGGGTTCCGAGGCCGTTTTCAGAGGTGTCGGCCAGCTTGGAGGCCATCATATGACCGTCGAAAAGGGTTTCTCCTAAAAGTATTCCGTTTATGTGCTTAACTTCCATATATTCGCCGAGGGTATCGGTGAATTCCACGTAGCCCGAGAAGTCGGGGCTTCCGCCCTCTAAGTGGGTGGGATAATAGCGGGACTGGAGGATTATTTCTTCAACTATGGAATCAAAGGCCGAGCTGAGGCCGTTATCCGATGCCGAGAAATATTCGTCTACATAAGACTTGCTTGTGGCGTAGGAATTTTTGGTGACGGAAACGTTGGAGCTATTACCGTTTCTGTTTTTGACGTTTATGGACATATTAACGGTATCGGGATCGTTATAGGTGCTCCAGAGGGCGTCGGTGAAGGTGGAGGAATCGGGATCCATAACGCTTTTCGCAACGTTATTGTTGCCAATATTGAAACCGAGGGTATAGAAAAGGCCACGAACGTCGGTATTTTCCCGCTGATAGTGGTTTTCTATCTGATTCATAACATAGGATGCGGTAAGCTGGGTTAAAAAGGCGTTTCCTGCGGTGAGGTTCGATTCGTTTCCGTTGCCCACGTTGGACTCGTAAACGGTTCTCTGATTACGACCGTTGCCGGTTGTATACTGAGAATTTTTAACGTCGTCGAAATAGGTGGTGCCGGTGGAGGGTGCGCCGTCCGACATGAGGACGAGGATGGGCATACGGGCGTCGCCCGACTGCCAGTTGTTGTCGCCTATCACGGTATCCATCTCTTCAAACATTTCCTTTGCTTCCCAAAGGCCTGCCTGAATATAGGTTCCGCCGCCGAAGGTCTTGGTATTATCCAGATCGGCGTTTGCTTTGGTTCCCTCAACGTCTCTGTCTACCGAAACTCTTCCGTTATCGCTGAGGCTTAAAAATTTGCCGTCACTGCCGGTGGTGTAGCGGTCGATGGGGAGGATTCGGGTAACGCTTTCGGCATAGGAAGAACTGCCCGTAGTTCCTGAGGCCGAGTAGAGCACAACGCCCACGCGGTTATTCTCATTTGTTTTGAGAAGCTTGCCGATAGCGGCGTTAGCAGCATTGATAAGATCGTCTTCAGAGTCAGACTTTTCCATCGAACCCGAAAGGTCAAGCACCAAAACGGTGTCGGTGGGAATGGTGGAATAGCCTACGACCTCTTTGTTTGCGGCAATTGCGGAAAGTGCGGTTAAGAAATTCCTGCCGTCGTCTATCATCTCAACTGCGTCGGGGAAGGCAGAGGTGTCGGTAAAGACCGACTTATCGGTCCAGACACCGCCTGCATTCTCGGTGGAAAGGGGGTCGTTTGCGGTGGAGGTTACGGGGAAGAATTCCTTCCAGCCGTCTATAGAGGAAGCATCGGTCACACGGTCGTAATAATTCGCGTCGTCCGCGGCAAAGATGCTTCCTATGGGAAGGGTGGCTACCATTACCGCTATGGCGAGTATGGCGGCTATGCTTCTCTTTAAAAGGGTGTTCTTAATTTTCATTTTGCCTTTTCCTTTCTCTGTAATCTCAGGCTACGGGGAAGATTATGTCGGCGATGCGGCAGATATCTTCCTGCTCGGGTTCGGCCTCTGCACAGTAGTGGGCGTTTACCGAATACCCCTCTACTGCGGTTTTGTCCGACCCTAAAAGTATCAGCTTGACCTTTGGCTTTTTATCCGAGATGCTTTTGGCCAGCATCAGCTCAGCTACACCGTCTGCCGTGAGAATGACGGTACTGAACTCTCTGCGGTCCAGCTCCTCTAAAAATCCGTGGTCGGCTGTGAAGTTCATAAAGGTGCTGTAACAGCCGTTATTGAGGCAGGTGTCGAGAATTCGTTCTCCCAGCCTCTGCGCCCGAGTCTTATCGGACGAGACTATAGCAACATACATAGAGCTCCGCCTTTCATTATTTTCTGAGTTTAATATATCAGAAAAAATTACATCTACGCAAAACATTGTTCGAAACGCAAAAAAATTGCGCGAAACGCAGGCGGCGGAGCCGCAAAAATTTATATCTTCCGCCTGCGGCGGAGGTTTTTCTTTGCGGTTTAGGAAGGAGGGATAAGGGAAGAGGGGGAATTAATTATAACTCAGAAAAATATTGGTTTCCCCTTTTCCCTCATCCCTTTTCCCTTGCAATATGAAACGATAGGTATTATAATAGACATATATTATTATTTAAGGTGATGTTTTTTGAGGATCGTTATCTGTGACGATATTGCCGAAGAACGCGCTCGGCTTAAAAACTACATCCGCCGCCTTGAAAAAGACGACGCTTTAGAGCTTGACATAACCGAATATACCTGCGGCGAGGCCCTGCTTGCCGCCTACGGTAAACGCACCCCTCCCGACGTTATGTTTTTAGACGTTTATATGGAGGGCCTCACGGGAGTAGAGGTTGCGAAAGCCCTTAAAGAAAAGGAATACGGCGGAAGCGTGGTCTTCTGCACCACCTCCCTTGACCACGCGGTGGAAAGCTACAAGCTTAAGGCCGACGGCTATCTTGTGAAGCCCTATTCATACGAAGATTTTCTGGATGCCATCTGGCGTGCCCGCCGACATATGCAAAAGGCTCAAAAGGGAATATCCTTCGTTTCCGAGCGCATTGAATACAGCATACCTCTTGCAAAGATATTCTTTATCGAGACCTCGGGACGTGCCTGCGCGGTACATACCTCGGACCAGGTCTACACGACCTATAAGAAGATCGGCGAATTTGAAAAAGAACTGGAAAAAGAGGCCTCCTTTTTAAAGGTCGGCCGCTGTTTCCTTGTTAATATGAACTCCATCGACCGTATGCAGGAGGACAGCATACTCTTTAAAAACGGCGAGGCCCTTCCCCTTCCTTCCCGCGACAAAAACCGCCTTCGTCAGACGGTAAACGACTGGTTCTGGGCGCTGGCAAGAGGTGAACGTGATGAATAATATCTGGCTGCTCTTTTTCCTTCTTTTAGACACCATTCCCTTCACCTATTTTCAGTACGCCTTCCTGAAACACGACCTCAGATACAAGCCGAGCAAGCTTGCCCTTGCCTGTTGGTTTGCCGTTACCGCGGCAATAGGCATTGTCTGCTTTGTTTTTGTCGTTTTATTCTCCTATAATGAGAACATTTTCAGACTTTTACGACTTGTCAACTGCTATATCCTGCTTTTTGTTCTTCTCTTAAGCACCGAAACCGCCCGACCGAAGGTCGTTTTATCCTTCTCTATAACGACCTCGTTCTCTCTCTGTTTCTCTACCCTATCGGGTTATATTGCGCGGCTGGCAAATATCGACGCACCGCCTTATATGATAAGTTCCTTTGTCCGAACGGGAATTATTCTGCTGTGCTATCCCCTTATGGTATATTTCTGCCGCCGTCTGTGCGTCGTTTCTGAGCGCATTACCGACCGTGTTGTCTGGATGTATTTATGGCCGCTTCCTGCCTCGGTAGCCGTTGCGGAGCTTATTTTCGTAGGGCCGAACTCGAGCAGTATCACCCTTTTCGACACGTTGGGACGCGTTATTCTCTGTTGCGGCGCTATTGCGGTGTGCTGGCTGCTTGTTTTTCTTACCAACCGCTTTGAAATGAGGATACATCTTCAGGATGCCAACGAGCGGAACGAGGCGCTTTTAGCCCTCCAGCGTCAGCAGTATGCCGATATGGCCGAAAGAATAGAGCATGCAAGGGCTTTGCGGCACGATTCCCGCCACCACTTAAACATCCTTGGAGCAATGGCTAAAAACAAGGAATACGATAAGTTAGAGGCCTATATTGCCGAGCTTTCGGGACAGATGCGAAGCGACCGAAGCATTACCATCTGCGAAAACTATGCCGCCAACGCCATTATGGACAGCTACATACGCAAGGCGCAGGAGCTTGGCATCCCCATTAAGATAAACTTCCGCCTCAGTAACCTTTCGGGCATTTCCGACGGCGACCTTTGCGTGCTTCTCGGAAACATTGTGGAAAACGCCGTTGAGGCCGCATCCAAGGCAGAGGGAAGCAAGCGATTTATAACCATCAGTGCTCTGGAGGAGAGCGACCGTATTTATATGACCTTCGATAACGGCTATGCAGGGGAGCTCAAGACTTCCGGCGAGCTTTTCCTTTCGGATAAGCGCGATTTCTCCGCTCCCGGCGTGGGCATATCCTCGGTCAGGACCATCGTTAAAAAATACGGCGGCGAAATGAAGATAGAAACCGCCGATAACGTGTTTAAGATCTCGATACTTCTTATGAAGCCGTAACGAATTGCAGGTGACAGGTTTCAGGTTTCAGTAGCGATGTGTCTGCGACGCATTTATATAAGCACCTCATCCACCACTCCGTGCCCAACAGGGCCGTCCCCCTTTGTCACTTCGCGACATTTCCCCCACACCGTGGGGGAATCTTCCCCTTCTCCCTGAGGAGAAGGCTCACTTTTACGCAAGTTTCTTCACGGACGTTTATATAGTCCGTGGCGAAGCACACATCATTGCGGCGCAGCCGCCAGCCCCTCGACCGTGCCGAAGGCACACCGAAATTTTCAATTCTCAACCTTCCGTTTTCAATTTAAAAAGACGTATGCAGTGCATACGTCTTTTTTGTTTAATTTCCGTCCGTCAAGGTTATGGAACAGCTTGAATAAATGTGAGCTCATCGTTCCGATGGCGAAAAGCTTCATAAAGTTGCCCAAAACTCCGCTTATAGCGACCGAACCGTTTTCACCGTTTATTATGTAGGAGCCGTTCCGGTCCTCGGGCAGAGTGGCCGTGGCACTGTCTTCCTTCTGCTTTTCTGCCGCTTTTTGACGATTGGCAATAAAGAAAATATCGCAGGCGGTAAGGGAAAGGGTAAGCGCGATGCAAAGAAGTAACTATAAGATTCTTTTCATTATTAGTTATCCTTTATAACGCAAATACTTAAAACCTCGCGTTTTTATACTTCTCGAAAAAGATATCGACCTGAACCATCTGGGAAGAAATAAAGTTCAGAAGCTGTTCCTTATAGTCGGTGTTGATTTTTGGTGTGTCGGGCCATTTTTCCTTCTCGGCCATAGTTGCAAGCGTGGGGAAGTCCTCCATAAAGCTTTGAAAATTTTCCTTTATGTTTTTATCGCTGAGGACTTCTCCGCGAAGCTCCTCGTACCGTGCGGCGATCATATCCTTATGGGTTAAGAGCAGTCGTCTCCAGAGCTGATTTTCGCCCTTGACGAAGTTGATGTTACGCTTTGCCACTGTCGGAAGGCCGCTTCCCGGATCGACGTACTTGCTTCCGTCCCAGTAAAGACCCCAGGAGGTATCAAGGTCGTAGGCCGAGGGTATCCACTTGACCCCGTCGTAGGTGGCGTAAAGAATGTTTTTACCGTAGTTATCGTGTCCGCCGATGGAAAAGGCAAATATCATAAGATCTATTGCCGCTTCGAGGTCGACGTATTTTCCTATATCCCGTTTAAAGGTCTCATCATCCGACTCATTTATAAACCGTATGACCCTGTTAAAGCTGTTTACCACCCAGGTCGTATCCTCGGTGGAGCAATGCTCGATCTCCCACTCTATTCCGAGATCGGCGGGCATCTCCTCCATAAGACGGGAGGAATTTCCCCATTGGGCACCCATTAAAATGGCCTGCCTTTTGGTTTCGTCGTTCTTCATACCGAACATCCACTTGTCCTTGGGGATGTTCATAGTGTAAATGCCGTGGAATTCTCCGTTCATATAGACCAGCACGGGGTAACCGTCTATTGCGCCGTAGTTAGGCAGGTCGGCAAGGTTTTTGTCAAGATTTTTCCTGGTGGCACAGATCTGTCCCCAAAGCCTTGCATTTACAACGTTTCGGGCGTGGGTGGCGTCTATCCAGTTGGCCTTAAGACAGTATTCGTTTTCCTTGCCCCAACCGAAGGGGTCAAACTTATACTTGTCGGTAAGCTCCTCATCCTCGTAGAATTTTACCGTATAGTTTTTTTTATCGTATTTTATGGAAGAATTTCCCTGCCATTTAAGGGTGGCGTAGCTTGAGAAATTGAGTCCTTCGCCCTTAACGGTAGCCTTTACGGTCACCGTTTTATATTTAGTGGCACTTTGGTAGTCTCCTTCGAATTTAAGCACGGGAAGACCCAGCAGGGCAGGGTCGACGGCGCCATTGTTTTCGCCGTCCTCATTATAGCCGCAGACGGTGCATATCTTTTTTGAGGAGCCGCTTACCGTAAGGGTGGGCTCCACGGTATATTCCTCGAACTGATGAAGGCTTTTATCAATGGGTAAAAAGCTTCCCTTCTCGGTGACCTCACCGCAGACGGTGCATTTTTTGCCGTCGCTCACCCCCGTAGTATGGCAGGTCGCGGGGGTACCCTTTACAGTTTCCTCGGTATGAGGAAGGGTCTCGTAAATGCGCGTCTCCTTGCCGCCGCAGTTTTTGCAGGCGCGCTGACTTTTTCCCTGCTCCGAGCAGGTGGAGTCGCTCTGCTTTTCCCATTTGGTGAATTTATGGGAGCAGTCGGCGTCCAGTCCCTGAGACAGGGTCTCGGCCACCTTCGGTCCTGACGAGCAGGCAGGGAGAGAGACGGCGATCAGTATTACCGACATAATAAGACAGATCAGTTTTTTCATCATTCTCTCTCCTTTCTATTATTTAAGGCGGTTGGCCATTTCGTAAAACCTGTAATAAATTCCTTTTTTATCAAGGAGGGTCTGATGGTTTCCTTCCTCCACGATGCCATCCTCGGTAAGCACCATGATCCGGTCGGCATTCTTAATAGTGGAAAGGCGGTGAGCAATGGTTATGGTGGTTCTGCCCTCACTCAAGGCTTCCAGCGACTGCGCCACGGCAAATTCGCTTTCGTTATCAAGAGCGCTTGTGGCCTCGTCAAGAATGATTATCGGGGGATCTTTAAGGAAGACACGGGCAATGCTTATTCTTTGTTTCTGTCCTCCCGAAAGCTTGACGCCCCGCTCGCCTACGTAGGTGTCATATCCGCTGTGGAGTGCCTCGATAAATTCGTGAGCGCCTGCCTTTTTGGCTGCATCTATTACCTCCTCGCGGGTGGCGTCGGGTCGGCCGTAGGCAATATTTTCAAAAACCGTTCCCGAAAAGAGATATACCTCCTGCTGAACCATTCCGATGCTGTCTCTAAGGGATCTGAGGGTGTATTTCTTTATGTTTTTGCCGTCTAAAAGGATCTCTCCCCCCGAGACGTCGTAAAATCTCGGAATAAGGTTGCAAAGGGTGGTCTTGCCGCCTCCCGAGGGGCCTACGAAGGCGATCTTTTCGCCCTTTTTTATGGAAAATTCAAGTCCTGAAAATACGCGGTTGTGGTCGTCGGGATATTCGAAGGAAACGGCCTTGAATTCAATATTTCCCTGCGGGTCGGAAAGGGGCTCGGCATCCTCCTCGTCAAAGATCTCAATATCGGCGTCCATAATCTCCATAAAACGCTCGATACCCGTCATACCGCGCTGGAACTGCTCAGAGAATTCAATGATACGGCGTACCGTGGCAATAAAGGTAGTAACGTAGAGCAGGTATGCCACCAGATCGCCTGCCGTAATGTGACCCTCGAGCATAAAGAGGGCACCCACTATGACTGTAACGGCGTACATAATTCCGTCGAAGAGACGGGTGACCGTCTGGAAGGCACCCATATATTTGTAGGATCGCTTTTTAACTCCGAAAAAGTTTTTATTGTCTACCGCAAATTTTTTCTGCTCCAGCTCCTCCCCCGTAAAAGCCTTAACGACCTTATGTCCCAGCAGGGAGTCTTCGATTCGGGCGTTGAGCTCGCCGATAAGCTGACGTTGCTCTCGGAAGGTAGCCCGCATCTTTTTATTTATGGTGCGGCAGATTATAAGCATTATGGGAATTATTGCGAATATTATAAGGGTCAGGGGGATGTTTATGTTCAGAAGAATTATAAATGAAACTACGCCCTTGATGCCCGCAATAAAGAATTCCTCGGGGCAATGGTGGGAAAATTCGGTAACGTCGAAAAGGTCATTGGTTATCCGACCCATTATCTGACCTACCTTGGTATTGTTGAAGTAGGTGTTTCCCAGCTTTTGCAGGTGACCGTAGGCGTCCCTTCGCATATCGGTCTCGATCTTGGTACCCATTACGTGACCCACGTAGGCCATATAGTAGTAGGCCGCCGCGTCCACAAGGCGGAGTATTACGTAAAGCAGGCCTACCCCTATTACGTAGCCTACCGTAATACCTGCCCCGCCCGACAGTCCTGAGTTGGTTATATCCCTCATAATAAGCGGAAGGATTATCTCGCCCAGAGTCGTAAGGGAGGCGCAGAAAAGGTCGAGTATAACGGTGGGGATATACTTTTTATAATAAGGTAAAAACCTTTTTATAAGTTCTGAGTTTTTATATTTCCGTTCTTCCTTCATTGACTGACCTCTAAACTATCTCAATAAGCCTGCAAATACCTCTGAACAGGCCGTCGGTAACATAGTGAAGCTTTCCGTCAATCTCGTATTCGGCGGTCTTGTGATTGTGTCCCGTAAAGGAGGTTATGACTCTGTCGTCGTGGAATATGGCGTCCATCATACGGTGGGATATGGCGAACTCCTCGTCGGTCAGCTCCACGTTAGGATGATATTTGGTGGTGGAAAGCATACGCCTGTCGGTAAGGGGGTCGTGGGAGAAGACTATAATGGGATAACCACGCTCCAGCTCCTCCTCAAAACGCTTTACGGTATATTCATTATAATAATCCAGACCGTTGTTGGCGGTTATAACGTTAACGCCGCCGATGATACGGCTTTCGAAATCAAGGTCGAATTCGGGAATATCCTTCTTTAAGACCTCGTGCATCATCTTGCCGTAGCCGTCGGGCTCCTCCATAGTGGGGACGTACTGCTTCTGATATTCGTGTCCGCCGGGGGAATACATAATATTTCTGCCCTTTACGGTCTCGCGGAAATATTTTACGTTGCCCTTGGTGTAGAGGTCGAAAACGTCCCCCGTCAGCACAAGGGTCGCGCCCAGCTCATCGGCCAGATCCATAGCCTCTTTGAAATATTCGTTGGTGGAAAGGGGCGGATTTCCTCCCTGACGGACGAAAAGTTCCTTTCGCCAGGCCATCTGCTCCCTCTGCCACTCGGTATCAAGCTCGCTTATCTCGGTTAAATGAACGTCGGTTATATGCAGAAGCTTTACGGGGCTTTGGAGTCCTACATTTAAAACGGTCTTTACAATTTCTACCATATATAACACCTCATTTTGGATTATAGCACCAAAAAGCCTATTTTTCAAGATAATCTATGTTGCCTTAGGAGTTTTGCATTGTTATAATTCAATTAAAACTGCGGAGGTGTTTTTTTGCGTGAAATAACGTTTGCAAGAGAAGAGTTCGCAAAGTATTCAAAAAAGGTCTTCATCGGACTTACCGAGGAGCCCTATATTGAGCTTTTTATCGACCCCGAGCTAAATCCCAAAGAGGATGAGGTCCGGCCCCGCCGGGATATTTATAACAACGCCCGACTTGTACATCAGTGGTATAACGAGCTTCTGAGGCTTAAAAAGAAAGACGAAGAAAACGAAGCCGCCTCCGATATCATAGTCGAGGTAGTCGGAGGGGCGTTCAGGGATAGACAGTTTCTTTAAAGAGGAGCCCTGCGTATAAATTTGCAATAAGTGAAAAACCACCAACTACTCACAAAAAATCCACCTTTTCGTTTGTTTTGTGGGTGTACAAACCGCTGCTGTATGATATAATTAAGGTGCAAAACTATAAGGAGGGATCCTCTTGTACGACTTTGTATTAAAAAATAAGGCTACCGTCCACCTGCCAAAATCTATGCAGCATCCCGTGATATGCGATATTATCAGGGGCTATACTGCGAGTCTTGAGTGGGAAATTCTCCGCGATGCAAAGGAGAATACCGTTATAATCGGCAACGCGCAGATACCGAAGCTTTCAGACGAAGATTTCGTTTTAAATATTGAGGCTGACGGAATGGCCGTGGTCGGAAAGGATCATGCCTCAACGGTCAGAGGCCTGCTGGATTTCCTTGAAAGGCTTCAGTGCACCGACCCTAAAGAATATTCCTGCCACAGCGACCTTTATAAGGAAAAGGCAAAAATAACCTTCCGCTCGACACACCTTTGTTTCTTCCCCGAGACCTCATTCGAGTTTATGAGAAAGGCCATCCGCGCCATCGCGGTTGCAAAATACACCCATATCATCGTAGAATTCTGGGGCACCCTCAAATACGACTGTTTTGAGTATCTGAGCTGGGATAAGCACTTCACCAAGGATATGGTGAGAGAACTGGTCGATGAAGCAAGGGCTTTGGGTCTTGAGGTCATCCCATTCTTTAACCACCTTGGACACGCCGCCCTTTCCCGCGGAATGAGCGGAAAGCACGTTGTTCTCGATCAGGCGCCCGAGTACGGATACCTTTTTTTCCCCGATTCCCACGGCTGGGTCTGGAACTTCCCGAGAAGGGACGTACGACAGCTTCTGCGCGATGTAAGACGGGAGCTTTGTGAGCTTTGCGGAGAGGGAAGCTATTTCCACATCGGATGCGACGAGGCCTTCATTCTCGGCTACGGACAAAACTATGCCGTGGAGATCGGCGAATTTATCAACGAGATAGAAGAAGACCTTCGCGCCGAGGGCCGCCGCCCGATCATCTGGGGCGATATGCTTCTCAGCAAGGCCTTTCTTCCTGCCGACTCGAAGGGCTATATGTGCAATTCGTCGAAAGAAATTGCAAACACCCTGCTTGACAGTATAAGCAAAAATGTTATCATTGCCGACTGGCAGTATTTCGTAAAAAATGAAACCTGGAAGACCTCCGTTATCTTTAAAGAAAGGGGCTTCGAGGTTATATGCTGTCCCTGGAGCGACCGCGAGACGTTGAAGCCTGCGGTTGATACGGTGGTTGAGAACGACCTTTTCGGAATTATGAAGACCACCTGGCACACCCTGCAGAAGGAAGAGCTCGGTCCCCTTGTTCAGCTGGGATACAGCTCGGTTAAAGGCAGTCACGACGATTCCTGGAACGCCCTCTACTACGGCGCAGACGATGCCGCAGGGATACTTCGCGGCGTTTCTCCCTCCCGCGGAGATTATACCGCCAGCGGCTGGAGAAAGGATCAGCTTGAGCTCACCGATTTCTGATTTTTCGCTATCAAATAAAAAACGGATGCGTTCGCATCCGTTTTTGTTGTGTTTTAATAATCGAGCTTCCAGGTGCCGGAGGATACTCTGGGCTCTTCGCCGCTGGCGGTGCCCGTAGGAGCTATGCCGTAAAGCCAATCGCTCTCGGTGCCGTCAATGGTAACGTTGCCGTACTGATCTACCGTGATAACGGCACTTAAGGGATCGGCGGCAAACCAGGTCGCCATACCCATTGAGAGCTCGCTGAGCTTTGCGTTCTCGTCGGTGCCTATAACGTTACCGTTATCGTCGTAGCTGACCTTGGTGAAGGTATGCTCGTCGGTGTAGTGATGTGTGGTCTGACCGCCCTTCCAGGTGCAGTTGCGAACGGTGTTCATATCGAGATAGAAGACGTCGTCGACGATGGCCTGATGGTTGGTGTGAATGTGTCCGTTTATGGACATAAGAACGGTTCCCTTGCGGAGGGTGTTAGCCTTTGCGTAGATCTCGCGAACGGCAGACGCGTCGGGAGAGGTTGAGGCAAATCTGCCTGCGAAGCTGTCGTGACTCATAACGATGCAGGGAATTCCCTCACGTGCGGCCTCGAGAAGTACATCCTCAAGCCACTGAAGCTGAGTGGGTCCAAGGCAGTTATAGGTAGTGATTCCGCTCGGAGCACCGTAGGAGTTGGTGGGGTTATGATACCAGGCCTGTGCCGAAGGATCCCAGTAATAGTTGGTGTCGGTGCATACGATTCTGAAGCCGTCGCGGTCAACGTAGTAATAACCGATAGAGCCGTCGCCGATCTTGCCGTCGGCGGTACCCCAGACAACGTTTTCGTCGTTGGTAAGAACGGTGGTAACGTAGTCCATACTGTTGTATGCTTCGAGCTCGTGGTTTCCGTAGATATTGTATGCGGGGAGGCCGTACTCGTTGTTGAGCCATGCGTTCATAAGCTCGGGAGAGCCCTTGAAGTTGTTACAGAAATCGCCTGCAGAAAGAACGAAGGCGGAGCCGCTCTCGTTTGCGCGGTCGAAGATAGACTCCAGGTCGGCGACCGAGGACATATACTGACCCTCGTTATAGTGAAGGTCGGAAAGAAGGGTAAAGGTGACCTTTGCGGCATTTGCGCCGAGGAAGATATCCGAAGCGGCAAACACCTTGTCGAGCTTCGCCTTTAATTCGTCGGAGGTACCGTTCGTACCGTAAAGCTTGTTAGCCTCATTTGCGGCGCCGGCTATTACGGGATCGGCATAGTAGTAATCCTCACCGAGCTTTACAAAGGGACGGATGGTCAGGTATTTATCTACCCTCGAGCCGAGACCGATAAGGTCGAAGCTGAATTCGAGACTGTCGCCGCTATCGGTAAAGCCGTCGATGATAAACTCCATAGCACCTGCGTAGCCGCTGACGAGAGCGGGCATTTCGGCTGTGTCTCCGAAGTAGGCTAAAAAGCCTGCCTCAAGAGTTTCGGTGTAAAGCTCGTCGGTCTTGTCGACAGAAATATCGAAGGAAAGACCTGCGGCGCCCGAGTTTTCGGAGTTTCCGAGGATATCGGCATAGCCGAGGGCGATATTATCCACCGCGATAGCGTCGGTAACACCCTTTCTCGTGATCTTGGCAAGGGTAACGCTGTCGAAAAGGATCTCGGCGTTTACCGAATAGAGACCTGCGAGAGAGGTATCGTTGTTATAGCCGTCGACGTTCTTGGAGATAAACTTGTCGTTTATGAAGAAATAGGTCTCGCCGTCGATAACGTAGGCCTTGAGGGTGAACTCGGTGCCTGCCGTCATATGAGACATACCGTAGTCGGAAAGTTTATTATAGATATCGTTTGAGGGGCTTCCGAGGCGGTTATAGTGATAGAGGTCTTCTGTGTCGGTAGCATAGCTTTGTCCGACGTAGGCCAGCATATGGGTAGCACCGATGGAGGACTCTAAGGGAGCTCCGATATTGGCGAGAAGACCTAATGCACCCGCATTGTTAAGAAGGGTTCCCTTTGCCTCGATGACGTAGTCGGAAAGGCCGAAATCGGGAAGCACAAGGGCGGCGGTACCGCTGGGTGCGGTAACCTTAAGGCCCTTCTTGTCGCTAACGGTGGTAACTGCGGCGGTGCCGTTAGCACCTGCCCACACCCAGGAGCCTGTGTGAAGCGACCATCCCTCGGGAAGGGCTCCCTCGGTAATATCCGAGAAATCCTCGTCAACTACGGGAGCGCTGATGCTAAGGTTATCGCCGAAATGATCCATATCGGTAAGAGCCTCTACCCTTACGCTGTAGATGCGTCTTACCTGATTTGCGGTGCAGATATAGAAGCCGGCCTTGGTGGCCTCCTCGGTGCACTGATCGGGGGTGGAGCGAACGTATACACCGTCGATGAAGAAATGAGAAACTCCGCTTAAGTGGTATACCGTCATAGTGAAGCGACGGCCGTTTGCGACCTTACCGACACGGTAGTCGTCTTTATCTACAGCGGCTCCGCCGGTGGTGGTAGCGCTGTTGATAACCGCGTTGGGGAGATAATAGTCGAGCTGAGGATCGGTAGCCTTGGGATCGGACTGTCCCGTGCCGCCGCGGACCCAGGAGGAAATGACGGGAAGGTCGTATATCCAGTCCTGCGTTCCGCCGACGCTTGCATCGATATCACAGCCGTAAAGGGCGTTTATGGTCGCCAGCTTTGCGTTAGCGCTGTCGGTTTTAATGTTGGTGGCAAGACCGAAGGCGTTGCCGAACTCCTCGAAGCCTACCACGGCCGAGAAAACGTAATTTTCGGTTCCGAGATCGGGCAGGGTCAGGATATGGGCGCCTGTGGACGCGCTGATCTGAAGGAACTTTTCGCTTCCGGAAGAACCGACGACTGCGGAATAGTTTGCTCCATCAGGCTTCCAGAGGAAGCTATACTTATCGGTAGCCTTATCCCAGCCCTCGGGGAAGGCGCCGTCCTCGTAGGAGGAGAAGTCCTCGTCGATTATAACACCCTCGGAAACGACCGACTTATTGAAGGAGGGGGTCTTAGCGATAGGCTTTACCGAGAAATCGTGAAGGGTAAAGCCGCTGTTGCAAACGTAGAAGCCTGCATAGGTATTGCCTGCTTTATAGGAATCGATATCGCAGGTAAGAACGAGAATATTGTTAAAGTAGAAATAGTTTTTACCGTCCAGGCAGATAAGCTTGATGGTATAGGTGTCGCCCTGCTTGGGACGGGTATAGCTTGCGGGAAGGCTTTCGGGGTAATATTCGGTATTGCTGGGCTTTTTCTTATATGCGATAGATTTATCGTCGGAAACAGAGCTCCAGCTCGTGGGATATACCGCCGTAACCATTGCCTTGGGATCTACGGTACCCGCTGAGGCTTCATAGTCGGTCATAGCGTATGAAGCGTCGAGGTTGTTAAGAAAGGCTATGCTGGCGCTTCCCGTATGGGTAACGGTGGCCTCCATAACGTAGTCAGCGGCAGAAATGGGACCGTAGCCTAAAATTCCGTCCTGAGAGCAGGAGAAGCTTATGCTTCCGTCACCGTTTACCGAAACGGCAGGGTCTTTTCCTCCCCACCAGCCCCTGGGGTCAAAGGCGGTAAAGCCCTGCGTAAAGTCGGGGACGAGCTCATCGCCCAAAACGAAGTCGATACCCTCCTTGAAGCCCTCGGGCTCATACTCGAGGGGAGTATAGATGGAGGTAACCTTCATAGAGTTTATGTCGAAGCGGCTTCCGTAGGTATAAAGACCTACGCGCTCATAGCCGTAAGCGTCGTTCTTCTTGGTTTCGGCAATTGTGGTAATGAGCTTGTCGTTCATATAGTAATGATTATAGCCCTCGAAGCTTACCACGGTAAATTTAACCGAGGTGCCGTTGGTAAGGGCCGACTCGCCCTCGGGGAAGGAGATCGCTCCGTCCGAGAAGGTTGCGCCCGTAAGGTTTGCAACAAGACCCTTGCCGCCGACCGAGAGAGAGTCCTCGTCGCCGTAGGTGTTGGTGCAGATGCCGAGGGTGTTATAGTCGTTAGTAACCGTCAGCTCGACCTCGTAGATATAGTTTCTTACGGGGAGCTTGTCGGTGAAAACGTAATAGTCGCCGTCAGTAGAGCCGAAATCTAAGACCATATCGCCCTCTCTGTCGACGATGCTGCTATAAGGCTTGATTCCGTTAGGATGAACCCAACCGATGGCAGTCGCGAAGCCTTCGGGAAGTCCTCCTGCGGCAAACTCGTCGAAATCGGTGTCGAGGACGGTCTCGCCGACAATATAATCGGTTCCTTCAGTGGGCACCGTACCCTCTGCGCTGATTCCGAATCCAAAAGGAATAGCGGCCACCAAAAGAGCCAGGGCAAGGCAGAGGGAAAGTATCTTAAAGGATAGTTTATTTATCTTTTTATTCATAGCTTTACCTCCTACTCTGTCCAAAGGGAATTATCAATTCCGAGAATCATAGCGCGGATAAGGGCAAGGTCGTAATCTCCCCTGCTTCCGTCTCCGTCCAGATCGGCGGCGGCTACGGTGCCGAGTCCGCTTTTCGCGGCAACAAGGTCGCAGATATCGACCGTTTCGTCGCCGTTTAGGTCGCCCGCTTCATAAAAGCCGTTTCCGTCGGTAACGTAGGCCGCCGAGGCAGTAAACCCGAAGGCGCAGAGCAGAAGCAAGCAAACAAGTAGTAGCGTAACAAGTTTTTTCACTAAAAGCATCCTTTCCTGTAAAAAATCTATCGGTAGGATATACCGACAATATTACACTTTTACTTTAACATCATTTACATACGAGTTCTATAAAAATTTTTGCTCGCTTTATGAATATTTTTACCTATATAAATAAAATTTGTATTATTTTGTACTTTTGTATGTTTTGTGAATATTATGAGTTATTACTTTGAAATTTTAACAATTTTATATAATGAGGCACAAATGTCGATTGACAAAAAGGCTTTTTTGCTATATAAAATAGTTATATAGGTATCTGCGATTATAAAAATATTGCACAAGAAGAGGTGAAATGATGAATCCCGAGCATCTTAGAGAGCTTACCGCAACCATATACGGTGAAAGCGGCGCCTTTTTCGTACCGCCCGACTGGAATATGTCAAAATGGGCGGCTCATTGGCATTCCTGTATGGAGCTTACCTTAGTGCTTTTCGGGAGCGTTCGCGCCGTCGTTGACGGTGAGACCTTTGTGGCAGAGAAGGATCAGGCCATAATCTATCCCTCCTGCGCGGTACACAGCGGCGAATGTCTTACCAAGGATACCCTTTACCGAACGGTAAAAATTGAGCTTTCGGAATTCTTTAACTCTACCAAGGCCTCCTCTAAATGCCTCACCGCCTTTTTGGAGCGAAGGGTCGACTTTGCTCCTCTGACCTCCGACCCCGAGATCGTCGGACTTATTAAATCTATGATAGAGGCCGACGATAACAACTGTCATTTCCGCGTTGTCACCGATTTTTACAGACTTATCGACCTGCTTTATACGGGAAGCGCCGCAGAGCGGGAGGCAGGCCGTTCGGACGAATTTTACGAGGTGATTCACTATATTGAAGCCAATATCGCCGCCCCCCTTTCCACCAAAACGATATGCAAAAAATTCAACTATAACGAAACCTATTTTTGCCGAAAATTCAAAAAGCACACGGGTCTTACGGTAACGAAATATATTCTGCTCCACCGTTTAGAGCTTGCCTGCCAGATGCTGCGAAACGAGGAACGGCATATCGGAAGCATCTGCTCTGCCTGCGGTTTTTCGGATTTCAGCTACTTCAGCGCCGCCTTTAAGAGGGTCTACGGCACCACCCCCTCCGACTTCAGAGCGCTTTTAAGCTCGGAGCAGACGGACGGGCCGCCAAGGAACGGGCGATAAAGTCTCGCTATTCGGTTTTCCTATAACAGAAAAAACGGATGCATTCGCATCCGTTTTTTGTTGTTTGTATATGACTCGGAGACCTGTGGGAGAAGGGAAATTAATTATCACTGAGAAAAATATTGGGTTCCCCTTTTCCCTCAACTCTCTTCCATAACACCGTGTCTTAACTTCTGTGCGCTTATATAATCTTGTGGCTAAGAAAAAAGTGAGTTATGAGATGCATTTGCATCGTTATGATTTTGCTCCGGCAAAAGTTATGAACAAAACTGTGGTTTGTGTTATGATACGATCGCCATAAAAACTTGGCGAAGCCATTCATAGTACGCGTCAGCAATCATAACTGTCAAAGGCATTATAACTCGCCGCAGGCGATCATAGTTGGCGGCGTCGCCGCCTACAGGTTCCAGCCTTTAAGGCGCCATTTTTTGTCCTTGTATTCATAGATAAAAATTCCGCCGTTGCTTGTGTAGTAGCTGAGCTTGTCCGGATTTACTCCAAGGACTACGTCGAGAGTGTGCTTTATAAAGGCGCCGTGGGAGAAGGCGGCAACCGTCTCATAGTCCGATTCCTCCAGCAATTTAAAGAACTTTCTTGCGCGGTCACGAAGCATTTCGCTGTTTTCGCCGCCCAAGGGGGTATAATCGAATTTTGCTTTACATTCCCTGTAGAAATCGCCGTACTGAGCCTCACAGTCGGCAACCTTACGGTCGGTGCAGACCCCTACGTCTATTTCCTTTATGAGGCGCATAGGCTCGAATTCTTGGCCGGGGAAAGCGGCCATACAGGTCTGCTGTGTGCGGGGCAGGTCGCTGGTATAGATCTTGTCGAACTTAATGCCGCGAAGCTTCTCTCCCGCCCGTCTGCCGTCCTCTATGCCCTTTTCGGTGAGGGAGGTCAGACTGTGTCCCGAATGTTTTTTCAGCAGATTATTTTCACTCTCTCCGTGACGGATGAAATAAAGAAGCATATCAGTCCTCCAGCATGGTATCCAGCAGGGAGGTGGCAAAGAGCCAATTCATCTGCCTGGTGGGGTGGTTTATCTTATTTGCGAGCAGTTCGGTGGTATTTACCCCAAGCTCTGCCATTTTCTTCCATTTTGCATATACGTCGCAGACCTTTATTCCGTGTTTTTCGGCTAAATTCTTTGCGGCATCAAGATAATATTCCAGATTGCCCGAAAGCTGATTTTCCATTACACCCTTTGCAATATCGCGGTGCTTGTCCTCGGTCAGGTGGCAGGAAACTTCGGTGTTCTGCATATTGGGGGTCATAAAAATGACCTCTCCTCCTGCGGCCTTAAGACGGGTGAAGATATCCTCTAAAGCGTTGGTATAAAGATGAAGATTTTCCCGTCCCCAACCGTTATCGTTAAGTCCGTAGCAGACCACCGTAAGGTCGGGGTTATGGTCCAATACGTCGCGCTGAAGCCGCTCGGCACCTAAAGGGGCGCGGTCGCCGCTGATGCCTGCGTTAATGATATTCAGGGTCGTATCGGGGAAAAGGTGGGTCAGTATACGGTTAAGATAGCCGTGATAGGTTGAGTTTTTGTCGAAGACGGTTTCGATAGTGCCGTCGTTTTTGGTGTATATCTCAAAACAGCCCTGGGTGACGCTGTCGCCGAGGAATGCGATGGTGGGGCTCTTTTTGCCCCAGCGGTCCTTACCCTTCTCGGCTAAAAGCTTCATAATCTTCATATTTTCACGTCCTTTATCATTTCAAGATATTTTTCGGCAAGCTTTTTATGACAGTCGGGGGTGAGATGGACTCCGTCGGGCATAAAATCTTCGCCGTCTATGGGCAGAAAGGCCTCCCGAAGGTCGTGAAAAACGGCACCCTTTTGCTCTGCCACCTTTTTGCAAAGGTCGGAAAACCGTTTGTTCACCGCCGCGCCCGCACTCCAGTAAGCGTTATTTTTGTTCAGGCGGTTCATCATAACGGGGGTGAGGGAATGGATTATAAGGGTAGCGCCCTTGCCTTGCACCTTGTCGGCGATTATATTAAGATTGCGCTCGAATTCGTCGTAGCTTGTGGCTGTATTTTTAAATTCCTTATCGGTGAAAAAGGAATCGTTGACCCCTATCTGCACCGAAACGATATCTGGGGAAAAGGCGTCGATAATGCGGTCGATATTTGCGGCAAGGTCGGTGCTTCTCGAGCCCGAAACCGCCCCGTCGAAGACCCGGCAGGGCAGGACCTTTCCGATAATTTTGCCGTAGCTCAGGCGGTCGGAGGTGTTGGAGTCGCCGGTGAGAAGCAGTTTTTTGCCCGAAAGATGGGAAAAAGCCTCTTTGGGAAATTTTTCTTTAAGAATATCGGCGGCGGCCGAATTTATCTCCTCATACTGTTTAAGGGTCTCGGCGGTGAATTCCTCGGTTTGGCCGAAGATTCCTCCAAGCAGAGCAGGGTCATCCGGAAAATCACAGCCGCTCTTCTGCAGATTGAACCGCAGGGCAAAAAAATCGTTCATACCGTTACCTCCGTCAAAAAAACGGGAGGGAAAACCCTCCCGATGAAGTCATATATTACAGATTAAGGAAGTCCTTTCTGTAATCGAGGCCGAAGGCTTCGGCGACGGCCTTAAGCTCGGGGTCTAAGATGGTGTTTACGTGGGGCATATGGGCGGTGAGCATATAGAGCTGAGCGGCCTTTTCAACCGTTTCGATAAGACCGAAGGTCTCGTCCATATCCTTACCTGCGCCGTAGATTCCGTGAAGTCCCCAAACGACAAGGCGGTATTCCTCCATCTTCTTGGCAGTAGCGATGCCTATCTCGTTGGTGCCGCAGACCATCCAGGGAAGAACGCCGATTCCGTCGGGGAAAACAACGATACACTCGGTGCACATCTCCCAGATGGTGTGGGTGAATTTCTTGTCGTCAAGCTCGTGAATATGGGTCATAGCAAGGGTGTAAGTGGGATGGGTGTGCATAATGATCCTGTGGTTGGGGTCTTTCTTAAGACGAACCATATGGCTCATAAGGTGGGCAGGAAGCTCGGAGGTGAACTTGCCTCCGTCCTTATAGCCCCAAAGAAGCTCGGCGGTGGTGCCGTCTTTAGCTATACGGATTATACCAAGGTTGGTCTCGGGGTCGAGCTCAACGTTCTTGAAATATTTGCCCGTTCCGGTAACGATGAATATTTTTCCGATAAGCTCAGAAGCGTCAAAGCCGGTGGGAATGGTGCGGATGACATTGTTTAAATCGAGGTACTCGGCAACGATCTCTTCATCCAGCATATAG
>CAZRHF010000004.1:0-22795 GCA_964599835.1 uncultured Eubacteriales bacterium | reverse complement strand
GCTGATGTTTCCGCCGTTGCGCTCGTCCCAGCCCTGACGGTACATATTTGCGGTTGCTCTTTTCATTTCGTCCACGAAGGGTGCAGTTAAAATGTCTTTCATAGTTTTTATCCTCTCTTTGCTAAAACTTCTTTTTCATAATTTTTAACCGTTTCAAACCACTCTCCGTCACGGGGAGCATTTTCACGGTCGCAGTATTCTGCCCAGATGTCTCCGAAGGGCAGGGTCTTAAGCTCCTCCTGACGAACCATAAGCTCGGTCCAGTTACCTTCGACCTGAAGCTTTGTGAGATCGTCAGCAGGGGTTACGAGGGCCATAAGCAGAGCCTTCTCAATGTTGCGGAATCCTACCGTCCAGGCAGCAATGCGGTTGATGGAGGCGTCGAAATAGTCAAGAGCGATCTTAACTCTGCCGTCGAGTCCGCCTGTTCTGACTATCTCCTTGGCGATCTCCTTGGTCTCGTCGTCTAAGATAACGACGTGGTCAGAGTCCCAACGGATTCCGCGGGTGATGTGGAGGGCGATCTCGTCGAAGAAGGCAAGAAGGGCAGGAATCTTGTCAGACACCACCTCGGTGGGGTGGTAGTGACCGTTATCCATCAGGGGGATGCACTTATCCTTGTTTGCGGCGGCGTAGGAAAGGGAGAATTCAGCGCTTCCTACGGTGTAGGCCTCAACGCCGATACCGAAGACTTTACTCTCAACGCAGGGCTTAACGAGGTTAAAATCAAAGGGCTCGGAAAGAATCTCGTCGATGGATTCTTTATAACGGATCCTGGGGCCCATTCTGTCGGCAGGAATATCCTTAAAGCCGTCGCCTGTCCAGATGTTCATAATGCAGGGCTGACCCAGCTCCTTTGCAAGATATTCGGAAATTCTGATGCAGGCCTTGCCGTGCTCTATCCAGAACTTTCTGGTCTCCTCGTTAGCCGAGGAAAGGGTGAGGGGATCGCACATAGGATGGGAGAAATATGTAGGATTGAAGTCGGCTCCGAGGCCACGCTCCTTACAGAAATCGACCCACTTTTTAAAGTGCTTGGGCTCGATCCTGTCTCGGTCTACCCAGCCGCCGTTTTCCTCGTCGAAAATAGCATAGCAGGCGTGAAGATTTATCTTCTTGGTTCCGGGGCAGAGCTTTAAGACCATATCAATGTCGGCCATAAGCTCCTCGGGGGTGGTGGCACGGCCGGGATAGTTACCCGTAGTCTGAATTCCGCCCGAAAGAGCGTCGACCTTCTGGTCAAAGCCTCTTACGTCGTCGCCCTGCCAGCAGTGGAGAGAAACGGGAACGCTCTTTAAGACCTCAATGGCCTTGTCGGTATCTACGCCAAGCTCGGCATAGATCTTTTTTGCTTCTTCATATCTGTTCATATATCCTTATACCTCCTGAATTTCAAAGGTGTTTATAACTATCTTTCTTGCTCCCTCAAGGCTCAGCGCAGGGTCAAGGAACATAAGCTGAGCAATAAGGTTACCTGCGGCGGTGCCTTCGGTGGGGCCTACGGTAACTCTGCGGCCGGTATATTCCTTTGTGAGCTGATTCAAATATTTATCCTTGCTTCCGCCGCCCACGATAGCCACGCGGTCGATCTTCTTTCCTGCGACGCGCTCGATCTCCTCTACCGTGTTTTTATAGGAGGTCGCAAGGGAAAGATAAACGCTTTTCAGCAGGTCTCCTATGGGCAGGTCGGGCTCCCCTAAATAGGTACGGATGGCATCACACATATTTTCTGGGGCTAAGAAGCAGTCGGCGGTGGGGTCGATGAGCTTATCGTAGCTGCTTTCCATAGCCATATACATCATCTCGTCGTAGGTGTATTTCTTGTCGAGATTTTTGCGGATATTCTGGAAAAGCCACATTCCCATAATGTTTTTAAGGAAGCGGAAACGGTAGTTTATACCGCCCTCGTTGGAGAAATTGGCCTCCATTGCTTCTTTTGTGGTTACGGGGCAGAGATTTTCGGTTCCAACAAGGCTCCAGGTGCCCGAAGAGATAAATACCGAGCTGTCGTCTACGGGGCAGGCGGCAACGGCCGAGGCGGTGTCGTGGCTGGGGCAGAAGATGACCTTTGCATCAAAGCCCACCTTTTCCTTTATTTCCTCGGTAAAATTGCCGATATATGATGCAGGGAGGTTAAGCTCTCCGAAAAGACCCGGATCAATACCTAAAGCGGCGCAGACCTCGGTGTCGATCTTTTTACTTTCGGCATTTACAAGGTTTGTGGTAGAGGCGTTGGTATATTCGTTTTTCATCACACCGGTCAGACGGTAGGAAAGATATTCAGGCATCATAAGAAGCCTTTTTGCCTTATCCAGCTTGCCGGACTTTTTATCGCACCAAAGCTGATAAATAGTGTTATAAGGCTGTGTCTGAATTCCCGTTTTTGCATAAAGCTCTTCCTTGGGAATCCTTGCGAAGACCTCTTCTACAGCGGTGGCGGTACGGCCGTCGCGGTAGGAAACGCAGGGAAGGATCTCTTTGCCCTCGCCGTCAAAAAGGACGTAGTCGACGCCCCAGGTGTCGATGGCAACGGTCTCGGGAATGAGCCCCAGTTTTTTACACTCGGCAATTCCTGTAACCACGTCGGCGGTCAGCTGTTCGATATCCCAGATAAGGGTACCGTCCTGCTCCTTAAAACCGTTTTCGAAGCGGTAGATCTCCTTTGTTTCAAGGACTTCGCCCTTAAGCTCGCCGATAATATGGCGGCCGCTGGAGGCGCCTATATCAATAGCTAAACAATATGACATTTTTATACCTCGCAGATATAGATTTACATACATCATAATAATATCACATTTGTTTTACTATTGCAACGGAGAATTTGTTCGGATTTTTGCGCAAAAATCCGAACCGAATACTTGCAAAATAGGTATAATGGTGGTAGAATATAGCCATAAAAACGTAAAGGAGCGGTTTTATGCTGCTTGCTATCGATATCGGTAACACCAATATTACTCTGGGAGTTTTTGACGGAGAGGTTCTGCGCTTTACCGCAAGACTTTCCACCGACCCTAAAAAGACCTCCGACGAATATGCCGTCGATATAAAGAATCTCCTTGACCTTCACGGCGAGGAAGCCTATCTTATCGAAGACTGCATCATCTCTGCGGTGGTACCCTCGGTGGGTGCTTCGGTTTCGGCGGCGGTAGCCCTTCTTTGCGATACCGTTCCCCTTATGCTGGGACCGGGAGTCAAGACCGGACTCAATATTAAGATCGACAACCCTGCACAGCTGGGTGCCGACCTTGCCGCAGGTGCGGTCGGGGCTCTTCACGAATACACCATGCCCTGCATCGTTATCGATATGGGAACCGCTACCACCATTTCGGTCCTTGATAGTAGCGGCGCATTCTTAGGCGGCTCAATAGGCGCCGGGGTTCGTCTTACCCTTAAAGCTCTGGCCGAAGGCACCGCTGCCCTACCTGCTATCGGAGCCTCCGCCCCGAAGTCGGTCATCGGTAAAAACACGGTCGACTGTATGCAGTCGGGAATAATCCTCGGCACCGCCGCCATGCTTGACGGACTTATCGAACGCATGGAGGAGGAGCTGGGAGAGCCCGCCACGGTGGTTGCCACGGGCGGCCTTTCAAGAGAAATAATCGCCTACTGTAAAAAAGACATAATCTATAACGAAAATCTTCTCCTCGACGGCCTTCGCCTTATTTACGAGAAGAATAATTAACGGCTTGCCGTTAATTATGAAGGTTGCTTCGCAAATGATGATACAAGTAATGAAGGTGCTCTACGGGCAATAATGCTTTGCCTTTCGTCAAAATTTCGGTGTGCCTTCGGCACGGATATAAATGCGTAGCAGACACGTTGTTTTTTATTTAATTTCGCTTTTGCGAATTTAAATATAATGAACTGCACCCTTTGCGGGCAGTATCGGAGGTAATTTTATGACAAACAAAAAAGAACAGACACGCCGTGTCGCTTTAGGGGCAATTTTTGCCGCTATCGTGATCGTACTTCAGTTCATAAGTATGGCACTGCGATTCGGCACATTTTCGATCACCCTGGTTCTGGTTCCGATCGTCCTCGGTTCGGCTCTTTGCGGCTATAAGATCGGCGGATTTCTGGGCCTGGTGTTCGGAGCCATCGTCCTTATAAGCGGAGACGCCGCACCCTTCCTGGCGGTCAACGTATGGGGCACCGTTATTACCGTTCTTTTAAAGGGCACCCTTTGCGGTCTGACCGCAGGACTTATTTATTCCGCCCTGCAAAAGAAAAATCAGTATCTTGCGGTATTTCTTGCCGCCATCGCCTGCCCTGTTGTCAATACCGGCGTTTTCCTTTTGGGCTGTTCGGTATTCTTTATGGACACCATTGCAGAATGGGGTGCCGCGCTCGGCTACCAAAACATAGGAGCCTATATGATCTACGGCCTTGTGGGCATAAACTTCATTATCGAAATTGCCGTTAACATCGTCCTGGCTCCCGCAGTTTTAAGGGTGCTGAAGATAGTAAAAAAATAAGATCCGCACGCTAAACCGCTTTGCTTATGCCCGAATTTTTCGGGCATAATATTCTTTGGAGGAGTTTTTATGGTAATCGATTTTCACACCCACGCATTTCCCGACGCCATTGCCGAGCGGGCTATTGCTTCTTTGGTAGCAGGCTGTAAGGACAGCTACGTTCCCTGCTCAGACGGTACCTCGGCAGGTCTTGTCCGCAATATGGACCGCTTCGGGGTAGATATTTCGGTGGTACAGCCGGTTGTGACCAAGCCGAGTCAGACGAGATCGGTAAACCTTTGGGCAAAGGAAATAAGCGGAGAAAGGCTTATCTCCTTCGGCGGGCTTCACCCCGACACCGACGATTATAAACGGGATATCGACTTTATTTGCGAGCTCGGTCTTCCCGGCATAAAGCTCCACCCTGAATATCAGTTTTTCGAGCTGGATGACCCGAAGATGATGAAAATTTACGACTATGCTATAAGCCGCGGACTTATTTTGATGTTCCACGCAGGCTTTGACCCCGCATTTCCTCCGCCGATACATTCTTCACCGAAAAAGTTTGCCGAAATAAGACGCACACTCGGAGGCGGAACCATTATCGCCGCCCATCTCGGCGGACTTGACCAATGGGATGAGGTAGAGGAGCATCTGGCAGGTGAGGAGGTATATCTCGACACCTCTATGGGCTTTAAATACTATTCTCACGAGCAGTTTTTAAGAATAGTTAAAAAGCACGGGGCAGATAAAATTCTTTTCGGCTCCGATTCGCCATGGAGCAAGGCTGACGAGGAGCTGGAGATATTCCGAAGCCTTCCCCTTTCGGAAGAAGAAAAGGAGCTTATCCTCTGCGGTAACGCAAAAAGACTTTTAAAGCTTTAAAAAACGCCCGAATTAGAATTGTTCCGAGGGAACAACCTGCGTAACTAAGTTTTGACCGTGGTGAAAATTTCGCAAAACAAAAAAGCAGATATGTGTAATCAAAAACACATATCTGCTAATTTTATCCCTGACCGCAAGACCTGTACGGGCAGTTTTTATCGGATATGTTTTTATAATAATATGCTTCCGTTCTGTAACGGTCTTTGCGGAAGAAGCTCACATCTCCTTTAATTTCGCCATTATAATTTTTTATAAATATGATGTATGTTCCCATCATCATAGGTAACTAAACTGTACTCGGTACCGTTTTGATTAACTTCTTTATCCCGATTACCTCTGCCCATAGCCTGTAACCGCACACTGATATTTTCCTGAACGGTTGTTAAAATTACAGTAGCCTTTTCTTTGAATGGTATGGGCTTGTGCAGTAAAACGACCTTCCCTCTCCCGCAGGCCGATTGACACTACCTATATATCTGTGTTATAATAAATTTGTAAAAAGCTGTCAAAAAGGGGGCTCGGTTGTGAAAAGAAAAATATCTTCTGCGGCGGTATGCCTGCTTGCGGTGCTGTTCATCTTTTCTTTTTCCGACGGCTTCGCTGTTTCGGCGGCTGACTCCGAAGGAACCTTTGTTATAACGGACAACGATCATATCGGCTATGAGGAATACGCCGAACGCAGCGATATAAAAAAGCTGATAATTTCCAAGGTGGTCTGGTTTATCAGCGACCGCGCCTTTGCGAATTGCAAAAACCTGACCGAAGTCGTCTTCGAGGGCGACGTGAGGGTGATGGGGGAGGGCGTGTTTTCGGGATGTACAAGCCTTGAAAAGGTCACCTTTCCCAAGGGTGTTCAGATCATCGAAGGAAGCACCTTCAGCGGTTGTACCTCCCTTAAGACCGTACATATCCCCGAAACTGTTTATAAAATCAAACATAGCGCTTTTTCCTACAGCGGACTTACCGAAATAACCCTGCCTGATTCGGTCACACAGATTGACGGTTCTGTATTTGAAGGGTGCACCAAGCTCCGCAGGGTGGAACTTCCCAAAAATATCAAAAGTATCAGCGACGATACCTTTTTATACTGCGAAGGGCTTACCGCTGTCGTTATTCCCGATGGGGTCACCTCAATAGGCAACGAGGCCTTTAAACATGCGGCTGTTGAGGAGCTCGTTCTGCCCGAAAGTCTGGAAAGGATCGGATATGAAGCCTTTAAGGGCTGTCTTGCTCTTAAGGAGAGCACTCTGCCCGACGGCGTGAAGGAGATAAAACGGTCGGCTTTCGAGGACTCGGGCGTAGAGAGGGTCACCTTCGGAGAGGGCCTTGAAGAAATAGGGGATAGGGCCTTCGCCAATACCTGCCTTTCGGAAGCGGTCTTGCCCGACAGCCTTACCCGTATAGGCGAATACGCCTTCGAAAACGCACCCCTTAAAAGCATTTTCTTCGGCAAGGGGCTGAGTGAAACAGGTATCCGTATGCTGAGCGGTTGCACCGAGCTTGAAAGCATTACCGTAGCTCGGGAAAACACTGTCTACCGAAGCGAAGGCAACTGCTTTATAGAAAACTCTTCGGGAGCCCTCGTCTACGGGTGCAAAAACTCGGTCATTCCGCAGGACGGCAGTATAAAAAGCATACGAGCCTATGCCTTTTACGGGTGTAACGGACTTGAAGAGGCAGTTATTCCGGGTAGTATAGAAGGCGTCGGTTACGGCGCGTTTCAAAACTGTGAAGCGCTTAAAGCGGTAACCTTAGAAAGCGGAATCAGAACCGTTGCCAAATGGGCCTTCGCAGGCTGTCACGCCCTCGAAAAGGTAAATTTCGTTGGAACACCCGAGGAAATGGCCGAAGTTTTGGTGCTTGAGCCCGAGGATCAGGCTATATCCAAGGTGAAATGGGTCTGTATCGAAAAACTGCCGACACCCTCCGACCGAGCGGACTATTTGCCGTATATGCTCGGCGGAATAGCGGCAATACTTATCGCCGCCGTTTTCTTTGCCGTGATGACTGTAAGCAAACACAAAAACTGCTTTCGCAAAAAGCATTGATAAGTTTACCGGGCGATGATATAATAAAGTTGCAAGGAAGCTTAGCAGGAGGCAAACTATGAGAAATGAAGAGATTTTAGAGAAAAGCCGCGAGGAGAATAGCGGCAAGCTTGACGAAAGGGAGACGGGTGCCTTAGGAAAGGCCTCCTACGTGGGAATGGTCACGGGGGCAATACTCTGCGCACTTCTTGTGGTGGTAAGCGAATTTATTTTAGATCTTCCCGTAATCGGCTACGCCGCCTGGATGATATGGTTTGCCATGAGGGGAAGTGCCAATATTGCCCTCTTTAAAAACCTTAAAGAGAAAAAGAAGCTTATCTTCGGTATTATCGAATTCGTAATTGCTGCCGCCTTCGGCGCCTGCATAGTTTTAAAGAGTGTTATGTAGCTATGGACGATAAGCTTGTACTGAAAAACGATCAAAGAGGTAAGAAGTAATAAAACAGCAGATATGCGTTTTTGCCGACACATATCTGCTGTTTTATTTGTGAGGATTTTCTATCCGAAAAATTCGTTTTCAAGGGTGAGGCAAAGGTTGTGGTAGATCGGCAGGTGATATTCCTGAATTTTATAGGTCTCGCTTTCAGGAGCGATTATGCATACGTCGGTGAGGTCTTTGATCTTTCCGCCGCCGTTTCCCGTAAGAGCAACGGTGGTGATTCCTTTTGCCTTGGCAACAGTTGCGGCATAGATAACGTTTTTACTGTTTCCCGAGGTGGTGATGCCGATAAGCAGGTCGCCTTTCTTTCCGAGACCGTAAACCTGCTGTGCAAAGCCGAGATCCGGTGCGGCATCGTTTGCGTAGGCGCTTTCCAGAGCGGTCACGCCCACAAGAGATACTGCAGGCATTGCGCCCTGAAGATTATCGCCGATATAGCCGCTGTCTCCTGCGGCCTTAAGTGCGGCCTTGTCAGAATCAGACAGAGGACGTTTTATTTTAAATTCCTTCATAAGCTCGCCCACGATATGCAGGCAGTCGGAGGCAGAGCCGCCGTTTCCGCAAAGGAGAATCTTATTGCCCTGCTTTATACAGTCGGCCATAAGCTCTGCGGCACGGATAATATCCGCCTTGGCAGGGCAAAGGTCGGGATAGCTGACAAAAAGGTCTTTTATAATTTCATAAGAGGTTTCTTTCATTTTCATCACCGAAAATATTATATCACCGAAGAAAGCTAAAGTCAATCTTGACCGCACACAGCCCCGATAGTATAATAAAATAAAGATCCGAAGGGATTTTTTATATGAAAACAGTTAAGGATAAACAGATTCTTATGGGAGCCTTCTACGTCGCTCCTGCAATGGGCTGTGATTTCGCCGATGCATTCCTTTCGGCCGAGCTGGGTTCGGGCTACGAATGGTGGGAAAATTTCTACGAGTTCCATAAAATTGCCGTTGATGAGCTTGACGCCTTCGACTACGAGACCTATAAGAAAAACGGCTTTAAGGTAGAGCATTCAGGCGTCTGCCCCATCGAGCTTAAAGAGAAATCCGAGGACAGATATGATACACTTTGCTAAATTTATTGAGTTTCCTGCGCCCTTTGACCCTGCGCCGAAGGAGTATGACCCCGCACCCGTCTTTAAGAAGCAGTTCACCCTCGACCGAGTGCCGAAAAAAGCGACCCTTTGCTCGGTAGCTCTGGGTCTTGGCTGTGTCTACATAAACGGCGAGCCCATAACCGAGGACGTGTTAAACACCCCCTGCGGAAACTATATGAAGACCCTTTGGTATCATACCTACGAGGTGACGAGGCTTCTTCGCGAGGGCGAAAACGAGATCTCGGTTATCGTGGGTAACGGATGGTATAACGAGTTTTTAAAAACAGGCTGGGATTTCGACAAGGCACCCTGGAGAGGTGCACCAAAGCTGGCTCTTGCCCTTGATATGGACGGAGAGCGTCTTTATTCGGACGAAAGCTGGGTGGTAAGCCGTGACGCTTCCCCCGTAGTTTACAATCAGCTTCGCTCGGGCGAGACCTACGACTGCAGAATCAGCGAAAGGTTCCGCCTTTTCGGAACCGAGGGCTACCTTCCCGTGAAAATTTCGGAAGAAATTCCCACAGGCGTTTTCCGACCCTGTCACTGTCAGCCCATCCGAGAGTTTGAACGCTACACCCCGGTTGCCACCTTTAAAAATGCCGAGGGCAAGGTGGTTTATGACTTTGGGCAGAACCTTTCGGGCTATTTAGAGCTGACCCTTCAGGGCAAAAAGGATACCGTTATTAAGCTTCGCCACGCAGAAAGAGTTTTTGAGGACGGAAGACTCGACCACCGAGAGATGGATGGCTTCCACTTCCATCGGGGACACGATTTTCAGACAAACCGCATAATCCTTTCGGGTGGTATTGATTCACCGCTTGTTCGCTTCACCTATCACGGCTTCCGCTTTGTGGAGATCGAGGGCGAATGTGAGATAATTAAAATTAGATCGGTCTTCGTGCATCAGGCTGTGGATAAGGTCTCCTCCTTTAACTGCTCTGACGGGCTTCTGAACAAGATAAGCCGCTGCAGCGATATGTCGGTCTGGTCGAATATGTTCTACATTCTCACCGACTGCCCCACCCGTGAAAAGCTGGGCTGGACCAACGATGCGGTAGCCTCTGCCGAGCAGATACTTATGAGCTTTGACAGCATTCCCTTCTTCGAAAAGTGGCTTGCCGATATTTTTGATGCCGTTTTGGAGGACGGAAACATTCCCCCTATCGTTCCTTCCTGGGGCTGGGGACCAAAAGAGTGCACGGGGCTTTTGTGTACGGGAATTATTTTTGAGCTTCCCTTTATGATGTACAGAGCAAACGGTAACGAGGGCTATATCCGTGCCGCTTACCCCTATATGGTGCGACACCTTGACTGGATACTGTCCCGATTCACCTCCGACGGACTGGTTGCCGTTCAGCTTGGTGACTGGAACGGTGGCGGCGACTTCGTTTCTCACACGCCCGTAAAGTTTGTCGACACCGCCCTCGCCCTTAAATTTGCAGGGCTGACACTTAAAGCCGAAGAAATTTTAAACGAGAAAAACGACCGCACCCAAATTATATACGACGGTCTTTACAACCGCTTTCTCTCTCTTTTCTACGACGAGAAAGCCGACCGTTGTAAGCTGGACACCCAAACGGCCGTTTCGATGCTGCTCTGCCTTAAAAAGGACGGTATTACCGAGGGACTTGCCGCCCAGCTTGCCGACCTTGTGGCAAAAAAGGACTATCACCTCGACTGCGGAATGGTGGGTATGCAGTACCTTGTTCCCGCTCTCGATATGATAGGCCGAAGCGACCTTGTCTATAGGATAATGACGGCTAAGGGCTATCCCTCATACTCCCTCTGGTTAGAGGACGGAGCCACCACGCTTTATGAAATGTGGAATATGAAAAAATCCGCCAACCATCATATGAATTCCTCGGCGGTAGCCTGGTTTATGAAACGGCTTGTAGGTCTTGAACAGAAAAAAGGATATGTGGGAGGAAAGGATCTGACGATTCATCCCTATTTCCCCGAGGATATGACCTTCTGTGAGGGAAATATACGAACCGCTTCCGCAAAATGGGAAAGAAGGGGAGAGGATATACTATATACCTTGACCCTGAAAAAAGGCACCGTTGCCGAAATAATCCCTCCGAAGGGCTACACCGCAAACCATACTGTGGTCACCGCCGCCGAACCTACTGAGATCATCTTTAATAAACTATAGCTTCAGCGTCAGGGAAAAGGGAATAGGGACGAGGGGATCTTCAATAAGAAGGATTTATAAACCGGTTCCCCCTTTTCCCTTATCCCTCCTCCCTGACCCACAAAGAAAAACTTCTGTCGCATAAGAAAAATCCCCTCTCGGGGATTTTTTATTCTCCGTATTTTCTGTATCTTCCCGGGGAGCAGCCGACCGCTTTTTTAAATTGTACCCCGAAGGCCGATGCGGTGGGGTAGCCGCATAGTTCAGCTATTTCCGAGACCGAAAGCCGACTTCCTGCCAAAAGCTTTTGTGCTTTGTGGATTCGGGTTCGGTTTATGTGGGCGGTGAGGGAAATTCCCGTTTCCTCGGTGAAGGTTCGGGAAATGTAGAACCTGCTGTAGCCCAGCTCCCTGCTAAGGTCGTTAAGGGAGACCGACGAGGCGTAGTTTCGGTTTATGTAAACGAGTATCTTTCTTACAAGCTCGGTCTTCTTATCGCTGAGATTGAATCCCTCCACGCGGTAGCTTCGGGAAAGGCGTACCAGCAGCTCGGTGGAGCGGGCCAGTACCATCGACTTATAAAACTGTCCGCCGGTCTCCATTTCGCTTGCAATATCCTCCATAAGGGCGGTGATCTCAGCGTCGGATATATGGCTTTTAAAGCGTAGCTGCTGGAGGTCGAAGCCCCACTGTCCGCAGAGTTCGAAGTTGAGTATGAGGCATCTGTAGATGCAGTCACAGTTTTTTGCGGTGTTTCGGTGGAGATCGCCGGAATTTATAACTACGATATCTCCCGCTGTCGCCTCAAAGCTATCCTCTCCCGACAGTACCCCCATACGTCCCGATAAAACCTGTAAAATTTCCAAGCCCTCGTGGTAGTGTGGACGGTTTTCGTTATAGTTTATAACCTGAACGTCGTTAGGAGGATCTGCCGAGGAAACGTCTGCCGAAATAAAATCCTTATGATAGATTATGGGAAAGCTTTTGTCGCTGTAGTTTTTAAGATGGTTTTCATAACGGTTCTTCAATTTCATCACCAAGGCAAATTATAAACAAAAAAACAAGATTTTTCAAGGGTTTTCGGCGCAAAAACCGCAAGATTTTAAAAAAATACAGCAAATTTACGGATTGACGGTAGGCTACGTCTGTTTTATAATAAACACAAACCTTATTAAGGAGTGATAGTTTTGAAAATTGGTGTTTGCATTGAATTCAGAGATATGGACGCAATGACCGAAAAATTTAAAAATCTGGTTAAAAACGGATTCGACAACTGTCAGCTTGTTTGTTGGAATATGGACCTTTTCACCGACGAAAATGCCGAAATAATAAATAAACTGACAAGGGATAACGGTGTCACCGTTTCGGCCTTCTGGTGTGGATGGGAGGGTCCTGCCACCTGGAACTTCATCGACGGTCATAAGACCCTGGGCCTTGTTCCCCGTGAGTACCGTGAAATGAGGGTAAAAAACCTTAAGGACGGATCCGATTTCGCTAAAAAGCTTGGCGTTAAGAACTTCGTTACCCACATGGGCTTCATCCCCGAAAATCCCCACGACCCTGAATATCTTCCCTTCTGTGACGCAGTAAGAGAGGTTGCCGAGCACTGTAAGAAAAACGGTCAGTATCTCCTTTTTGAAACAGGACAGGAGACCCCCGTGGTAATGCTCCGTTGCTTTGAAACGGTGGGCGCCGATAATCTCCGTGTAAACCTCGACACCGCCAACGTTATCCTCTACGGCAAGGCAAATCCGGTTGATGCCCTTGACGTTTTCGGAAAATACGTTGCCAACCTTCACGCTAAGGACGGATTTTATCCCACCAACGGAAGCGAGCTTGGTAAGGAATGCCGCATAGGTGACGGTAAGGTCGATTTCAAGGGAGTCCTTAAGGGCCTTCATAACCTTGGTTACAACGGCTATGTTACCATTGAACGTGAGATATCGGGACAGCAGCAGCTTGATGATATCAACCACGCAAGAACCTATCTTCAGAATATCTTAGATGAAATCGGAGGCTAATATTATGGAAAAAATAAAAATCGGTATAATCGGCGTCGGAAACATCTCCAACAGCCACATAAAGTCATACTTAAAGGACGAACGCGTAGAGCTGTATGCTTTTTGCGATATCAACCCCGTACACCTTAAAGAAATGGGCGAAAAATACGGTGTTACCCGTCTTTATGAGAATATTGACGAGTTTTTAGCCCTTCCCGAGCTTGATGCTGTTTCGGTCTGTACCTGGAACAACGCCCACGCCGAGTGCGCCATAAAGGCAATGCGTGCAGGAAAGCACGTTCTTTGCGAAAAGCCTATGGCTTATAACACTGCCCTTGCCGAAGAAATGGAAGCTGTTGCAAAAGAGACCGGTAAGGTTCTTATGATAGGCTTCGTCCGTCGCTTCGGCGCCGACTGCGATATGATAAAGGAGCTCAAAAGCGAAGACTTCTTCGGCGAGATCTACTACGCAAAGGCCAGAAACCTTCGCCGTCACGGAAACCCCGGCGGCTGGTTCGGAGATAAGTCCCGTTCGGGCGGCGGCCCCCTCATTGATATCGGCGTTCACGTAATCGACCTTATCGGTCACATCTTCGGTGATGACGTTCTTCCCGTATCCGTCTACGGTGTAACCTTCAAAAAGCTTTTAAACCGTCCCGACTGTAAGGACAGGCCGGGCTATGTTTCCCGTTCGGCAGGACCTGATGACATCTGCGACGTAGAAGATCTTGCTTCTGCCCTTATCCGCTACGATAACGGTGCGGCTCTTTCGGTCGAGGTTTCCTTCTCCCTCAACATTCCCGAGGAAAAGTCATCTATCGAGCTTTTCGGAACCAAGGCAGGAGTTTCTATAACCGACAAGTTTGTTGCCGCCACCGAAACCAACGGCCGTCTTGCGAATATTGAGCTTAAAAAGCCTGCCGTGTTCCAGTTCGATGAGAGCTTTGCCGCCGAGATCCGTCATTTCGTAGACTGCGTCCTTGAGGGAACTCCCTGCCGTAATCCCGCTGCCCACGGCGTTAAGCTTATGAAGATCCTCGACGCTATTTACGAGTCTGCCGAGACCGGTCATGAGGTAGTTATAAAATGGTAGGCTTCGAAAGCCATAAGACCTGGCTCAAGACCTTTTGTGAGGAGTTCGACTGGCCCGAGGAAGCCTACATCGCCCACGATAAGGCCCTCGACTTTTTAAAGGGCGACGAAAAATATTTCGGCTATGTAAAGACTTATTTTGCCGATGAAGAGCTTGACCTCTGGGACACCGTAAAGGCCCTGAGAGAAGATTATGCCGATTGCGAAATCGCAAGCGAAACGGTACAGTTGCTTTTCTTCGTGCTTATCTCCTGTCATCTTAAGGAAAAATACAAGGCAAAGGGAATCGACGAGGCCGTCTGGCGTCAGTCGATGTGCGACCTTAAAGCCAAGCTTATAGAGTGCAAAAACGTAAGAGGGATATGGGGAAGCTTTGTTGCCGACTGGTTCTGCGGCTTCTTCTGTATGACCCGCTTTGGACTCGGCCGCTTGCAGTACGAAATTACCCGTATTCCCGAGATCAAAAACGAGGAGAATAAGGAATATACCGGCAAAAAGGTTATAAACATCCATATTCCGGGTATAGGCCCCCTTCTTCCCGAAGACGTTGAAGAATCGCTCGGACTTGCGGCAAAATTTTACGCCGACGAGTTTGAGGGAGACGAGGTTCTTTTCCATTGCGGCTCCTGGCTCCTTTTCCCCGAGCATCGCGAGTTTCTTCCCGAGCGCTCCCGAATACTTCAGTTTATGGATTTCTTCACCGTAATCGATTCGGGTTATCACGATGACGGACACGACCTCTGGCGGATCTTCAACACCGACGAGAAGGACGTGGACAAATTCCCCGCCGACACCTCCCTTCAGCGCGCCTATATCGCCTGGCTCAAGGCAGGCAACAAGCCCGGCTGGGGCAGAGGAATAATAATCCGCAAAAAATAGCAGAAAAAAACAGATATGTTTCGCACATATCTGTTTTTTTATCTCTGTTTTTTTGTAACCTGAAACCTGCAACCTGTAACCGGCGTCGGTTACCATCTCTTCTTTTTCTTAATTTCCTTCTCGGGCTTCATCTTTATGATAAGCGCGATAAGATCGGCTATGGTGCCAAGCTGAAATACAAGGTATACGAAGAACCATACCGTGGGGGTAAAGGTGGCGGTGGTGGTGGCTCCCGCTATCCACACAAGGGTAAACCAAAGGGCGTTAAGCAGGGTGTAAAGTCCCGCAATTACAAGGGAAAATACCCCGGGCCAGCGCTTTGTAAGACGGGTGAGACCGCCGATAAGCAGGGGAGCGGAGGCGAAGAAATACACCACCATAGCGGTCGCGTAGATGGAGCCGAGACCTATCTCCTCGTAAAAATCGGGAACCGACATCCGGACCGATGCCCCGTCCTCGACGTAAGAAAAATGCGGAGCAAAGATCAAAAAGCCACATCCCAGCTGAACAAGGAAGGAGGCAAAATACCATATACGGCGTTTAGTAAAAAATTCTCTCATTTTTAAATTCCTTTAAAGTCTTGTTCCGCAAAGTGAGCAGAAGGAGTTTTCCGCAGGCATTTTTCCGCCGCAGCCGGGGCAGAACTTTTCGGCGGGCATTGCGGGAGAAGAGGGGGTTTCATCGATCTTTTTACCGCAGTTTGTGCAGAAAAGATTTCCTTCTGTAATGGGTGCACCGCATCCACTGCATACGGCAGGCTGAGCGACGGGTACTGCGGGTGCGGGAGGGATATACGCAGGGTTAGGTACCGAGCATACGGGGCAGGCGGGGGCGTTTAAGGGATATTCTGCCCTACAGCCTGTGCAAAGGGTAAGCCCCCTAAGCCTTCTCAGGTCGGCAAGGGCGCGGTTTATTTCGTTTTGGGCGGAAAAGATCTTATCAAACTGAGGGGCGAATTCGGGATCGAAATTCGAGGAATATTTGCGTGCGTAGGCGTCGCCGAGCTCGCGGAGAGCCTCGGATACCTTTTGCTGTTCGGCGGCGATATATGCCTTTATTGCCTGCATTTCAGGGGTTTCGAAAACGGGGTTGTTCATTTTTACACCTCCATGGATTTTATGCTCTAATTATATCATTTTTAAGAGAAAAATCAACCGTTTTCGCCCCTTTCAAAGAAGTATTGATAATTTATTTATTTTATGATAAAATATGAAGTTAAAGAGGTGATATTATGGCCGAAAGAACAGTTGCCGCAATTTCCACCCCCGTAGGCGAGGGAGGAATAAGCGTTATCCGCGTCTCGGGAAGGGACGCTATAGAGATTTGCGATAAAATATTCAGATCGGTTTCGGGTAAAAAGCTCAGCGAGCTGGGGGGATATTCTGCCCTTTTCGGCCATATCGAGGACGGGGAGGGTACCGTTGACGAGGCGGTAGTCACTGTCTTCCGCGAGCCTAAAAGCTATACCGGAGAGGACGTTTGCGAGATCTCCTGCCACGGCGGAAAATACGTCACCTCGGAGGTATTAAAGACCGTCCTTTCGGCGGGAGCCCTTGCCGCAGGTCCCGGCGAATTTACAAAACGTGCCTTCTTAAACGGAAAAATGGATCTTGCCGAAGCCGAAAGCGTTATGGGTCTCATAACGGCGGGAAGCGGTCAGGAGCTTAAAGTCCAGCTTGCCGCAAAGCAGGGCAAGACCTCAAAGGAGATCGACGAAATAGAGTCGATACTGTTAGAGCTTTCGGCCGACTTTGCCGCATACAGCGATTATCCCGACGAGGATCTTCCCGACCTTTCGGAGGATAATTTTAACCGGCTCTTAAATGCCGCATCCGAAAAACTCGGTCGGCTTCTTTCAACCTACCATAGCGGAACCGTTTTAAGGGAGGGCGTAAAAACCGCAATAGTGGGCAAGCCCAACGTCGGAAAATCCACCCTTATGAACCTGCTTTCACGTGAAGACCGTTCTATCGTTACCGACATTGCGGGAACCACCCGCGATATTATCGAAAACACCGTCCGCCTCGGGGATCTTACCCTGATACTTGCCGATACCGCAGGTATCAGAAACACGGGCGACCCCATTGAGGGCGTGGGTGTGGAGCTGGCTAAAAAACGCATCGCCACATCTCAGCTCGTACTTGCCGTTTTCGATACCTCAAAGGAGCCCGACGGGGACGATAAGGAGATAATATCTTTGCTTTCCCCCGAAAATACCGTAGTTGTGCTTAATAAATCGGATATCGGAAATGATTTTGACGCCTCCCTTTTTGGAGGGTTTAAAACCCTGCTTATCTCCGCAAAAGAGGGCTGGGGAGCCGAAGCTCTGGAGCAGGCGGTGGCGGATATAGTGGGTCAGAGCCGTATCGACCCCGACGCCGCAATGCTTTTAAATCAGCGTCAGTACGACCTTGTCTTTAAAGCCTCTGCCGCAGTAGAGGAGGCAAAAGGTCTCCTTAAGGCAGGCTTTACAATAGACGCCGTCGGAGTCTGCATTGACGACGCCCTCTCTCTGCTCTATACCTTCGACGGAAAGCGGGTCACAAACGAGGTAGCAGATGAAGTATTCAGAAGATTTTGTGTAGGAAAATAAGGACGGCCTGATAATTTCTCCGCAGCACGGTTTTTTGTTCGGGGCGGTATTTTTATACAGCACCGCTCACTGCAAAACCGCACTGCGAAAAAATTCTCGCGGCCGTAAGGCCGGAAAGGAAAGACTTAGCTTTGAACTATTTTGCAGGTAATTTCGACGTTGCCGTAATCGGTGCAGGCCACGCAGGCATCGAGGCCGCCCTTGCCGCCGCAAGGCTTGGGCAGAAGACGGTGATGTTCTGTATAAATCTCGATTCGGTGGGCAATATGCCCTGTAATCCCTCAATAGGCGGTACCGCCAAGGGACATCTCGTCCGCGAGATAGACGCTCTCGGAGGCGAAATGGGAGTTGCCGCCGATAAAACGACCCTCCAGAGCCGTATGCTGAATTTAGGCAAGGGTCCCGCGGTACATTCTCTCCGTGCTCAGATCGACCGCAAGGCCTACACTGCCCTTATGAAGCATACCGTGGAGCTGCAGGAAAACTTAATTTTAAAGCAGGCCGAGGTCACCGACCTTTTTTATGCAGAAGACGGCTGGCACTGCGTAACAAGGCTTTCGGCAGAATACGTCTGTAAAACGGTTATTCTCGCAACGGGAACCTTCCTCGCGGGAAAGATATTCGTCGGTGAAGCGGCCTATTCGGGCGGCCCCGACGGTCTTTTTGCCGCCGAGGGTCTGTCGGATGCCCTCAGCAGGCTGGGTGTTCCCCTGCGCCGCTTTAAGACGGGAACCCCCGCAAGAGTTCTGAAAAGCTCGATAGATTTTTCAGAGCTGGAGGTACAGCCGGGGGATGAAAGGATAATTCCTTTCTCCTATAGGACCGAAAAGACCCCCGAAAACTCGGTGGTCTGCCACATAAGCTACACAAACGATAAAACCAAGCAGGTCATCCTTGATAACATCCACCGCTCCCCACTCTATTCGGGAGTTATCGAGGGCGTAGGACCAAGATATTGCCCTTCTATCGAGGATAAAATAATGCGGTTTGCCGATAAGCAGAGGCATCAGCTCTTTATCGAGCCCTGCGGTGCCGATACCGAGGAAATGTACCTTCAGGGTATGTCCTCCTCCCTCCCAGAAGAGGTTCAGATCGAAATCTACCACTCCATCAAGGGTCTGGAAAAGGTGCAGATAATGCGTAACGCCTACGCCATCGAATACGACTGCGTCGACCCCCTTGCCCTTTCGGCTTCTCTTGAATTCAAAGACCTTCCCGGTCTCTACGGTGCAGGTCAGTTCAACGGCTCCTCGGGTTATGAGGAGGCGGCGGCTCAGGGACTTATTGCGGGAATAAACGCCGCCCGTAAAAACAAAGGACTCGAGCCCATTATCCTCTCCCGTGCGTCCTCGTATATAGGAACCCTTATCGACGACCTTGTGACCAAGGGCTGTTCCGACCCCTACCGCATGATGACCTCACGAAGCGAATACCGTCTGCTTCTCCGTCAGGATAACGCCGACGAGCGGCTTATGCCCATAGGCTACGAGATCGGTCTTATAGATGACGATACCTATTCGAAATTCCTCCGGCGTAAGGCACAAAAGGAGGAAGAAATATACCGTCTGAGTCATTCCACTATTGCGCCGGGTGAAAAGATCAACGAAATACTTTCCCGTCTCGGCACCACCCCCCTTTCCACAGGAATAAAGCTTGCCGAGCTTATTAAACGTCCCGAGGTCTCCTACTTTGATCTTGCCGAGGTCGACTGTTGCCGTCCCGAGCTTCCTTATGAGGTTGCCCTTAAAGCCGAGACAGAGATCAAGTATGAGGGCTATATCTCCCGCCAGCAGGCACAGGTGGAGGATATGCTGCGTCTTGAAAACCGCAAGCTCCCCGAGGATATCGATTATTCGTCGGTGGAAGGGCTTCGCCTTGAAGCAAGGGAAAAGCTTCAGAAGATACGCCCCCAAAATATCGGCCAGGCTTCCCGCATTTCGGGTGTCAGCCCCTCGGACGTAACGGTGCTTTTAATACTGACTCAGAAAAAAACGGAGGATAAAAATTGAGCTATCCGATAGAACTTATGCTTGCTCCCTTAGAGGAGCAGGGAATCAAGGTAGACGATACTGCAAAGGAGCGTCTTATAAAATACGCCGACCTGCTGGTAGAATGGAACGAAAAAATCAACCTCACCGCCATTACCGACCCCGAGGGGATCGTGGTAAAGCACTTTTTGGACTGCGCCCTTCTGCTTACTGCTGTAAAACTGCCCGAAAAGGCTAAGGTGGTAGACGTTGGAACGGGCGCGGGTTTTCCCGGAATGGTACTGAAGATCCTTCGGCCCGATATCGAGATAACCCTTATGGACGGTCTTAATAAACGTCTTGTTTTCTTAGATGAAGTGGCGAAAAAACTTGACCTTGAAGTGAGAACGGTGCATCTTCGTGCCGAAGAAGCGGGTAAGAATCCAAGCTACCGCGAAAAATTCGACCTCGCTACCGCAAGGGCTGTTTCCCGTCAGGGAGTCCTTTATGAATACTGCCTGCCCCTTGTAAAGGTTGGAGGAATCTTCTGCGCAATGAAGGGACCCTCTGCCGCAGAGGAGCTTGCCGAGGCAAGAAAAGCCGCGGGAATTTTAGGCGGCGGCAAGGCCGAAATAAAGGAGACGACCCTTACGGGGGAGGAGAAGAGATGCTTCATTATTACTAAAAAGATTTCGCAAACTCCGCCAAAATATCCGAGAATATCCGCAAAAATCTCTAAACAACCGCTTTAAGGCGGTTGTTTTTGCTTTGGAAGTCGAATTTCCCCGACCGATTTTTGTGGCAATTTTCCGTACCTTGGGTTACAATGGCATCAAAGGCGGTGAAACGGTGTTTGACGGAAAGCTTGTGAACCTTGAACTTAAGGATATAATCCCTAAAAAAGATCAGCCGAGAAAGACCTTTGACGAGTATGAGCTTAAGAGCCTTAGTGAGAGTATTAGAGAAAACGGAATTCTTCAGCCCCTTATCGTCCGAAAGGCCGAAAAGGGAAAATACCTGCTTATAGCGGGAGAAAGACGGCTCAGGGCGGCAGGACTTATAGGACTTAAAAAACTGCCCTGTATAATAAGAAATGCCGACGATATAACCGCCGACCTTTATACCGTTATCGAAAATCTTCAGCGAAGCGACCTTACCTTTTTTGAGGAGGCAGAGGGTATAAGCAGGCTTATCTGCTGTCACGGACTCAGCCTTACCGAGGTATCTGAAAGACTGGGGATCGCCCCCTCTACTCTGTCAAACAAGCTTCGGATATTAAAGCTCAGCAGTGAGATAAAGGAAAGGATCCTTCGTGCAGGACTTACCGAGCGTCACGCAAGAGCCCTTCTTAAAATTCCCGAAGAGGCAAGAAAGGACGCCCTCGACCACATTCTTGCCCATCAGCTGAACGTGGCCGAGACCGATAAATATATTGAAAAGCTTCTGTCTCCCCCCGAAAAGAAGACCGAGCCCATAAGAAAGGCGGCTATAGGAGACCTGCGGCTTTTTGCTAACAGTCTGACGAAAATCGTTGATACGATGCGTCTGGGCGGCGTTACGGCCAAGACCACCCGCCACGAGACCGAGACCCATATAGAATATACCGTCCTTATCAGCAAACAGTAACATCAAAACTTTTTCCCGAAGGGAAAATATATCGCTTGACCAAAGGTCAAATATCGCACGGCGACAGCCGTATATCGCTCGCCGTAAGGCGAATATCACTGCGGCGAAGCCGCAATAATATGCCCCCCTTTTTATATGACTTTGTCATATTTAACAAAAGCATTCAAGCCCGAACTTGGTTCGGGCTTGAATGCTTTTGCAAGGATAATAATGTGCAAAAATCGCACACTATAACTATAAAGAAATATGCAATTCTTGCATATAATTATTGCGTTTTGAATTTTTTGTGTTATAATAATGACGAGAGGTGAGTTTATGACGTTGCGCGAGCTCAGAAAAAACAAGGGTATAACTCAAAAGCAGGCGGCCGATTTTGTCGGAATGCCGCTTAGAACCTATATAAACTATGAAAACGATTTGAATAAAAATTCCAGTATGAAGTATAAATACGTGATGGAAAAACTTTACACCTACGGATATGTAGATGAAGAAAACGGTTTGCTGTCTCCTGAAGAGATAAAAAGTATTTGTGAAGGAGTTTTTTCGAAATATGAGATAGAATACTGTTATCTTTTCGGTTCTTACGCAAAGGGAAAGGCTACGCCCTCCAGCGACGTTGATCTTTTGGTTTGCACAAGGCTTTCAGGTATCGGATTCTACGGTCTTGTGGAGGAACTTCGTGAAAAGCTTAAGAAAAAGGTAGATTTACTCGATCAAAACCAGATAAAAGATAATTTTGCGCTTGTGAGCGAAATATTGAAGGACGGTATTAAGATTTATGGATAATACGAAAAACGATATTTATTACGTGAAGAAAATGCTTAAGGATATTAGATTTATAATGGAAAAAACCGAAGGAATAACAAGGGAAGAACTTGAGATAAACGAGGTATTATGCGATTCCGTACTGTTTCGTCTCATACAGATATCCGAGAGTTCGGTTAAACTCACCGAAGAGTTTAAAGTTTGTCACAAGGATATTCCGTGGCAAGCAATAAAGGGAATGAGGAACAGAATAGTACACGATTACGGTGATACGGATATGAGTATAGTTTATCAGACGGTAAAGAAAGATATTCCCGATATTTGCAAAAAACTTGAATTGACGAGTTGTCAGGATTAGATCGTTTTTGCAAAGGATTAACAGCAAGTAACTAAACGCATAGAATGTAAAAGGAGTGATTATATGCTACCGATAATTTTAACCGCCCTCGGCGTTGGAGGTGCCACCGTAATAGGTGCCGTGTTTGGCTTTGCCTTTAAAAAGATGTCTCATAGATTCAGCGATATAGTTCTTTCCTTTGCGGCGGGAGTTATGCTTGCGGCGGCCGTCATAGGGCTTATTCTGCCTGCTATAGAGGGTGGCGGCGGAGTAAATTTCGTTATAGTTATTGCAGGAATTTTCACAGGAGCAGTGTTTCTTAATCTGCTCGACAAATTCATACCCCATCTTCACAAGCTTGCGGGGGTAGGGGAGGAAAAACACCCTGCCGAGACCGAGCGGCTTAATAAGATACTGCTCTTCGTTATGGCTATCGCCATACATAATCTGCCCGAGGGAATTGCGGCGGGTGTTGGAATGG
>CAZRHF010000003.1:0-58071 GCA_964599835.1 uncultured Eubacteriales bacterium | reverse complement strand
TCTACCATAGGAGGTGCCGTTTTTCTATTGTCCGTTTTTACTGGTTCTGTTCATTTTTCGTAGCCGTTTTTTCATTCGCTCATAAGCATAATAAGCAGTCTTCCGTTTGCCGAAGCGTTGGGGCTCCAGGGGGCAAACCATGGGTCGAGGGGATGATATCGCTCTACCATATAAAATTCATCAGTCATTGAATAGTCGATGATGCTTTTTACTATCTGCTCACATTCCGCGGTCTTGCCCAAACGCCGGAAAACGTTAAACCAGAATATCTCTTCCAGAGAGGTGTACCATATTCTAACCTTGCCGTCCTCGTCTTTCATCCTATAGTGGTCGGGCATACGGTGGTAAAGACCCTCGTGACGGGAATTTGCCTTTTCAAGGCCTCGGAGCAGGGGAAGAACATCTTTCTCCGAAAGTTCCAAAACCGAAGCTATGACCGAGGTGTGTACCCTGAAGGGGTAAACGGGACCTTTGGGCATACCGGGTACGTCGACGGTAAGAATAAGACTGTCGGTGTCGTCGGATAAAGCCTTGGCGGTTTCGAAGCACTTTAAAAGAACCTTTCTGTAGTCCTCAACCTCTGCGGCTATCTCCTCTGCCGCCTCATCACCGAACTTCTCTGCCGCAAGGGCGATTTTTTTAAGGCCCATAAGGTTATTTCCGTCGGTAAAGGTCCAGTTTTGCAGACGGGCTTCGGCATCACTGCTCTGAAGGGGAGGGAACAGCCCCGGGAACACCGCAGGGTTATCGGTCTCCTTAACTCGGGTGTTCTTTATAAACTTAAATGCCCTCATTGCCGCATCACGGTGTTTAAGATAAAATTCTTCTCCACGTCTTAAAGCGTGGTCGGCAAAGGAATAAAGCGCTATTGCCGAGGACATTGCCCAGTAGATTCCAAGGGGAACGATTTCGCCCGTATCAACCTGCATAACCTCAAAATATCCGCCTATTACAGGCGCGGTATAATCGTCAAAATTGCCGATTCGGTCGAGGGCCTCCAGAGCATACATAGCCTCAAAGGGCCATACACGCCTCTGCAGACCGCCCTGCCTGCAAAGAAGCCGGTCGGTGTCTTTCGGAATGGTGAAGCACTGCAAAAGCTGAACAACAAGGCTTTTAACCATCTGCTCGTCGGCATTTTTCGGCATATTTTTAATTCTTTTAAGCTCGCTTTTATAAAAATCACAGGTCAGTCGTTTCTGTGCTTCATAATCGGCGGTAGGAATGACCTCTTTGCCAAGGGTCAGGTATATTTCGGCCTTTTCATAAGGGGATATCTTAAAGCGCGCTACACCCTTTTCCTCGTCGAAGGTGTAATCCTTTCCCGAAACCTTTATAAAGTTTTCTCGGTCACTTAAAATCCCGCCTTCAGCCTTCCAGATTGAGGGCAGCTTTTTCCATACCTCTATATCAGGTGCATAGCTTTTATAAACGTCGGGTCCGTCGAAAACAAGGTCGTATTCAAGGGCGGTACGCACCATGATTCCAAAGCTTTGAGCCTTGTCGGAGGGGTTTGTAAGGGTAAACTTTGCATATATACTGCATTTTCTGCCCACATCGCAAAAAGCCTCTTCCGCTACTTCCAGATTTCCGAAGCGGTTTTCGATTTTATGTACGGGAATACCGTCCTCGGCGCAGAGCATTTTTGCCGTCTTAAAATCGGCCGAAAGGTCATCCTTTCCGAAAACAGGCCAGACACCAAAGCTATATGTATCGGTAAAATAATCGGGCACGGTGCCGTTTTTAAGGACGACTTCGCCCAGTATCAGCTTACCCTCTGCCCACTGGGTGGCGATGCGCTCACATTTCGGGGGATGAAGATAACGGCGTGTAGTCTTGGGCCTTTGCCACATAATTTGTTCTTCCTTTCCTTTTAAAAATGCTCAAACATACCTGCGGGACGCTTGCCGAAGGCTCTGAAAAAGTCCTCTGCACCGTCACCCACCTCTATACCGTCACAGTAGGCCGCCTGCTCGGGGGTTACGGCGTCATATCCGTAGAGAAGCCTTGCAAGGGCAGGGGAGTCGGCGGTAATGCTTGCAGGGGTCTCGTCCGATACCCGTGTTACCTCGCATTTACCGTCACCGTAGGAAACCTTAAAGCTACCCTTTACGGTCGGCAGGGTGTCGTCGACCTTCAGGACAAATGAACCCTTCTCTTTCGGATATTTATGGGTAAGAAGCAGTTTTTCGGTGTTAAGCACCCTTGCCGCCAGGTCGGGCAAAAGGCGGTATCTTGTGTGGGTGTGGTGCCGTAGCATCAGCTCCACCTCGGGGCAGGCCGCAATATTGGCAAACTCTACTTCTTCAAGCTCACCCTCAAACATACGAATAAAGCCGAATATGGCTTTTAGTGACTCAGGAGTGGTGTAAACGATGTCCTTCACCGTCATAAGTCCGTCTTCATAGTGATTTATCTCCAGCCGTTTTTCGGTGGTGAAGGAGATATATCCCGTGGGTTTGCCATCTTGATAATATATATAAATTTCTTTGTTTTCGAAATATTTCGGGTCGCATCTCAGCATCATAAGAAGTCGGCCTCGGCAAAACTCATTATGAAGTCCGCAAAGCGCACCCAGGGTCGCCGCGTCTCCCTCGTACTTTACAAAACGGTTTTCTCTGGGAACGAAATCTATCATTCTTATAGGCAAACGTACTATAAGATGGTCGGCAACCTTGCCGTAGCCAAACTTTTCATAATATGAAAAGGAGAAGGGGTGTAAAACGCTTACCACCGCACCCTCATTTATTGCCCACTCAAAAACGTGGTCAAAAATTTTTCGAACGTTGCCGCCCCGCCTTAAATGAACGGGAGTCTCAACTCCGCTGAAGCTGACGGTCTTAACAAATTCGTCTCCAAAAGCGGTCTCGAAAAAATGCACCGCCGCTCTCGACAGAGCAAGGCCGTTTTCATCCCTGAGCTCGACTTCATATCTTTTTCTATGCTCTAAATCGTGGGTCTGAGTCATTTCAAAGTGGGTCATAATTTTCCCTCCTGCTATTGACAAAGAAATATTATACCTGTATTATATTCTTATAAAAAGTGCTAATCAATAGTAAATTTCGATAAGAATCTATACAATATCGACATTTAGGGGAGATTATAATGAAATTTCAGTTTGGGGCATACTCCGGCGGCACTATCCCTATAAAACGGGCATCTTCACAAGGCACCAAGGAACTTATAAGCTCCCATTACCATACGGCAATGGAGCTGATGCTTGTGGAAAGGGGAAGTCTGACCCTTTGTTTAAACGGAAGTGTTCAGACCTGCTATGAGGGTCAGCTTATACTGGTGCCCTCTTGTGTTCTGCATCACGCCCTGACCGAAAGCGAAGATACTGCCGTGAAAGCCATTATGTTTGAACCTTCTCTGGTGTCACGAAACGAACTGAATGTATCTCCTGCAGAGATGTTCAGCAAGGGTTTTTCGGTGCCCTATATCCTTGACTGCGATAGAGCAACCGCCGACGTATTTGCGGGGCTCTACGAAATGTGTGAAAGCTCTGACCCTTCCGAGGCCGACGTAATGGAGATCCTTTCGGGACTGTATTTTATTCTCGCCCGTTTCACTCGCAGCTTTATGCCCTCCGCGGTAGAGGCCTCCTCTATAGGGCGAATTGACCCCGTTCTTGAATATATAAGGAAAAATTACCGCCGCCCCATCCGTCTTGACGAACTGAGCGATATTCTTCACGTCTGTAACGACCATCTTATAAGATTGTTCAGGGAAAGCACCCGGAGGACTCCTGCCCGTTATATCTCGGACCTGAGGGTCGAAGAGGCTCTGCGGCTTCTTGTAGATACCGACCTGTCTGTTGCCGAAATTGCCGACCGTGTAGGCTTTTCCGGCCCCAACTTTATGGCGAAAACCTTCACCCAAAAGCTGGGCATATCCCCCTCTATCTACCGCAAAAAGCACAGAAAAGCAATTTAAGAATTACCGAATAGTGCAGTTTTTGGGTTGGATAGGACATTGATTGCGATAGGCTGATTATATATAATTAAGGTAGGAGGCGATAGCTATGATTTGGTGTCTTTAGACGAGAAAATAAACCCCCGGTTCTACCAGGGGAGGGAAAAAGAGCGGAGCAATAAGAAAAAGGGCGAGCTTGGTGCAAGCCCAAAAAAGACTAAAGGAAAAGAAGAACCTCGTGTATAATAGTAGTGGTTTGGCAGCCGCACGTGAGCGGCTGCCCGAAAAAGTAATGCGTTGCTAAACATCAGAGGCCCCTTTTAGGGCTTCGCCAGCAATCACCCCTTCCAGGGGTTTTTATTATGCCTTGTTATTTTCACGGAAGACTCCGGGACTGACTCCCGTCATCTTTTTAAATACTCTGTTAAAATAGGAAATATTATAAAATCCGCATTCGTTTGCGATCTCTTCGATCCTTCGGTCGGGCTCCTTGCTCAGCATATCGCAGGCACGGGCGATCCGCAGGGAATTTATATACGAGATAGGGTTCGTTCCTACGAGCTTTTTAAAAAGCCTGCAATAATACTCCTCACTTACCCCACATATTTCGGCAAGCTGCGAGACAGGTATATCCCCGGTGAAGCGGTCGGTAATAAATTTAAGCGATTTCGAAAACTCACCCTTAGTGTCGTTCTTGTGCACCGTCAGATCCCTTGCGTTTTCGGTCAGCCTGCGAAGCTTCAGCAGTATAAAATACAGCTTAGAGTTACTGTGTTCGTAAAAATCCTCCTGCTCGTATTTTTCATAAAGAAAATTAACCGTTTCGTATATATAAGAATGGTCTCCGCCGATAATGCAGGGCTTTTGCGGAAATATGCTTTCGGCGAACTTGCCTGAAAAGGTTATCCAGGCCGTCGTCCAAGGGGTGTCGTCAACGGGTTCGTATTTAATGTTGCTCTGAGAAGGAAAATATATAAGGCCGCCTTCGGGCACCTCCTCCCAGTTTCCGTCAATAAAAGCCCGCCCGTAGCCCCTGTGGGAGTAAACAAGATAACATTTGGATGATTCTTTATAGTCCACTTCCAATTCGCATTCCGTAATTCCGAAGGTCGATATATAGAATGGAAGCTCTAACTCTTTAGGGTGAGGCAGGCAGGTACGCTTAAAACCGTTTACATTGTAGCTTGTGAATATAATGGGCATTGCGGTAGGCTCCTCCTTCGGTCAAAAAAGTACAATTCGCGTCAATAATATGCGATTGCAAAGAATTATTCGCGGCGGTATAATTTTCGATAGGTACAAGCATATTATAAGATCAACCGGCCGATTCGGCAAGTGTACGATTTTGTGCGCACTTGTACTATTTTGACTAATGTTGAAAAGGAGACGAAAAATGAAAAAAGTTACAGTGCTTCTTCTGACTCTCGTGCTGTCATTAAGCTTTACCGTTTCTGCCCTTGCATTAGGCACCGACGACGGCAGTATCTCGGTAGCCGACAGGGGAGGACAAAAGTTCTTCGGAACCAAGATCACAAGCGGTCTTACAGAATATGAAGCCGCAAACGGCTCGGGAGAAACCTTCTACGACATAAACGGCGACAGGGATATGAATATCTGCGACCTTGTTGCTCTTAACTCAAATTCGGTCGATTTCGACCTGAGCGGCACCTTCGATTCGGCTGACGCCGCCGCTCTCCGCCTTATTCTTATAGGCGCAAACTAATGAAAGGAGAAGGTTATAATGAAACGGTATAAAAAGCTTACATCTGTTATATTATGTGTAGCTCTGCTTGCTTCATCCATTATTGTAAGCGGAGCTTTACCGACTTCTGCCGCAGGTGAAAACGCGGTAGCAAATACCATCGGCTACGGCGAGACCTATACCTTCGATTTCGATAACGTAATCGAATACAAGGCCAATACCGACAGCGCCACCGACGCCGATGGCAACGTGTTTTATCCCTGGCGCTCGGCAGACGATAATGCGACCGCCAAAAAGGCTACAATAACCTACGGCGGAGAGGAGATTTCTGCTCTCGAGCTTTCGGCCTCGGGCAACGGAATGTATATTCCCACCGACGAAAACGGTCAGCCTCTGGTCCTCGAGCCGAATGCGACCTATAGGGTGCAGGTGACCTCCTACGCTCTGGCTCTCGGCCCCTGGAAGCAGTTCTTTTTAGGCGGCGGAATCTATGAAGCCAATAAGCCCGAATACTCAAACGGCGGCTCCAAGACCTTCCCCGAATCCATCGCCTGGAATAACGCCACCTACGATATGACCGCACTCTATCCTCTCTACAGAACGGGCGCAGGTCAGTATGCAGGCGAAACTGCGGTTTATTTCCCTAACTACCGTCAGCAGAAGGATGCCGTTTTCTATTTCAATACCGGCGACTACGACCCCAAAAACGGTCTTATCACCGCCCTTGCCTCCGACGGAGAGTGCTATAAATTCGCAAATTATTTCGGCGTATTCTTTAATGCGGGAAGCGTAGCTACCGACGATTATACCGGTAATCAGGTAATATATTACGACTCTATTTCCATCACTAAGACTGCGGGTATGGAAGTAGGGGAGAGCTATACCTTCGATTTTAACGAGGGCGAGGTAGGTGACTATGCAGTAAACTCAACTCCCTCTGTCGACGGCGAAGGTAACACCTTCTATCCTCTGCACGCAAGCTCAAAAACGGGATATGCCGCGTCTGTAACGCAGGAAAATATTGATATCATTACCAAGGACGGCGGTTCGGACACCATCAGCGCCTTAAGACTTGAAGCGCCCGCGGCGTTACAATACATCCCCACCGATGAAAACGGTCTTCCCTTCGTGGTTGAACCGAACGCAAAATATCAGGTTGAAATTAAAAGCTATGCTAAAAATGCAAGTACGTGGATACAGTTTTTCCCCGGTGCAGGTACCCAGAGCGCTCAAAACCAGTCCTTTAACCTGACCCACGAAAGCTGGTATTACGTCGACGGCTCTCAAAACGGTGTCGCCAAAACCGACATTAACTCCTCCTCTCCGATCTTTCGTACTCTGGCCTGTCAGTATCAGGATTGGGGCGGAAACGTCTATACCTCTGCAACGAGCACGTCGAACACAGCAAGATATTACGACACCTTTGACGAAGGAAACAGCAGGCAGTGCAAAACCGAAACGTCTTATTTCTTAACCTCAGATTTCACCGAAACTCTGAGCGGAGAGACCGATACGAACGGAAACAACGTCTTTGTTGCCGATCTATGGCCAAGTGTGGGCAGCGATAGATTCACCCAGGCAAACGTCGGTACTTATTTCGCCCTCACCTGCTACGGAGGCACCTTCACTCCCTACGATAAAAGCACACAGACTGCGCTTACCGAGTCGCCGGTCCCCGTGGTATTCTATATCGACTATATCAAAATCACCAAGGTAAGTCAGACCGCATCGGTTACATTCGACGCTAACGGCGGAAGCTTCTCTGACCAAACAACCGCAAAAACAGAGGCTCAGAATGTAGGCTCGGCTTTCTCTGTCGAAGAACCCGTAAACGCCAACCCTGACCTCATCTTCTTGGGCTGGAGCCTTACTAAAGACGGCAAAAAAGAAAGCAAGGTCGAAGCTCATTATAACGGTAAGACCCTCTACGCCGTATGGGGAACTCCTTCGCCCCACCCCGAGGACGGAGTCTACGATTCCTGGAAACGTACTATCGAGTTTGATCAGTACAAGGTCAACGGCTACAATACCTTCTATCCCACCGGAGAAGATTACGAGCCTTATTCAGGTGTGTCCTATTTCAAGGTCGTCGACGACCCCGATGAGGCGGGCGACAAGCTTCTGCATTTCTATAACCATTCAGCCGCAGGCTCCTGGACCGCAAACTGGTCTATAACCCCGACGCCTACGGGCGAAACAAACACAAATTCCGACGAGGCAAGCGGTCTGGTGCTTCCGACCGCCACTACCTTTAAAATGACCTTCCGTATTCGTATGAACAGTACGGGCGGCGGAACCCCCTCGATTGCTATGTTCTACGGAACTACCTTTGGCTCGGGAAGTCTTGACGTTAACAAGACCCGAACCTCAACCGTGACCCTTAAATCGGGTATTGCCGCATCCGATAATTGGCAGGATATTGAGGTTTTCTTCACCACTCCCGACGAATATGAGGTCTTCGAAAACGGCAGCACCGCAAATCGCCTTTATGTCGGTGTGCTTTGTGCAGGATATAAAATGGACTACGACCTCGATTATATCAAGCTCGAAAAAGCGACCAATACCAACCTTTACGTAAAGGAAAACGGAGTTTACGTCCTTAAGGATACGATTTCGGGCTGTCCGGGAGAGGCTTTCGACCTTCCCGAGTTCTATGGAACCGAGACCTATTCTCTCTACGATGCCACCGGAAGCGATTCCAAAATGCTTTACGGCAACTGGTTCTCCGATGAGGAATGTACCTCTGCCGCTGTATTGAAGTACGGAAACTATGACGTCGACCTCTACTGCGACGCCGTTACCGCCGTTCCCTCGGTTTCTACCGAGAATCAGGAGATGTTCGTCGGCTTCGATACCTACACTCAGCGTACCGAGGGACTTAAAAATGCGGTCATTACCGACGCTACCTGTAACTCCGGCTCTTACTCCCTCAAAGCCTCCGACGGCGCCGCTTTCGAGCTTAAAAACGACTATACCTTTGAGGTAACAGAGGGCAAGACCTACCGCGTAGACTTTGCCTATAAGGCCGATAAGGAAGCTACATTCAATATTGGTCTCGCAGAAGGAGTAGTCGCAAACGGCGTGACCACTCTGAATACTGTAGCTCTTGCCGCCGCAGACGAATGGACTAATGCCTCCGTGGTATTCACCGCCGACGGCGCTTTAGATAACTCTATCCTCGCCGCAACCGTTACGGGCGCCACCGTCCATATCGACACTATGATAGTATCCTCTGCCACCGAATCGGTCGGTGTTGAGGCAGTAACCGATGCCGCCCTCCGCTTTATGCTTTCTTATAACGGCGATACCGTAAAAATGGCAGGCGTAGACTATACCGTAACCGAGCACGGCGTAATAGTTAAGGGTCAGGACGTAAATACCGCCCTCACACTTGACAATGCCGACAAGGCTGGAATCTTCCACTTCGCGCAGAACGATATGTCTAAGAACTGGAGCGTTAACCCCGTAACCGGAACTACCGTCTACTCTGCATACCTCGATGGATTTAACGCGGACGACGATTACAAGGTCTCAGTTCGCGGATATGTTAAATTTGAAAACGGCGACGTATTCTATACCGATACCTTGACCGCGTCGGTAACCGATATTCCTGCTGCCGCAGATATCATTCCGGAGGATGCCGACCTCTCATCCTACTACGTATATCTCCCCGAAGGCACCACCCTTCCCGAAGATGCGGCTTACACCGTTACCACATACGACGACACCTTTACCGCAAACTCTGCGGTAGAGAATAACGTGGTAACGGTCGGCAGCTACGCTGTTTTCTCAGCAAGACCCGACTTCTCTGAGATAAACGTGCCTGACGAGCTTAAATATACGGTTCACGCAGGAACCAAGGATGAGCTCTACTACGGCCTTAACGCTCAGGTCGTTTCCGAGAAGATAAGCGAAGTTGGCAAGGATACCGTAAACTATCTGTTTGTTACCGATATTCATTTCGGATATGACCTCACCTCTGCACAGAGTGTATCCCTCCTTAATCAGGCCAAGCTTATGACCAAAATGGCCAACGAGAACGACGATATCGACTTCGTTGTAATCGGCGGCGATACCACCACCGGTATGTACGGCTCTAAGGAAACGGCAATTAAATGGACTCAGGCCGCTTTGGACCCTTTCCTCGAGTGCCAAAAGCCCGTATTCGTCCTTATGGGTAACCACGACGACAACTCTTATCATCTGCTGGACGGCACTAATACTAATGCTGAGCTTTACGAGGAACGCATCATCACCGACCTCGATTGGCAGAACTATATCATCGACCGTTACGTAAATAAGGGTAACATTCAGGTCGTTCAGGACGATCCGGCCAAGCGCGCCAACTCCAAGTATTTCTACTATGACTTAGAGGGCAAGAAGACCCGCGTTATCGCCCTCGATGCCCTCGACTATGAGGCAAAATACGACGAAAACGGCTACGTGCTCGGCGATCTCGACGGCGACGGCTTCCTTGACGGTATGCCCGTAAAGAACGCAGAAGGCACGACCGATAGCGCTAAATACTACGCAGGAACCTCCTATTGGGGCTATTCTGCCGATCAGATCCGCTGGCTTGCCGAGGATGCTTTAGGCTCCCTTCCTGCCGACTACGATGTAATCTTCGTCTCCCATATGGGTATGGATCAGACTACCAATTCCTACTGGTCAAAGATCTGGTTCGGCTCCGACATCCGCGAGATCGTAAGGACCTTCAACGCAGGCGGAAGCTATACCGCCTCTCTTACCGACAACTGGGGCGATGCAGTCAGCGTTAGTGCTAATTTCGCAGGTAAAAACGGAGATATCCTCTCCTGGCAGTTCGGACATCAGCATATAGAGCTTTCTCTCTATGAGAGTGACGTAGACCTCTGGCAGATATCCACCTCCACCGCAAGCGTGGCAAATGCCAAACAGCAGACCGAGGAGCTTCTGCTTTCAAGCAGTGTTAACAATAAGGGACTGCCCTGGCGCGTCTATACAAGAAAGCTGGGAACCTCCTCCGAAGCCTGCTTCAACGCAATGTCGGTATCCTCCGAGCGCCTCTACCGGCTGACTGTCGGAGAAGGCAACAACGAAAAACTGATTTATCCTAATTAAGCATATCCTTTCACGAAAAGACCGCTCTTTACGAGCGGTCTTTTCGCATTTTAAAGCTATTAAATCTCACGGCAACCGCTGCGCCCCAAGCCTTTAGGGGAGGGGACCGTCGAAGACGGTGAGGGGATTAAAAAAACCGTAAGTTTTTGTAAAAATAGACGGCCGTTATTAAATTGCAAACCTGCTCGGTATGTCGAGAAATACCGCAAATCTAAATAAAAACCAACGGCTACGATTATCAAAAATCGTAGCCGTTTGCTTTTATTCCTTTATCTCCCAAAAAAACCGTCGGTTTGAGGGTGGAAAATCTTCTAAAAGACCATATTCAGGGTCGTAGAAAAGACCGTCGAAATAGAGCGACCAATGCCAGCATTTAGGGGTCTCAAGGCTTAAAAGCGCCGCCCTCGGCAGTTCATTTTTACCGAAGACCTGCTTTCTTTCGGGGAGCATTTCAATATCCAGCTCTCTCAGCACCCTTTTCATATCGGCAAGGGTGGTTTCCCTTACGGTGCCGCAAAGCTCTATTATTTCGTCTACCGTTTTGCCGCTGAGCATTGCCAGCACTGCCTGACCGCACTGCAGAGGGTCGGGCTCGAAAATGTGTATAGGCTTATTTGTAAGGCTCATACTCTTTTCTTGCAACTCCGCTGTCTACAGCGGCCTTGGCAACCGCCTCGGCAACCGTTTTACCGATACGCTCGTCAAAGGCGAAGGGCATTATGTATTCTTCATTTAACTCCTTGTCCGAAACAAGGGAGGCAATGGCAAGAGAAGCGGCCATTTTCATATCGTCGTTTATATCGGATGCGCGAACGTCAAGAGCACCTCTGAAGATTCCGGGGAAGGCCATAACGTTGTTGATCTGGTTGGGGAAGTCGGAGCGGCCGGGACCAACGGCCTTTGGGCCTGCCGTTTTGGCAAGGTCGGGCATGATCTCGGGGGTGGGGTTAGCCATGGGGAATACGCAGGAGTCTTTTGCCATGGAGGCAACCATTTCTTCGCTTACGATTCCGGGGGCGGAAACACCGATGAATACGTCGGCGCCCTTCATTGCGTCGGCAAGAGTACCGGTAAGCTTTTCGCGGTTGGTAACCTTGCTCATCTCAGCGTGTACGGGGCTTAAATCCTCCATACCCTCGCAGATGATTCCGAAGCGGTCAACAAGGATCATATTCTTAACACCAAGCTTTAAAAGGTGCTTGGCGATGGCGATTCCTGCACTGCCTGCGCCGTTTATAACGCATTTAATTTCGGAGATATCCTTTTTAACAAGGCGCATTGCGTTAAGCAGAGCGGCACCCACAACGATAGCGGTTCCGTGCTGATCGTCGTGGAAAACGGGGATGTCACAGAGCTCCTTAAGCTTAGCTTCTATCTCAAAACAACGGGGAGCGGCAATATCCTCAAGGTTAACGCCGCCGAATCCGCCCGAAATAAGATATACGGTGCGAACGATCTCGTCAATCTCTTTACTACGGATGCAGATGGGGAAGGCATCGACCCCTGCAAATTCCTTAAAGAGAACGCATTTGCCCTCCATAACAGGCATACCTGCCTCGGGACCGATATCTCCGAGACCTAAAACTGCCGTTCCGTCGGTGACAACGGCGACCGTATTCCAGCGGCGGGTAAGCTCGAAGGACTTGTTATAATCCTTGTTGATCTCCAGACAGGGCTCGGCAACACCGGGGGTATATGCCAGGGAGAGCTCCTCCTTGTTGGTGACCTTGGCGCGGGAGGTGACCTCCAGCTTTCCCTGCCACTCATAATGCTTTTTAAGCGATTCTTCTCTGATATTCATATTGTTACTCCTTCATTTCCGCTTCGGGATTTTTTATACGGTTTATAAGTGCCTTAGCTTCGGCAATTTTATCTTCATAGGGTATAACAACATAGGCTTTAAGACCAAGGGAATAACAATGACGTGTTGCGCCCCTGCCGTTTACCGAATAGCTTTCTATCTTCCAGTTCGTGCCCTTGTCCAGCTGATTTCTCACAAGCTCGGCAATTTTTTCATAAGGGATGTTTGACTCAAAGCAGTCGGATATCTCATCCAAAACGCTGTGGTAGTTTGCCAGAAAGGCGGCACTTGTTATCTTATTGATAATAGCCTTTATAACCTCCATCTGGTGAAGACCTCTGGTGTAGTCTCCGCCGGGAACCTGATAGCGGCACCTTGCGAATACCAGAGCCTGCTCTCCGTTAACGGCATTTTCACCCTTTTTGAAGGTGTAACCCGCCTCAGAGAAGTTATAAAGGGAATTTACCGTAACTCCGCCTAACGCGTCGATAATATCCTTAAATCCGTCGAAATTCAGGCGGAAATAATAGTCTATCTTGGTGTCGTAAAGGGTGGATAGAGTGTCGGAGCTCACCTGCACGCCGTAGATTCCCGCGTGGGTAAGCTTATCGTAGGGGGTGCCGTCCAAAGCAAGCTGTACGTAATAGTCTCTGGGGGTGGTAACGAGGGCTATCTCACCGGTTTTTGTGTTAATGGTGGCGAGAATATTAACATCGCTTCGGCTCTTTCGCGATACGGGTCCCGTGGTGTCTATTCCTGAAATATATACCGAAAAGGTCGAGCCCTCTACCTTTTCGGGTACGGGTATCTCGGTCTCGGTCTGAATTACCGTAAGCTCACGTATTTTCGTAAGGTCTTCCTCGTGACCGGGAAGCTCCTCAAGGGTGTCTAAAAAGCCCTTGTTGAGAAGGACTGAACGCACCTCTCCGCTTACGAGCAGGGCGTCTAACAGGTCGGGCAGACCGGTGTAGGTAACGGTTGTAAGCTCAGCCTCCAGCTGACCGTTCATTATTGAGAGGGCCTTTTCTGTGGTTTCATAGTCCATAGGATTCAGAATTCCCATAGGACTGTCCTTTATATCCTCAAGGGTGGCGGCCTCGTCCTCATTCAGCACGTAAACCGCCGTTTCGGAATATTCGGTAAGCTTTCCCGTTATCTCCTTAATAGCTCCCATACCTGCGCCGATATAGACGTAGCCCAGTATCTGCAGAGTCAGCATTAAAACGGCCAAAAATCCGCCTATAACGGTCAGTATCTTTCGTTTGCGGCTGTAGGTAAGGGCAAAAATTGCCGCCGCGTGAAGCAGGAGTATAAGCAGACAAAAAGCCATAAGCTTGCCCGAAAAGAAGGCAGTATAGGCCATAACCACCGCAAAGGCAATATCGGCAACAAGCAGTGTGCCGCAAATTATTATCGCCGGGAGAAATGATTTAAGTTTTTCTTTCATATATCTTCCTTCTGAGGAAAAACAATTTTTTATTAGTATAACACACCTCTCTGTATTTTTCTATACATTTATATAAAAAATAGTTTTTTGTGCCTTCCGACAGGCGTATGGTACAACTCTGAAGTCTGAAAAGGTGAGGAAGATATTTATACTCTGTGTTTTGACGCCGAAATTATCTTGTTGGCAGAAAGGGTAACGGGGTAATTCATAGCGGAGGGCGTTTTCAAAAAGCCGTAAACCTTGCCGCAGATGTGCTTTTTCGTTAACGGGATCCTCGGTATCAAAGCCGAAAGTGAAACAGGTCATAAACGAACCGTACGGTTTATTCTTTATGATGGCGTTTAAGAATGGTTGCGACGTCCCCCTTAATATAGTTATCGTCAAGCACCGTGTCGGTGATAGCCGCATTTTTGTCGATAATACTGTCAAATTCTTTAAGGATACGGGCATCGTCGTCATCCTTGCCGCTGAGCTTTGTGATAAGTGCATCAGCAAATGCAAGAACCGTCTCTGCGTGGCAGGAAAGGTATTTCCAGTCTGGGGAAATATCTGCTTTTTTGCTTATTTCAGGGTCGTAAAACTCTTTTACGGTAGCCTTTGCCTTTTGGGTATTGGCTATAGCAACAGCGTTTTCGAGTTTCTTGCCTCCGCGGAGGAATACGGGGTCAAACAGGTCGGAAATATCGCTTAAATATTTCTCTACCTTCTCTGAATCCTTACCGAAGGCGGCGGCAAAATACTCGGCCGATACCTCTTCGAATCTGCTTTCCTTGTCCCAGAGACCTTTTGCCATAACGTAAAGAGGCAGGGCGGTGGGAAAGGCGGTGCGCTGAAGCTGACAGCTTACCATTCCGTTGAGTCCTATTTTATCCAGGCTTACCATATCCTTATGGAGGATTTTGGAAATATTATAGTAGCCGGGGTCAAAGTGATGATCCCACATAAGATGATAGTCGAAGTCAAAGCTGTCATCGGCAAGATGAGCCTCCTGCCATTTTTCAAGTCTTTTAACGTTTTCTGCAACCGAGGCAGGCATTTTGTTTTTATTACGGTCATAGGGAGCAAGTTCGATCTCCTGCGACCTGTCAAAGTCGGTAAGAGCCGCCGAATATGTACGGGTAATGGGGGCAAACATCAGCACAAAGCGATCGGGATTTTCGATTTTGGATATCTTTGGCTCCCACAAAAGGTCAACGTAGATAAGGCAGACTATCTTGGTATCCACCCCTGCCGCCGTCAGCTTTTTATCAAGCAAATTCAGCATATCCACGTAGAAGTCGGAGGGGATCTTTTTTTGGCAGTTTTCACATTCGCAGTGGTTGTTGGTGCCGTCTGCCATCCAGAAATGCAGATAGTTTACTGCAGGATGGGTCTTGCAGTATTCTACCATAGCGTCGGTCATACGGTTTTGTACCACGGGATTTGAATAGCAAAGGTTTGTGTCAAGAGGATTTTGATAGATCTTTCTTTCGCCACCGAGCTTTGCGAGAAGTTTTCTCGTCTCTTCGGGGATCTCTTTCGTATATTCCTCCCAGCCCGAAGCCTGAATTCCGAAGGGAACGCAGGTCCAGCCGTGACCTACCGCGTGAAACTTAAGACTGCGTCTGGAAATTTCCTCTTCAAGCACCGCCCACATCGCGTCGACTTCGTTATCGCTAAGCTCATTTCCGAAATCTCGGTCGGCGGTGTTCTGATAAAACCTTCTGTAATACCTTTTGAAGAAGGTGGAGGGGGTGAAGAACTGCATAAAATATCCGCTCATACCAACCTTGGGGAGCCAGTCTATCATATTGAATACGTGGTCGAAGGAGACCGAGCCCTCAATGCAAACCGCGCGGTGTCTGTAGGAAGGACTCTCAAAAACCTCTGCTGTAAGGTCGGTGGAGGTAAGGGTCTTTTCGGGTATCTTTTCCCCGTCCTTACCGGGACGGATAAAGCGGCAACCAAGCTCAAACATAAAGCGGTAAATGCCGATAAGTACGGAGCATTCGTTAGATCCGGTAATAATTCCCGCTCCGTCTTTAACCTTAATGCTGACCGTCTCGTCGAGGCTTCTTTCAAGACTTCCGTCAAGACCCACCCAGACGACGTTTTTAATTTCGGGGTCAAAGGCAGAAAAGTATCTTATATCGACGGTAAGACTTTTATCCATGGTGTTTAAAAGCCTTTTAAGCTCGGCCGCGGCAAAGCATACCGTCTCGTTTTTTCCGATTCTCGCAATAGTAAATCTCATATTCATATCTCCTTTTCGGAATTCTATCCTAATTCTATCCGCAGAGGGCGTTTCTGTCAATGCACGATTGTACAAATAAAGTGCATTTTTGTTAAGCGTTGTGCTCTGCTGTAAATAGCCCCTTTATTTTTTACTGCCGACTTTCCTTTCTGTACTTAAGCGGAGAAATGCCTATCTCTTTTTTAAATAGGGTCGAAAAGTAATCGGAAGATTTAAACCCGCAAGCAAAGGCAATGTGTTTCACCGAAAAATCGGTAGAGCAAAGCAACTCTTTTGCGTGGCTGATGCGACAGAGACGAAGCTCTTCAGCAATTCCGTGTCCTAAGCTTTCGGAAAAAAGTTTCTGCAGGTAAGCGGTGCTCAGGTAGCAATGTGCGGCTATTTTATCGGCGGAAATATCTTCGCAGTAGCAGGTATTTATGTATTCGAGAGCCCATTCAACGTATTTGTTTGGCTTGCCTATGTCGGATGCCTTTTTATCGGTACGGCCGTTACTGATATAATAGCGGACTATCAGCTGTTCTAAAATCTCGATGGCATAGATAACGGAAGATTCATCTGCGTCGGGCAGATGTTCTTCTCTGAGGGTGAGCAGGTCGTTGGTGGATAGTCCGACACGCCGACCGAGCAGATCGGCGATAGAATGGGGAAGACGACCCTTATAACCGGTTGCTGAAATGGTGCACAGAAGCTTTTCTCCCCAAAACACGGCCTTTGCATATTCGGTAACCCCTGCAAAACAGGTGCTTTTAATAACTTCGGGGCTTTTAAGCACTTTATGCATAAAACGCCCTGAAAGGTTTACGCATCTTTTATGTAAAGAACGGTTGCTTTTGATTTTGAGGCAGTATTTATTAATATGCCATCTATGGAATTCGGGCAGCTCGGTAAGTTCGGATGCCGTGAGAACCGAACTGTTCGCGTGAATTATAATATCCAGGGATAACTGCTGTTTGATAAAGTTTAAATGCTGTTTTATAAGTTCAAGATTGGTCATATCAATGCCCTTTATTTTCAAAGTTATAAATGATAAAATCAAAGTTTTCAGGCTAATTATAATGTTATAATAAACCAAAATCAAGGTTTTTTGTTTATTCTTTTACAGGAGGGTATATGAAATTCTCAAAAAAAGGAATAATTATTTCGGCGGTTTCAGTTTTGCTTGTTGCCGCTTTGGTAATAACTATGATAATAAATGGAGATGATGGTAAAATGACCGAAAACACAGCTTCAAATAACAACTCTTCTCAGACCAAAGAAGAAAACATTATAAGTCTTTCGGTTAATGACAATAGTATTTTCGTTCCTTTCGTCGAGGGTACCGATGCTCTCATAGACGTTCAGCCCTATCCCGGCTTTTCCTATGAAGGAGTATGGCAGAAGGATGATGCCTTCAAGGGACCTATGAAGGCGGCGCAATATTCTCTCAAAATAAGCAAGGGAACTGTAGAAAGAAACGGCAAACCCTCGGATGCCTACTGTAAATACAATCCCGATCTCAGTGTGGCGGGTGAGGTGGAGATTTGGGTATTTCTGCAGTATTACAGAGCAAATTTTACGGATAGTATGATATATGAAGTGCACCACGGCGGAGAGCTTGACCGATTTTCGGTGGATCTGACCGAGGTTAGTACAAGCGGTTGGCTTAAGCTTGGACGGTTTGACTTTTCGGGAAAAGAGGAATTGAATTATGTAAAGGCCGTCTGCTCGGATGCGGATAATTTCGGTAGCGGGACAGTATTTTGTGCAGCTACCGTCAGATTCGATATACTTAACAATGCGGCTTCGGGCGGTATTTGGCAGACGATCTATATAACCCCCGGTGAATGGGGAACAACCGAAAAGACCGTAAATATGGATGCTTTTTCCGATATTTCGGATAATTCCGTCTATAAGTATGATATTGAATATATGTATAACGAGGGAATCGTTACGGGAACCTCGGATGGCAAATTTTCCCCTAATGCCCTTATAAAAAGGTCTGATTTTCTCGACTGGATTAAACGGCTTATAGGAAAGGATGCAGAAAAGCTGATTACCAAAGGGGTCGTTTTCGGTTCATCAGACACCATTACGAAGGAAACTGCGGCGGTAATGCTTTATAATGCCATTCCCACCCTCGGCCGCAATACCGACTGGCTTAAAAACTTTTCGGCGACCTACAAAAAGGGAGAGGAGAATGCTGTTTCGGCTTGGGCGAAGATTGCCGTCGACACCCTTTACGGATGCGGTGTGGTCACCGACACGGACGGTGGGCTTTCACCTGCTGAAAAGCTTACCCGCGCAGAAGCCGCTGTAATGCTGAAAGAGTTTGCACAGCAGTTTGCGTGGGCAAATCCCATAGAAGATACCCCCGATGACGGTTGGGTGCTCACCTTCAGCGACGAATTCAGCGGCAATACCCTTAATACAAAATATTGGACTGCTATGGAAGAAAATCCCGGTCATATTCTTTCCTCCCGTCACCCCGAAAACGTGGTGGTAAAGGATGGTGCGGTGCATCTTATTACCAAATACGAATCGAGGGCTGAGGGCAAAAACTGGACAAGCGGTAATATTCTTGCCAACACGGGAGCCTTTACACAGGAGTACGGATATTGGGAAGCGCGTTACAAATTCTGTGCCGCAGACGGAATAAACAATTCATTCTGGATAATGTCTACGGGCAGGTCGGACAAGACCTGGTATGAAATAGATATAAACGAGGGTCACTATAAAAACGAGGTAAATACCAACCTTCACGAGTTTGTAACCAGCGGAAAACGTACCACCCACGGAGAAAAACACGATATGCCCTACGACCTTTCGGCAGATTACCACACCTACGGCCTACGTTGGACCCCCGAGCTTCTGGAGTTCTATTTTGACGGCAAGCTTATCCGCACCATGGCAAACGTTACCTCAGGCGGTCATCAGTCCTTCCCCCGTCTTTCGTCGGCAGTTTTAAGTTGGGCGGGAACGATTACCGAAAAGGCCAACGGCACCGCACAGGTAATAGATTACGTTCGTGTCTGGCAAAGAGACAGCGACCTTGCCGAGCATACGACAATTAAATAACACAAACAAAAAGCAGATACACTACGTATCTGCTTTTTTGATCGTATTTACAGTTTTTTCAGGGTGTTTTTCGGTGTGTGCCCAAACTGCCGTTTAAAGCATTTGCAGAAGAAGGAAAAGTTATTGAATCCAACCCTGTGGGCGACCTCCTCAACCGAGTATTCTCCCGTTGCGATAAGTCTTTCTGCCTCTTCAAGGCGGAGCTTGTTGCGGTAGTCAATAGGGGAGAGACCGAATTCCTCCGAAAACTGCCGACGAAAGCCTGATTCGCTCATGTGGCAAAGGGCGGCGTAGTATGATACCTTTCGGTTTGCCGCAGTATCGTTTTCAATTTCCAAAACAGCAGGGGAGAGTCTGCTTTCTGTATTATGCCCGTTCCCGGATTTGGCCGTCTTCCATAAAAGCTCGTATATTCTGTAGGTTCTGAAATAGTTATAGCTTTCGTCCCGCGGCCGCTTTTCCACAAGGGACTCCATTATACGGTCCATCTTGGGAAAATCGGTCTTGCAGGGACCAAACAGTGCGGAGGGGAGTTTGCCGTATATAATATCGAATTGTGCAATGATCGCGCAAGTGTTATCCTGCAAATAGGTGGCGGTATAGAGGGTGCCTTCGGGTATAAACAGCATTTCGCCCTCGGTTAAAAGGAATTCCTCTTTACCGCTTGAAACAAGATATCTCATACTTCCGTTTTTAATATAAATAAACTTATTTTTCGAAACTCCTGCCCCGAAAGACATTGAAAAACCTTCGTTTCGCACTACCTCGATAAAAATTATGTTGTCTATGGCACAGGTGGATGCCTGATATTCAAAATACTTTTTCAAAGATGCTCACCGACCCTTTAAACTAATTATAGCAATTCACACTTCTTCGGTCAACTGATTTTAGCGAATAGTGTTAATTTTATCCCGTATCGGATATTGCAAAGAGGACCCTGCGCGTGTAAAATCAAGGACAGGAGATGATATTGTGTTAAAAATTTTTGATAAAATATCAAATGCAGACATTGTTCTGGAGAAGAATGCCGATAAGGCAGTAATACTTGCGGCCGAAGATCTTAAGAAAAATCTTTTGGATATTTCCGTATCGAATAAGAATTTTAAAATTCTTTTTGCCGCTGAAATAACGGGCAATATTGCGGTCAAAACCGAAAACGACCCCGAAAAACCCGAAGGCTATACCGTAAAAATAAACGAGGACGGTGCGGTTATTACGGGAACCGATACCTTAGGTACCGTTTTCGGCATCTACGCTTTTGCCGAAAAGATTTTAAAAATTGACCCGATGTACCGCCTTACCGATCTTTTCCCCGAAAGCAGGGAAGAGTTGACCGTTAAAAACGCAGAGTTTTTCTCTCCCGAGCGCAAGGTGCGTTTTCGCGGCTGGTTTTTAAACGACGAAGACCTGCTGACCGATTTTAAGATAAGCGGAGGAAGGCGTAATATCGACTATCCCTTTTACGGCAACGTTATGGATGTGACGGTGCTTGATATGATAATCGAAACCGCCCTGCGATGTGAAATAAATCTGATGATACCCTCATCCTTTATTGACATAGGTAATCCCGACGAGGCTGTGCTTATTGAGCAGGTCGTAAAGAGGGGAATGTACGTCTCTCAGCATCATATTGAGCCCGTAGGCGTTTCCCATTTTACTGCAGATAACTACCTGAAAGCCCGAAATCTTGGGAACGAAACGGTGTCTTTCATCACAAACCGTGACCGTATGGTGGAGATGTGGAGCCATTATATAAAGCTCTGGGCAAAATACGGCGATAGGGTGATCTGGCAGTTGGGGCTCCGCGGTAAGGGCGACCAGGCCGTATGGAAGAGCGACCCGAGGGTTCCGGACGATATGGCCGGCAGAGGTGCCATCATTTCCGATGCGATAAACACCCAGTACGATATTATCTGCAAAACCTTAGGCCACAGGAATTTTTACTCTACTTCCACGCTCTGGCTTGAGGGCGCGGCTCTTTACGGCAAGGGGTATTTAAAGCTTCCCGAAAAAACCGTTGTAATATTCAGTGATATCGGAAACAGCCAGATGTTCGGGGATGATTTTTATACGACCAAAAGAAAAAGCGACAGCCTTTACGGCATCTACTATCACGTCGGTTTTTGGGGACACGGACCTCATCTTACCGAAGGGTGCGACCCCCACAAAATGGCCTTTTGCTATCGCGAGGCTAACCGGCTGAACTCATTATTCTATTCTATCTTGAACGTTTCGAATGTACGTCCGCTTCACTTTTCGGTCTTGCTTAACTCAAAACTGCTAAGGGAGCCTACAGCCGATGAAAACGAGCTTATCAAAGAAATTCTTTTTGAAACATACGGCCAAAGCGCAGAAGAGATAGCGCCGTTTTACGGTAAATATTACTCTTCCATTGCCGATTTCGGTGCAGACGACCTAAAACGCAGATGCAAAGAGGCCGACTTCAACTATCATGAATACGGTCCTCTTCCCTTCCCCATCTATCCGGCCACCGACGGAACCTTAAGAAACAAGGGCTTAAATCTGTTTAACGGGCGGTATTATGCGGTGGATAAAGAGTATTTTACCTGCGAACTGAACCGAAGTCTGCACTCCTACGAAGCCCTATACGAGGAGCTGGAAAAGGCCTCTGAGAAGCTCTCCGGCAGTGTTAAGACCTATCTGGAGCAGTATATTAAATTCGAGACCTTCCTTATGATGCAATTTACGCGCTGGTTGCTTGCCTGCGTTGATCTTATGAATACCTGCGACAGGAGCGTGTGCAAGGCATCATACGAGACGGCAACTGCGGCGCTGAGCTCTGTACTCGACCATCGAAAGATACTGGAGCAGGGCAAATGGCAGAACTGGCACCGCGGCGAGACGAAGATAAATGTGATCGAAATGCTGAGCCTCACCCGAGAGGCCTATCTTAAAAGATCGGGAGAATTTGAAAATGGATAAATATTTTCTGCTGAGCAGTGATCTGTCGAAAGCCATTTACAAAACTGTGAAAGACCTGCCTATAATCGACTATCACAATCACTTAAACGTTTCAGATATAGCAAACGACCGTAATTTTGAGAACATTACCGAGCTATGGCTGACACCTGATCCTTATAAGCATAGAGTTATGCGCATCCTGGGTGTTCCCGAAAGGTACATAACCGGAGACGCCGACGCTTTTGAAAAATTCGAAAAATGGTACGGCTGCCTGCCCCTTCTTGTCGGAAATCCGCTTTTCGACTGGGCGGTTATGGAGTTTAAAACGGTTTTAAATTCAGAACTTCTGCCGTTTAACAAATCGGCAAAAGAGGTCTACGACGCGGCAAACGAAAGACTCAAAACTCTTCCTGCAAAGCAGATACTCGGAAAATTCAATATTGAATACTTGGCCCCTTGCGCCTCTGTCCTTGACGAGCTTTCTTCCTTTGACGGTAAGACTCTCTGTCCCTCTCTCCGCGGCGATGATATGGTCGATATCACCGCAGAGTTTATAGGAAAGCTCGAAGAAAAGACGTATATAAAGATATCTGACCTGAAAACCCTTGAAAAGGCCATAGAAGCGCGGCTCATTCTCTTTAAAGAAAAGGGCCTTAAGTTTACCGATCACGCTCTTGATAACGGCTTCAGCTTTAAGACGGGCGACGGTGACAGGTGTCTTAAAAAACTTCTTGGCGGTAATGCTTTGGAAGAAAAAGACAAGCTTTGCCTTTCTTCCTGCATTTTAAAAATGCTTGCCGCTCTTTATGCGAAGCATAGCCTTGTAATGCAGCTTCATATAGGCGCCCAGAGGGAGACCAGCATACGGCTTAAGGCCCTTGCGGGAAGGGCAGGCGGCTTTGCGGCGATAGGACATACTGCCGATGTAAAAAGCTTAACCGACTTCCTTGATGAGGTGGAAAAGACAAAGTACGGTCTGCCCAAAACGGTGCTTTTCACCCTTAACCCTGCCGATAATGCCGTAATGGCAACACTTTCGGGTTCTTACTCTAAGGACGGCACCAAGGCTTTAGTTACTCAGGGGCCTGCCTGGTGGTGGTGCGATCACCGAAAGGGGATAGTCGATATGCTTGACACCTTCGCCGTCCATAGCGTACTTTCTACCTTTATCGGAATGACTACCGATTCGAGAAGTCTGCTTTCCTTTGTTCGTCACGACTATTTCAGGCGGATCCTCTGCTCCTTCTTAGCCGAAAAGGCCGAAGAGGGGATATACCCGAACGACATAGACCTGCTTGGCAGTATGGCAGAACGAATCTGTTATAAGAATGTCAAAAATATAATTTCGGAGGAATAAACAATGCTGTTTAAAGATAAAATTGCCGTTGTTACGGGTGCGGGCGGAACCCTCTGCTCAGAAATCGCTATCCGTCTTGCAGAGGAGGACGCTACCGTTTTCTTAGTTGGCAGAACTGCCGAAAAGCTCACCGCGGTAAAGGAAAAAATAGATGCCTTTGGAGGAAAAGCCGTTGTTTTCCCCTGCGACGTGACCGACGGAGAATCGGTCAAAGCTCTGGCCGCCGAGGTGGAAAAAGCAGGCGGTTGTGACTATCTTATAAACGGTGCAGGCGGAAATAACGTCAAGGCAATGCCCACCATCACAAAGTTTGATACAAGAGAGCTTGACGGAAGCCTTCCAGAGGGTCAAAGAGGCCTGTATGATATCGATATGGAGGCCTTCAAAAGTGTTCTCGATATAAATACTATGGGCACCGTTCTCCCCACAATGGAGCTTGCCCGTCAGATGATAAAAAAAGGCGGCGGAAGCGTAATAAACTTCGCCTCCATGAATACCTATTGCCCTCTTACCCGCTGTTTTGCCTACGCTATGAGCAAGGCGGCTGTATCCAACCTCACCCAGTCCTTCGCGGCATATTTCGCCCCTGCCAACATCCGCATAAATGCTATTGCCCCGGGATTTATGGTCAATGAGAGAAGTAAGACCTATCTCGGAACGGTAGAGGAAGGTCTCACTCAGCGTGGTCAGCAGGTCATAGGCCATACCCCTATGGGCCGCTTCGGTCAGGCGGGGGACCTTGTAGGCTGTGTAAAATGGCTTTTAAATGACGAGGCCTCAGGCTTTGTTACGGGTATCACCGTCCCCGTAGACGGCGGATTTTTAACACTTGGAGGAGTTTAAAATGATAAAGATCAGTAATAAGACGTTAAAAAAGCAAAACAATTTTTGGAACGACGCTCTCTTTCACCCCACAGATGCGGTTGAGGATTCCTGGGGAAGACGTATCATCGACCGTATGGCCGAGGATAAGTCGATAAATACCATCCGTATCTATTCTATGTTTGAGGACATCGTCTACGAGAATATGGAGGGTAATCTTTGTTACGATTTCAGGGTAAACGACCTTCGCCTCGATTACCTCACCGAAAAGGGCTTTAACATCCTGCTTGCCTATGCCGCAATGCCCGACTGTATCGCAAAACGCACCGATACCGTAACCAGCGTTTCCTTTAACAAGACGCGATATAAGGGAAAATTGTTTAACACCTCGCCTCCGAAGGATTATGCCCTTTGGGAGGAGATCTGCTATCAGTACACAAAGCATATCGTCGAGCGTTACGGGGAGGACACCGTGGCAAAATGGCGCATACAGTGCTGGAACGAGCCGGATATACAGAATTTCTTTATGTCCGACCTCCCAAATACCGAAGAATATACCCCTCAGCGTGTTACCGAATATAATAAACTTTACGAAGCCTTTGTAAAGGGCGTTTGCCGCGCATCAAGCAAGCTTGTTATCGGCGGCCCTGCTCTCGCCGGATATACCGAATTCTTAGAGGGCTGGCTGAATTTTGTGAAGGAAAAGAACCTTCGTCTTGACTTCATCTCACTTCACAACTACGGATCAGAACCTAAGAAAATGGAAAGCGGAGCAAAGCCTGCCTGCATTGAAAACCATTTGAAAAACCAAAAGCGTTATACCGACTGTATAAATAAGGCAGGATTTTCGGGCGTTCCCATCGTTACCGACGAGTGGGGAATAGCTTCGGGCGGTTTTCGCAACTGCACTGAGTATCCCTCCCTTATCTGCCGCGAGACCGAAATGTATTCGGCATATTTCGTAAAGCTTATCCACGCCTTTATCCATAGCGAATATGAAATGGATAAGCTTATCATCTGCCTTTCGGGTCAGCACGAAATGACCGAAAACTTCACGGGCTTCAGAAATTTCTTCACCCTCGATTTTATTTCAAAGCCCATCTATAACTGCTATATTCTGGCCTCCGGGCTCTACGAAAACCTCCTTGACTATACCGCCGAAAATGAGAAGGTTGCCGTTATCCCTACAAGGGACGAAAAGGGAGATATTGCAGTCCTGCTTTCTTATGCGGATAAATACTTCACCGACGAGACAGAGACGGTCACCGAGACCCTCACCTTCTCTGAGGATATTTCGGGCAAAAAGGTAACGGTCTGGTGTATCGATAAGGAGCATACAAACCCCTATCGCAAATTTATGAAAAACGGTATGACCGAGCCTATCACCGATGAGGAAAAAGCCCTTCTCCGCGAGGAAGGAAAGCTTAAACCCATCTTTGAAGGCGGTGCCGAAAAGGGCATCGACCTGCACCTTACCCCTAACTCTACCTATTTAATTACCGTTTCGTAATACGAAATTACTTGATTTAAAGTAAAGCTCGGTGCATAATATTTAAAAAAGCAAAAGGGGTTATAAAATGCTTCTGACCGACTATTTTAAAAGTGAAAAGGATCTTGCCTGGGATATTGCAAAGCAATGCGGAGTAAAACACGGTGTTATACGTCTGCCTGAGGATGAGGCATTTGACCTGAATAGTAAAGCCCACTGGGATACGGTGTATAAAAGGTTTACCGACTTCGGTGTGACCCCCGTTATAATCGAGCCTATGCCCAACAGCCTCCACGACCATATAAAGGCAGGGGACGAAAAGCGGGACGAGTCAATCGAAAAGGTCATAAAAATGTTCCCTATAATGGAGAGTCTCGGCATTGGTACGATATGCTTTAACTGGATGGCACATATCGGCTGGCTTCGCACCCGCTCCGATTTCCCCGAAAGGGGAGGGGCAAGGGTCACCGCCTTTGATATGAAGGATTTTACCCCCACCGATAAAAACATAACCTCGGCAGAGCTTTGGGAAAACTACGAATATTTTATAAAAGCGGTTATCCCCGAGGCCGAAAAGTATGGTATAAAGCTTGCCCTTCACCCCGACGACCCGCCCGTACCCCGTCTCGGCGAGGTCGAGCGCATTATGATAAGCCGTGAGAATATAAAAAAAGCCGTATTCGATACGGTTAAAAGCGATAGCCTCGGTATAACAATGTGCCAGGCCAACTATTTCATAATGGGTGAAGACCTCGAAGAGGTAATTAAGGAGTTTAAGGGTAAGATATTCTTTATTCATTTCCGCAATACTACGGGAGTCCCCGAAGCCTTCCGCGAGACCTTCCACGATAACGGTGATATCGATATGGCAAGGCTTATGAAGACGTACGTCGAGAACGGCATAGACGTTCCCATCCGCGTCGACCACGTCCCCACCATGGCAGGGGAGACCTCGGTCCTTCCCGGATACGACGCTATGGGCAGAATGTTTGCCATAGGCTACCTTAAAGGAATCCTTGAAGCGACAGGGGTTTAAAAAATAATAAAGAAAATAATAAAAAAGGTAGACACTTTTAATTGAAAATTGAAAGTTGAAAATGGAAAATTAAGGAGTGGCTTCGCCACAAATTATATAAATTATTACGATGAGATTTGCGTAAAAGTGAGCCTTCCCTTGGGGTAAGGGGGACCACGGAGTGGTGGATGAGGGAACCCGTAAGCAGTATCTAATCGGGCAAATTCACAGACTTTTCGGTGTTTTTTATAAATGCGTCGCAGACACATCGCTGCTGCAACCTGACACCTGCTCTCTATCCGTCGCAGACACAACGCAACTTTTCCCGTTTCCCATTTCCCTAAAAAAATCCCCCTTATAAAAGGGGGATTTTTTAAATCTCAAATGATCGTCTGAGCTTGAATTCTGCGGGGAGGATGCGGCTTTTATCGGAAAAAACACCCTTTATACGGTCGACGATCGCATCAGATGCGAGTCGGCATATCTCGTCTCTTTCGGAGGATATAGATGCCAGCGGAGGGTTTAAATACGGCGCCTGGGCAATATCGTCCATACCTAAAACGGCAATATCGTCGGGGACCTTGAGCCCTTTGTCCAGAGCACAGCGTATGGCCCCTATTGCCATATAATCGTAGGCGCAGACCACCGCACGGGGGTGAACCTTACGGGAAAGCAGGTCTTCCATTGCTTCATATCCGCCCTGCTCGAATCGGTGCTCCGATATGCAGACGAAGTCCTCGTTTATCGGATGCCCCGCTTCCTTTAAAATGTCCGATAACTGGGTAAGCTTTCCTCTTGTCAGGGGTTCTCCGATATATCCGATATCGAAAACTCCCTTTTGTAAAAGATAGTCGACAGCCTCTTTTACGGCAGAGGCGGTGTCGGTATAAAAGCATACCTTGTCCTCGCCTATTTCCTCACGGCTTCCTACGAAAACCAAAGGGATTTCGGTTTCTTCTATTCGGAGATCGTTTCTGCCGCCCACTACGATTATTCCGTCCACCGAGGAATATTTATAGTAGTAATCAATAAGCTCGGCTTCCTTTTCGGGGGAAAAATCGGTGGTGGCGACGCATATCTCACAGTTTTTTTCGGCCAGCTGCTTCTGCAAGCGGAAGAGAATATCTGCATAGTAAAGACTTACTATTTCTGGACAGATAACCGCAATAACAAATTTGGGGTATTTTGCGTTGAAAAATTTTTTAAAACAGCCCTGCTCCCTTGCAACCTTAAAAACAAGCTCCCTCGTTTCCTCGTTGACCTCACTGCTCAGCGAAAAGGCCTTTGAAGCGGTGGAGACCGAGACGTTTGCCAGCTTGGCTATTTTAGATAGGGTAATCATAATATCACCTGCCATCTAAATTATATAACAAAACCGAAAATAATCAAGCAAAAAAGCCGCTCCGGTCGACCTGAAGCGGCTTTTTCATTTCTGTTTTACTTCTTTTCGGGGTAAACTTCCTTAATGGAGTCGAGATAGAGCTCAAACTGTTTTGGGTCAAGCTCATAATCGGGATGAGAGCAGCAGGGATAGTTCGGCTGACTTCCGTCGCTTCCGATAAAGGGGGTAAGACGGTCGTTTTCAAACTTTTTGCGGTCGGCCTCATTTCTGAAATCGGGAATATCGTAGGGTACTCCGCCATCCATAATCGAGCGATGACCGAGAATAGCCACCGAGGACATAACCGTAGCCGAATAAATATCGAAGGGATGCTCGGGCTGACGGTCTTCTTTTATACAGTCGAGGAACATTCTTGCGGTGAGATAATCTCCGCCGCCGTGTCCGCTGGTCTTAATAAGCTCCTCGTCCTTGTCGTTCCAGCCGGGATCGTAGGTCGAAAGCTCGGTAGCGCCCTCGGGCATTTCCCAGTGGTTATAATGAAGGGTGACCTTATCGTCCATACCGTGGGGATTTTCGATCTGTCCCTTTGTTCCGCAGATACGGTAAACGTTTCCGTGACCTCCGAAGGAGGCGCAACCCGTTACGCGGAATACCGAATCATCGTCGTTCTGGGTGATTATAATTGCGGTCTTGTCGCCGGTACGCTTGCTGACCGGAATATCGCCCTGGGGAGGCATATAGATGGGGAATGCCGAGACCCTTTTGGGTGTAGCGCCCGTGGCCCACATTACGGGACCCATAGAATGGGTTATGTAATATGTAGCAGGAATATAATTTCTCCAGTGCTCGGGGAAATAGTTGTAGACCTTCTTGAATCCAACGTTCTTGGGGTCGCCGGGATGGTTATATTCACCCTCTGCAAACATAATGCGTCCGAGAGTACCCGTGTCGCAGATACGTTTCATCTCGCGGTTAAACTTCATCTGGGGATAGTTTTCGGCCAGCATATAAACGACGCCCTCGGTCTTCTCAAAGGCCTCTACAAGCTCAACGCCCTCGGCCATCGTGCCGTTGCTTATACATTCGCTGAACACGTGAAGTCCCTTTTCAAAACACTTGATCGCAAGGGGTGCGTGCTCGTGGAAGAAGTTGGCAAGAACCACCGCGTCCATATCGTGATTTAAAAACTCGTCAAAATCGTCGTAATAGGCGTCGCAGGTAAGTCTTTCCTTGCCGCATTCAAGCCGTGCCTTGTTATTGTCGCAAAGGGCAACAACGTCACAGCCTAAAAGCAGGAAATTGCGTGCGATATCAACGCCGCGTCCTGCGCCTACAATACCGATCTTAATTTTACTCACAGTATTACCTCCTTCAGGTTGTTACGGTTTCAGTTTAACAGAAAGCTTCGTCCTTAACAATAGAATTTTTCTATAAATACATCGAAATTAGTTTGAATTATCTTGATTTTTGCAAAAAGATATAGTATTTTTAAAGCAGGTGATATTATGAAAAGTAAAAACATCTGTAAATTTATCGACCCCGCCGCCCCTACCACACCGCTGGTTTTAAGCTTTGTTTTAGAGACCGACTTTGAGGTAATGCGCAAAAAGAACAGTCTTAAAAACCACCGCGCCGTGCTTGTGACCGCAGGAGAGGCTACCTTTTCGGCCGATTCGGGTCATTATAGCCTTAATGCAGGAAATCTGCTCTTTGTATTTGAGGGAGAAAGCTTTTCGGCAGAGCCTAAAGAAAAATGTGAATATATGTATATCGATTTCGGAGGTAGTCGTGCCGAGGAGCTTTTCAGACGGTTTTCCATCGGAAAGGCCAACCGCACCTTTAAGGGCTTTGACGGACTTATCCCTTTGTGGGTCGAAAGCCTCTGCCGTGCCGACAGTCAGACGGTGGATCTGGCAGGGGAAAGTATGCTGATTTACGCCTTTTCCCGTCTTTCCACCGAGGCCTCCGAGCGAAGCGGGATCGTTAACCGAATGGTGGAGATCTCGGAGGAAAACTTTACCGACCCCGAGCTTTCTATCTCTTCTATAGCTGACGAGCTGGGCTATAACGGAAAATATCTTTCCCACGTATTTAAGGAAAAAATGAATATAGGCTACTCGGAATACCTTCGCACCATCCGCATAAAATACGCCGTTTCCCTCTTCGACCACGGTATCGACTCGGTAAAAAACGTTGCCCTGCTTTCGGGCTTTTCCGACCCCCTCTATTTTTCCACCGTATTCCGTAAAGAGCTGGGCGTTACCCCAACCGAATATAAAGCGGCGTTGACAAAAAGCGACAAATAGTTTAAAATGACTTAGTCTGAAAGGCAGGTGAATGGGATGGAAGAAAACGGTCTTGTGACCCTCAAAAACGAGCTGACCGAGCAGGAAAAATTTTCCTTGGATCCGATCGAGGAAGAAATTATAGAGCTTGCCGTAAAGGGCGATGAGGAAGCCTTCGAAAAGCTCTTTATGGGAACCTATCGCTACGTTTTCGCCGTGGTCCGCCGCTATCTTAAAAACGACGAGGATGCCTACGACGCCATTCAGAACACCTATACGAGGGTGTATAAAGGACTTCCTTCCCTTAAAAGCACCGCCGCCTTCTATTCCTGGCTTGGCCGAATTGCCGAAAACTGCTCTAAGGATATCCTTATGCAGAACGGTATCGACCCCGACAGCTTTTCTCCGGACGACGACCTCCCCGAAGAGGATTCCGCTCCCGAAAAGGATATTACCCTCGACGTGACCGCGGTCTTAAAACAGCTCCCCGAGGAACAGAGGGAGCTGCTTGTTCGCGTATATTACGACGGTATGACGGTGGCAGAGCTTGCCCGTATGCAGGGACTTCCCAAATCTACCCTGCATAACCGCCTTAAGGCCGCCAAGGCAAAGCTCAAGGAGCTGCTTCGTACCCGCGGCATAGACAAGCCCATCTACGGCGGAGAATTCGTTTCTATGGTATCCGCCGCCCTCAGAAACGCCATCGGAACACAGCTTTTAAGTATGGCTATCGCCGAAGAGATACTCCACAGCGTTACGGGAAGCGAAAACAAAAAGGGTGCGGCGGTAATATCCCGCTTTGCCCGAAAACAGCGCAACTCCGCCGCTAAAAAGATCGCCGCCATACTTCTTCTTGCCTGCCTGCTCTTAGTGCTGGCGACAGCCCTTGTATTCAGCATACTGTGGGGTATCTTCGGAAAGGATTCCCTGGATTCCCTGAACATAAACTTCGGAAACGGAATCTTCGACTGGGTAAGCGTTTTCGGCGGTGATGACGCTTCGGGCTCCTTCGACGGTACTACCGCCTCTAAGCCCATGATCGGCGACACCTCGAGCGATAATACCTCGACCTCAACCGAAACTTCTTCCTCGGCGGGTAACCCGGATACCTCATCGGGAAGTACCTCGTCGGAGGATACTTCGGGAAGACCGGGAGATACGGGTAGCTCTTCCTCCCAGACCTCCTCTTCGGGAACCTCCGCTACCCCATCCTCCACGAAGCCCTCCTCTGCGACGACCTCCTCTTCTACCTCCACCCAAAAGCCTGCTTCTTCTGCTAACTCCTCCACGTCCTCAGCTGCCTCATCGTCCTCTTCTTCGGATAGCTCCTCCTCTTCAGCGGTCAGTTATACTTATAAGGTGACAAACGGAGGAGCCTACATCACAGGCGTTACGGGAGACCCAAGCGTGTTTTACGTTCCTTCGACGGTAGAAGACTACGGCGCTCGGGAAGAAGCGACCCCCGGCTACCCCGTTGTGGGAATAGACGGCAATGCTCTTAAAAACTGCAAAAATCTTAAAGAGCTCTGGATGCCGGAAAGCATAGAATATTTAGACAGAGGCATTTTTTCCGGATGCGACAGTCTGGAAGAGATCGGTTTTCTCACCCCAAACCCGACCTATACGATAAAAGGCAATTGTGTTATCCATACCGCCGATAAATTGATAGTAGCCGCCATAAAGACCAGCGTTATTCCAAGCGACGGAAGCGCGACTAATATAGCAGTAGGTGCGTTTTGCGGAATCAAGGGCCTTAAAAGTCTTATAATTCCCGACTGCATTAAGTATTTCGGAGATAACGGAACCTTTAGCAACTGTACCGACCTTGAATACGTAAAGGTGGGAAGCGGCGTTTCGTGGATATGGGATATGGGCACCTTCCAGGGCTGCACCTCTCTTAAAACCGTGGAGCTTTCCGAGGGTACTACCGTGATCGGAGGTTATTCCTTTGCCGACTGCACCTCCCTGACCTCCATAACCCTCCCAAGCACGGTTGAGAATATATATAGCGACGCATTTTCTAACTGTCCCAACCTTAAAGACGTTTATTACGGCGGCTATGCGGCCGATCGCGCAAAAATACAAATAGACTCGGGCAACACCGCCCTTACCTCCGCCACCTGGCACTACGGCAGTTAAAGTCAGCAAATAAGTAAATCGGAACGGATATTTCTACCCGTTCCGATATTTTTTTGCAAAATTTTTTGAAATTTTCCAAAAAAGTGGTACTTTTCCGAAAAATCCAAGTCTTATTTAATAGATTTCCAAATCAAGGAGGAATTATTATGCTTAAAAAACTATTATCAATTATGCTTGCGTTAGTTCTCTGCCTGTCGGCTACCGCCTGCTCAGGCTCGACCGAAACCGCAGACACCGACTGGGACGTAAACACCGACCCGAGTGATGATTACGGCTATGGTTACGATGACGACGATGATTATAACTCGCACACTCATTCGTATTCCGATGCTACCTGTACTTCTCCTGCAAAGTGCTCTTGCGGTGCAACACAGGGACTTTCTTTGGGTCATTCATTTAGTTCGGCAACCTGCACAGCTCCGGGAACATGCAGCAGATGCGGAGAAACAAAAAGTGCTTTGGGTCATTCTTGGAACAGCGCAACCTGCACAGCTCCGAAAAAATGCAGCAGGTGTAGTATTACCGAAGGAACGGCTTTAGGACATAGCGATAATGGTAGCGGCAAATGCTCCAGATGCTCGACTACTCTGAGTGTTGATATGAATAAAAGAGTCGGTTCTCCAAAAGATTCTGAAATGTCGAAATCGTTAGGCGGATTTTCTTTTTATGTGAATTCTGCAGATGGTATTAAAGTGTTATGGTCTGCGAAAAACAATAGCGGTAAGACTGTAAACTATTTTACGGTAACGTTTCATTTCTATAATCCGGTCGGAGATGAAGCATATAGCCAAATTACAGGCAAGAGCACGAAAAATGTTAGAGTAGTAGGCCCCGTTAAAGACGGAGAAGAATTTCTTGTGTTTTCGGTAGTGGATTACGTATCTGCCTGTGACAAGGTTCAAATAGATGAGATCAAACTTGAATATGCTGACGGCACTGTCGAATATGGATGGTACGGTTGGTCTACCTCTTATGAAAATTCATGGTTAAAATAATTCAAGAAGGTGGAATCAACATCTTGTAAAGATAAAAAACAGAGAGAACACGGTACCGTATTCTCTCTTCTTTATTCTTCGCTTAAAAGATAATGCAGGGTCCTTTCGGGGTCGTCCAAAAACTGCTTTGTAATCTTAAAATGCTCGGTGTCGCGGTATTCGACGGGGATTATGCCTTTTTCGGAAAATTCAAGTATTTCGGAATCGGGGAATGCCATAAGAATAGGGGAATGGGTAGCGATGATAAACTGCGATCCCTTCTTTACCAGTCGGTCCATCGCCGTTATCAGCCGCATAAGTCTCATAGGCGAAAGGGCGGCCTCTGGTTCGTCCAGGATATAAAGTCCCTGTCCGCGGAAGCGCTTTTCAACAATAGAAAGAAAGCTTTCGCCGTGGCTTTGGTGATGCAGGGAAACTCCGCCGTATGCCCCTATCACAGGCGCGTCGAAGGAGGGAAGGGAATCTATCTCGTCGATGTAGCTGGCGGCGTTATAAAGGCTTTCCGCCCGAAGAAAAAAGCCGTCGTCGGGGTAGCCTGCCGATCCGAGACGAATGTGGTCGCAGAGCTCGGAATGGGTCTTGTTTGTGGAAAATCGGAAGTTACGGGAGCCTCCCTCGGGGTTAAAGCCGTGGGCAACCGCAACCGCCTCCAGCAGGGTGGATTTTCCCGTTCCGTTTTCCCCGACGAAAAAGGTCACCGCCGAAGAAAGGCGGAGGGAGGGCGAGCGCCTGAAATGCTTTATTACCGCAAGCCCGTTAAGATAGGAAGCCTTATCAAGACCGTCCTCAAAAAGTATCTCTTTGATATACCTTGCCATAAGCTCCCTCCTCGTTTTTTTACATTATACAATAAAATGAACGGATTTACAATATAAATGAGCGTAAAAACAATTCCAAAAGACAGCCGTTTGTGTTAAAATATATTAAAACGATCAGGGAGGCAAACAATGGAAGTTTTATCGAAATTTTTGGAAGAGGTAATTAAGACCGATACCGAAATCCCTTCGGGCGAAGGCTTTTTAGACGTCACCAAGGCAGGTGTCATCGGTGACGGAATTACAAATAATACCAAGGCTATAAACGATGCTATAAACAATATGTCGGGCGGAATACTTTTCTTCCCTCCCGGAAAATATCTTACCGGTACGATAATGCTTAAAAGCAATATCACTATGTACATAAGCACGGGCGCCGAAATTCTCGGAAGTCAGAGCTTCGAGGATTATCCGACCCAGGACGAGCTTAAAAAATACGGCTACACCCGTCCCGGCCGCTATGCCCTTGTAGCCGCCCTTTGTGCCGAAAACGTCACCATCACGGGTGGCGGTATCCTCAACGGCCAAGGCGACTATTTCTGGGATATCGTAAGGAATAAGGAGGGACTTCCTCCAGAGCTTATGAAGGTGAACGATATGGTGCGCCCCAGATGTATTCAGCCCATCCTTTGCCGAAACGTAAAAATTAAGGATATAACCGTTAAGAATTCCCCCTGCTGGACGGTTCATCCCCTTTGCTGTGATAACGTTATAATCGACGGAATCTCCATAAAGAACCCTGCTGATTCTCCCAACACCGACGGTATAAACCCCGAAAGCTGTTCGAATGTCCGAATCTCCAACTGTATTGTGGACGTTGGTGACGACTGCATAACCCTTAAATCGGGAACCGAAAACGATCCCCTCCAGAAGCGTTTCCCCTGCGAGAATATCACCATAACCAACTGCAACCTCTTAAACGGTCACGGCGGCGTGGTTATCGGAAGCGAGATGTCGGGAGGAGTAAGACAGGTCACCGCCTCCAACTGCATCTTCAGCGGTACCGACCGCGGTGTCAGAATCAAGACCCGCAGAAGAAGGGGAGGGGCAGTAAGCCGCCTTATGTTCTCAAATCTCTTTATGAATGAGGTGCACGCCCCCTTTACCGTAAACGGCTTCTACCGTTGCGGAGCCGACTGCAGTGATACCGAGCTCTTTACCTTAGAGCCCCGGCCCCTTTCCGACGATACCCCCGTTATCGAGGATATTTCCATAAATAACGTGGTGGTAAGAAGGGCAACAGTTTCCTCTATGTACATAATAGGAATCCCCGAACGCCCCATTAAAAACCTCCGCGTTCACAACTTCTCGGTAGAATGTGTCGTCGATCCCGCTATCCGTCGCGAGCCGGTTATGATGCCTACCTTTGAAAAAATGCAGGGCAAGGGTATCTTCCTCAGAAACGTCACCGATTCGGTATTTTCGGAGATTAGCGTGAAGAACGAAAACGGTGACACCCTCGAATATCACGATTTAAACAACGTAACCTTTAACGGAGAAAAACTGTAACAGGTTACAGGTTACAGGTGTCGTCTCCGCCGGGTCATCCTGAGCTTGTCGAACCCGTAGGGCGCCGTAGGCGGGATTTCGGCGGAAGATAATATTGCCTCGTCAGAGTGCCTTCCCTCGGCGAGCCGCCGCACCCATACGTGAATTTAGTTTCAGAAAAAACCAAAGTGAGAAAGCCCGATCGTAAGATTTCTGTATCCATCGGCCTTCCCTATCAGGTAGCGGAGCGGTGGATGAGTAGAACCCGTAAGCAGTTTCTTAACGGGAAAACCTGCAATATTTTAAAACACAAAACACCCCTGTTTAATCAGGGGTGTTAAATTTTTATAAAAGTCTTAGCTTCGGCTCGCCGATGTAGTTAAGACCGTATTTTTTAACCATCTTAAGGGCCTTTTCAACCGATTTTCCGTCGTAGGTATCAATAGGGTCGTGAGCGTCCGAGCCAAAGGTCACGGGGGCGCCTACCTCTCCTGCGATCTCCCAGAAAAGGGGGTTCGGGTAATGGCGGTCGGTGCGGATTCCCAGCAGGTTTATCTCCAGCGGAATGTTTTCCTCCTTAGATGCGACGCATATACGTCTCATTTCGGCTTTATAAGCTTCCGGGTCTCCGAAAAAATTAAAAGCATCGGGATGTGCGACATAGGTAAAAGCTCCCGTTTTAAGACCTTCAACAACGCGGTCGGAATAGCTTTTAATAAGCTCCTTATCGCTTCCGCCAACCGAACTTACACTTGAGTATCCCTCGTTTTCGGGGCCTAAAAAGTGCTGTCCCATAATAAGATAATCGGCGCCAAGCTTCTTTACATAGGCCAGAGTGCTTTCGAAAAGGGAAGGATAATACTCCATCTCAAAGCCGATCTTTATATCTATCTTATCCTTGTATTTTTCTCTGAGGGCTTTTATGCTTTGAATATAGCCCTCTGCTTCGGCCGTGGGACAACGGTAGTTCGATTCATGCCCGTCGGAGAATTTAAGAGGAACGTGGTCGGAAAAGCCTAAATGCTTTATGCCGCATTCAATGGCCCTTAAAACGTATTCCTCGTCGGTGCCCTCGGCGTGACCGCAACGGTAGGTGTGGGTGTGAAAGTTATAGTTCATTTTTTTACCTCAAAGTGTTATTGTCATATCGTCGGTTGCGCGGGAAACGGGGATATCGGGGAGAAGTCTCGTCATCTCGATAACCGACTCTAAGAATCTGTCGGAATAGTGGTTAAAGCAGAGCCTTTTCAGATTTTCGTTGCCCTCGAAAATGGGAAGATATTCGGTGGCCTTAAAGTGTGCGGCCTCGCAGATGGCAAGGTCTAAGGGCTCGTCCAGGACAGATACGGGGAAATCGTCGGTCGGTCCCTTGTGTGAAAGGTCACCGCTGAAAAGCACCCTCTTGCCCTCGGCCTCAACAAGATATGCGTAGGAGGGTGAGATGTGTTTGGTCTTGAATGCAGTCACCTTTATATTCTCGTCCTCAAAAACGGGACCTTCGCAAACCTCGGAATAATCGAAATCGCGAAGAGTGTTTCCGTTAAGGCTTATCCAGTCCGAAACTGCGGCCTTGAATCTTTCAGCGTCGGTGGGAACGAAAAACTTAGGCTGTGCGGTTTTAAACTTCCAGTTACAAATATCTATAAAGGGAATAAGTCCGTCGGTGTGGTCGCCGTGCATATGGGTAACGAAAACGGCAGTGACCGATTCCACCGGAATTCCTCTTGTCCTGAGCCCGTCGGTGGCGTTGGTGCCCATATCTATAAAATAAAGACCGTTTCCTGCCTCAATAAGGGCGCAGGAGCACTTGCGGTTAGGCTCGGGTACGCCGTGACTTGATCCGAAAAAGGTAATTCTCATAAATCATCACATCCTTCACAGGTTTTAACTCAGTATATCACACTGAAATTTAAAATACAATATTAAAGCAGCTTGAATCGGTTTTTCTCGAACTCAATAAGCCCCTCATCCCTCATTTTGGAGAGCTCGTTTGACATAGCACTTCGGTCGACCGATAAAAAGTCGGCAAGCTGTTGGCGGTTGAAGGGGATGGTGATATCCGAGCGGTTTTGCCGTTTAGCCTCGTCGGAAAGATAGGAAATAAGCTTTTCGCGGGTGGTGCGTTTGGAGATATGCCCCAACTTTCGCACAAGACCGCGGTTTTTTTCGCTTATGGCGAAAAACATATTTTTAACGACTGCTGCGTGAAAACGGCAGGCTGACGAGCAGGTGGTTATGACACGGTTTACGTCGAAGAATATTACCGTGCTGTCTTCCACCGCCACAACATCGTTAAGTATCGGGCCGCTGTCGGGGGAAATGTAGGACTCCCCGAAAAGCTCTCCCACCGCAACCTGTCCCAGAATACTGCGGTTGCCCCAATAATCGTCCTGCTGAATAAGAAGCTTTCCTTCTACCAGAACGGTAATATCGTTTACCTGCTCCCCCTGACGAAGGACGTACTCTCCCTTTTTGTAGGTGTAAAGGCGAGCCCCAAGGCAGGTCATCATTGAGGGAAGCTCCTCCTCCAAAACCCCCGAAAACATTTGGGTCCTTTTTAAGATCGGAATATATTTTTTCATAAAAAGCCTCTTTTCGTTGTAAATACAACCGACAAGTTTTAAATATTATACTATAATTGGCTCAGAAACTCAAGAGAGGAGCTAAATTAATGATAAGAAAAATTATTAAAATAGATAAAGAAAAATGTAACGGATGCGGCGCCTGTGCGGCCGCCTGCCACGAGGGAGCGATAGAAATGGTAAGCGGAAAGGCTGTTCTTACCCGTGAGGACTATTGCGACGGTCTGGGCGATTGCCTACCTGCCTGCCCTACGGGTGCCATAACCTTTGAGGAAAGGGAAGCCCCCGCTTACGACGAGGCGGCCGTCCTTGCTTCCAAAAATGAGAAAAAACAGCCTTTGCCCTGCGGATGTCCGGGTACAAACTCAAAGTCGATCATAAGAGAAAACCTTCCCGACCTTCCCGCCTTCGGTGTACAAAGTCAGCTTTCCCAGTGGCCGGTGCAAATAAAGCTCGTACCGGTAAACGCCCCATATTTCGACGGCGCAAACCTGCTGGTTGCCGCTGACTGTACCGCCTTTGCCTACGGAAATTTCCACAGTGAATTTATCCGCAAGCACGTAACCCTTATCGGTTGTCCTAAGCTGGATATGGTAGACTATGCCGAAAAGCTTACCGCCATAATTGCAGGCAACAATATTAAAAGCGTGACCGTTGTCCGTATGGAGGTGCCCTGCTGCGGCGGAATCGAAAATGCTGTTAAGCAGGCTCTGCTGAAAAGCGGAAAATTTATCCCCTGGCGTGTAGTCACCATCACGATCGACGGCCGTATTGCCGACTGAAAACCGAAAATTTTTCGGTAAGGGGGTTATTGATTATAACCGTTTTGCGTGTTACAATGTAAAAAAATCTCTTAGGAGCGGTTTTTATGTTGTACGGTTATTCCATAACACCCCTTGCTGAAAATGAATTTGAAAAGCGGGCAGATGATATCGTCGCGCAGGTTAGACGCGGCGCGTTTCAGATGCCCCTTTTTATGATGGTGCTCGTTCCCGAGGGTGACCCCGTGTGGGATAAAGCAGGAAAGCTTGCCGAGCTCTACGGCCGTTATCGCGACCGCCTGGCAAAGGAGGGCGTCGAGGCAGGAATCCTCATTCAGGCCAGCCTCGGTCACGGCTATCCCATAACCCACGCCCCCTTTCAGACCTACGTCGGTCTTGCAAGCGGAGACAGTGACGGCTGTCCCGACGGGGTAGAGACCTCAAATTCCTACTGTCCTTTGGATAAAGGCTTTTTAGAGCATTTCAGCGGTGTGATGAAGACCCTTGCCAAGGAACACCCCAAGGCAATTATGCTGGACGACGACTTCCGTCTCGTGCTCCGTCAGGGGCGCGGCTGTGCCTGCCCCCTTCATATGGCGGAATTCAACCGCCGTACCGGCCTTAATATGACGAGACAGGAGCTTTGGGAGCACATCAGCGAAAGCGACCCAAAGGATTCCATCACCTGCGCCTTTTACGAGCTTCAGCGCGATTCGATGAAATGGGCGGCAGAGGCCTTCAGAAAGGCCATTGACGAGGTTGATCCAACCATTCAGGGCATCAACTGCACCTCGGGTCACATCTGTGAAGCGGTAGACTATACAAGTAAGGCCTTCGCAGGAAATGGAAATCCCACCATAGTACGCCTGCCCAACGGTTGTTACGCGCCCTATTCGGTACGCGAGTTCAGCGGCGGTATGATAAACGCGGCTATATGCTCAAGAAAGCTTAAAAAACGCGGTGTGGATATACTCCTTGCCGAAACCGATACAATACCCTTTAACCGCTATGCAAAAAGCGCCCGCTACCTCCACGCCCACTATACCTCTTCGATCTTAGAGGGGCTTAAAGGCGCCAAGCACTGGCTCACCCGTACCTCGGCATTCGAGCCCGAGTCGGGGGTAGCCTACCGCGATATTCTGGCTAAACACAAGGGAATGTACGAAAAGCTGTCTGATATTGCTGACGGAATAAGCTGGCTGGGACTTTCGGCAACCTTTGTCGAGCAGGAATACGTCAGCCCTACAGGCTCCCTCTGGCGGTATAACGCCCACGATATAATTCAGAAAAATCTTGAAAGAATGGGTCTGCCCTTCTACCTTTCGGAGGAGAGCGAAAGGGCAAACTTCATCGAAGGTGACGTGGCAAAGGTTCTCGACGATGATGGAGTAGAAAAGCTTTTTGAAAATTCCGTCTTTGTCGACGGACCTGCCGCAAAAATACTTTGCGAACGGGGCTTTGGTAAATATCTGGGTGTAGAGGTCTCCGACTGGGATCTCGGAAAGCTTCACGGCGAGACCTTCGACGGTACCCTCAATATGTGCTGTACCAAGCAGAAGGATCAGAAAAAGATCACCGTTACAGATCCCAAAACCGAGGCTCTTTCCCATAACTATCTCCGTCAGGACGGCTACGCGGAACTTCTCAGCCCTGCGGTAACCAAGCTGGATAGGGGAGAGGGCAAGATCTCTGTGGTCTTCTGCGGCTCACCTACCTTCCGTTTCGATTATATGGAGGGCTTCGCCTTCCTTAACGAATCCCGAAAGGCACAGCTTGTCTCACTTCTCAAAGAGGCAGGCGTCCTGCCGGCCTACTGTGTAGGGGACGACGAGATATGCTTCCGACTTGGCCGTATTGCTGACGGCCGTCTTTTAGCGGCGGTCTATCCCCTCGGAATCGATCCCGTAGAGGGCCTTAAGCTCAACCTTGAAGCCGCCCCCGAAAGCATTACTGTAATGGGGCCCGACGGTACCGAAAAAGAGGTAGCCTTCGAGAAGTGCGGCGATACCTACACCCTCGACCTCCGTCTTGAAACCCTCTGCCCGGCGATACTTTTTATTAAATAAAAAAGAAGAAAGAATAAATAATAAAATCGGTGTGGCTCCGCCACGGTCGAGGGGCTCGACACCCATTACGCGTAATGTAGATAGCGCAAAACAAAAAACCTCTTTCCTCGCGCTTAAATATTTACGCTATCCTTGTAGGGGAGGGGCTTGCTCCTCCCGCCATTATTTGCAGAGAATTTATTATCTCGTTGTAGGGGTCGGTGTCCTCAACGACCCGAGGTGGCTAACGGTTTGATAACAGCAATATTTCTATTATCAAAAACTTTGGTCTGTTGCGGCGTGTCGAGGACGCCACGCCCTACAAGGTGTCAATAAAGCCTATTGTCTCGTCAGTGAGCCTTCCCTTGGCCATTTCTTAATAGCTAATCAATAAAAAACTCTTGCAGTATAAAACTGCAAGAGTTTTTTTAATCTTTCCAGATAAAACGGTGGTTAATGGCCTCTCCGCCGTCAACCAAAATATTCTGTCCCGTGCAGAAGCCGTTTACCGCAGTTAAAAAATATGCCCACTCGGCGATTTCTTCGGGGGTCGCCCACCTTTTAAGCGGAGTCTCCTCCATTATCTGCGCCCAAAGCTTTTGGTCATTCATCACACAAACGTTGAGTGGCGTCAGTACGCCGCCGGGGTCCAAGCTGTTGCAGGTGGCACCAAACTGTGCGATCCTCTTTGCGGTGTTTTTGGTGTAGGCCATAACGCCGCCCTTGCTGGCACAGTATTTCGGAAACTCGGCTCCCGTGTGACCGCTGGCCGAGCCGATATTAAGCACTGATCTTATGTTTTCCTGCACTCCGTATTTCTCGGTGACCTCAATGAGGGCGGTAAGGTTTATCTCAATATCCTCCTCGTTCTGGGTGCCTGCATTGTTTATAAGAATATTTATCCCGTCTATAGGGGGAAGCGTCGCGGTGTCTCTTATATCGCAGATAAAATGAAGATAATCGGGATGTGAGATCGAGGATTCTTTTCGGTCGATACCAAATACCTTGTGACCTTCTTTAAGGAATTTTTCGGCAATAGCCTTTCCTATTCCCTGAGAGGTGCCGGTAATTAAAACCTTCATTCTTCTGCCTCCTTAAATTTAAAGTATTCCTGACCGACCCTTTCGCTACTCCATTTCTTTGTTATTCTGTAGCCGATGGGGGAGAAAATGACCTCCATAATAAGCTCGGCCACCGCTCCCGTAAGGGCGCACATGGCACACTGAAGCACCGTCCAGGAAAAGCCGTCCCAAAAGATGGGGGCAAAGATATAAAATACAATGACGGAGAAAATAAAATTATCGAGATACTGAGCAACAAAGGTGGAAATATACGACCGCGTCATAAATGCAAGTTTACCGTCGGGGTTTCTTCTGAAAAGCCCGCCTATCATCCGGTTCAGAAGGCTGTTTACCACTGCCGAAGCCAGAAAAGCTACCGTGCTTCCAAGGAGTATAAACCAGGTACCGCCGAAAATACCGTCAAAAGCATTATAGTCGTCGGCGTTTGAGGGAATAATGCTGACGATATAGAAAATAAAGCAGGTCAGCAGATTTATCATAACGGCGTGAATGGAGATGAGGGTGGAAGCCTTGGGTCCGAAGTGCTTGGTAATGATATCCATACACATAAAGGAGAGCCAGGATATAAGAATTCCGCCGTCAAGGGCTATCCAGTCGAGCTGTAAAAGTGTCTTGTTTGCAAGCAGATTCATACATATAACGCTGACCGCGAAAAGGGTAACGACGGTAGCGGGAATCGAGCGAAGCAGTATCTTAAACTCTTCTATCGTTCTTCTTAAAGACATTTTAAAGTTCCTTCATAAATTAATACCTTTGGATTATATCATAAAACCCTGTTAAGTGCAAGGGGCGTCGGGCGCGGAAGCGTTTTTGGCACGGAATTCTCTCGGAGTCATATTTATCTCTCTGCGGAATACTCTGTTAAAATATGAGGCGTCTCTGAAGCCGCATTCTGACGCTATCTCCTCGATCTTGCGGTCGGGATATTTTGTTAAAAGATCGCAGGCACGGGAGATACGTATTGACGTAAGATAAACCGTGGGACTGGCTCCGACGTGCTTTTTGAAGAGCCTGCAGAAGTGCTCCTCGCTGAGCCCGCACTTTTGAGCCAGCTCGGCTACCGAAATATCTTCGGTGTAACTCTCGGCCATGTGATGGAGAGAGCGTGAGATGCGTTGCATGGAATTGTTTGTGAATATCGAGGCATCCTTCGTATTTGAGATAAGCCTCCTTAGCTTCAGCAGAATAAAATATATGAGCGAATTACTGCATTCGTAAAAATCATCCTTCAGATATTTTTCCTTCATCGTATATACCGCGTCGGAAATATAGGAATGATCTCCCTCGATCACGCAGGCGTCGATATTCAGCATACTTTCGGAAAATTTTCCGAGAAAGGTTATAAAAACCGTGGACCAGGGATTATCGTCTATCGGTTCGTAACGCACGGGAACCTTGGACGGAAGATAAAGGACACTGCCCTTGGGCATAAGCACCCACTCGCCGTTTATAAGGGCTCTGCCGCAACCTTCCGACGAATACACCAAGAAGCTTTTGTCCATAAGTCCCCAATCGATCTTTCTTTCCTTGCAGATAATACCGAAACTGCTGATATAAAAGGGGAGGTCTAATTCCTTTCGGGGCGTTTCACAGACCCTGTAATATTCCTTTCGGTCCTCGGAAATAAAAAAATCAGAAAACATAGTACATCTCCCGTATCAAAATAGTCCTATTATTCGGCGGATATATCCGATTGTAAAACAGTAGAAACCGTGCTAAAATTTGTATGTTAATACAATGAATTATAAAAGCTCGGGTCAAATATGTCAAGTGCCTGCTTTTACGGTTTATAGAACTATTTTGATTTTGAGCCTTGAAGGGAGACGTAATAATGAAAAAAGTGACAGCCTTTGTTTTTGCGGTAATATTTATTGCCCTCTTTTCGGTCAGTGCCTTTGCCGCAGGCACCGACGACGGCAGTATCTCGGTAGCAGACGCGGGCGGTAAAAAATTCTTCGGAACCGATACGAGTGAGGGATATATAAAATACGTTGCCGCCGACGGCTCTGGAGAATTTTTTTACGACGTAAACGATGATAAGAAAATGGATATCTGCGACCTTGTAGCAACGGCAAACGGTCAGCTCGACCTTGACCGAAGCGGCGGATTTGATGCAAACGATACCGCCGCCCTCCGTCTTATGCTTATAGGCGCGGCTGACTGATGAAAGGAGAAGGAATATGAAACGTTTTAACAAGCTTTTTGCGGTTACTTTGAGCATAGCAGTCTTTGCCTCAGCTCTTTTTGTCGGCGGCGTAATGCAAGCAGATCTTACCGTTTCGGGTGAGACCGAAGCAGTCGGGAACGCTATCGATCTTGACTACGGCGAGACCTATACCTTCGGCTTCGACAGCGTACCCGAATACACCGTAAACACTACGCCCTCTGCCGACGGTCAGGGTAATGTTTTTTATCCCTGGCGTTCGGGGGACGGCGACGCCACCGCAGGCCCGGCTACCATCACCTACGGCGGGAAGGAAATAACCGCGCTGGAGCTTTCCTCCTCTTATGACTCAATGTATATCCCCACCGATGAAAACGGTCTGCCCCTTGTTATCGAACCCAATTCCTCCTACAAGGTAAACATCGTGTCCTACGCGAAGGCAATAAGCGACGAGGGACAGATATTTATGGGCGGCGGAATCTACGAGTCTTGCAGTTCTGCCTATTCAGACGGCGGGACAAAAACCTTCCCCGATTCAATTGCGTATAACAATTCGACCTACGATATGAAGGCACTCTATCCCATATTCAGAACCGCCAGTCATCAGTATTCGGGCAGTTCCGCATATTGGGAGGATTACCGCGAAAGAAGCGAGACCCTTTATTTCAGCACGGGTGATTTTGACGTCGAAAACGGAAGCTTCGAAATGGTTGCCTCCGACGGCGAGACCTATAAATTCGGAAGTTATTTCGGAATCTTCTGCAGCTTCCGCGCAATGACCCTTAGCGAATATGCAGGGGAAAGCGTGCTTTATATCGACAGCATTTCGGTTACCAAGACGGCAGGTATGGAGAACGGCGAGTCTTATACCTTCGATTTCAGCCGCGAAAACACCGAAAACGCCTTTACCGTAACCGATACTTTCCCGGCCTTAAAGAGCTTTTCCGACGAGCCCGCACCTGCCGAAATAACCAACTGGGACGGCACTAAGACCGCACCCTCCGAGGGCTCGGGAAGTGAGTCCGACCCCTTTATCATCACAAATGCGGCCGAGCTTGCCTATGCCGTATCCTATAACGACCTTGTGGATGCTTCAAAGGTCTATTACTATAAGCTGGCAAACGACATTTATATAAACGACCCCTCGGCTGAAGAGTGGTACACCGCCTCGGATCTCGTAAGCTGGCCCTCCTGCTCGGCAGGTAACTCCACCTCAAGCGGAGGCTTTATGGGTCACCTTGACGGAAACGGCCACGCCGTTTACGGACTTTATTTCAAGGGAGCCACGTCGGGCTCGGCAAACGGCTACGGCGGTATTATTGCCAAGCTCAGCGGAGGCGCAAGCGTTAAAAATATCGGTCTCGAGAGCTCCTATCTCTACGGATACGACGTGGGAGGCATCTTCGGCGGACGTACCTACGGCAAAGATCTTACCGCTACCATCGAAAACTGCTACGTGGACGATTCCGTAATTCTTTACGGAACCGATACTTCGGGCGGCATTTTCGGCTGGAACTCTCAGAGCAAATTAACCGTTAAAAACTGTTATTCCCTTGTACAGGCTACAACCAAGTCGGGCAACGAGAAAAATGCAGGAGGTCTTATCGGAGCGGTTGCAAATAATGTCAGCGGAGTCGTCGTATACCAATGCTATACCGACACCGAGATCTGCGGACGTGAGGTTGACCGTACCGAGCATATTTCGGTTACCGACTGCTATAAGGGTATTGCCGACAACACGGGTGCCGTTTTAATTGATCCTGCCGATATGCAGGGTGAGAATGCCCTTACGGTTATGAGAAATCTGGGCTATTCTCTCGAATTTGAGGCGGGCAAGACCACCCTTACCGACGGCGAAGGCAATAAATTCTATCCCTATCACACCTCTAACTACGGAGCCGTAGTAGGTCATACCGAAATCGACGTAACTACCGCTTCCGGCTCTACCGAGAGCGTATCAACCCTTAAAATATCCTCGGGCTCAAAATCAAGCGGCGGTAACGGTTATATTCAGTTTATCCCCACCGACGAAAACGGAATGCCCTTTGTCGTTGAACCTAACACTAAGTATGAGGTCACCGCTGTGGGCTATGTGGAAAAGGCCTGGGCCGAAAGTCAGACGATGATAGGTGCGGGTGCCCTTAATGCCGCATCCTCCTCTTACGGAGATCTGGACAATACCTACAACGGAGCCAATACTTGGTATTACACCCCAAAATATGCCTCCGATAAGGGAACTCTGAACGTAAACTATATGGCGAGCGGCTATCCTATGTGGCGCGCAAGCTCTTTTATGCACGGCAGCTCAAACAGAAGCTTTACCGGCTTCGATCAGACCAATACCGATCAGTATAGGGTCTCCACCCTTACCTTCCTTACTACCGATTTTACCGAAAAGCTAAGTCATCAAAACGGTAGCGGAGTGGTCACGGACACCTTGGGGGATAATCTTGTCACCGCCGATCTGTGGCAAAAAAACACCTACGCTTCGGGAACCGACCCCTATTCTGAGGAGGTTGCCCTTTCGCAGTACGATGTGGGAACCTATTTCGTTATCGCCGTAGGCAATACCGGCTGTACCTTCTATTTCGATTCCATCACCATCACCAAGGTCAGCCAGACGGCTTCTGTCACCTACGATGCAAACGGCGGAAAATTCTCCGACAGCACCACGACCAAGACGGTCACCGAAAATGTAGGCGCTCTCTTTACGGTCGGCACACCCGAAAATTCCTCGGCCGACCTGGCCTTTAAGGGCTGGTCACTTTCGCCCGACGGCGTTCCCGTAAGCCGCGTATCTGCCGCCCACAACGGCAAGACCCTTTATGCAATTTGGGGCGATCCAACTCCTCATCCCGAAGACGGCGTATATAATACCTGGAAGCGCGTCGTAGAGTTCGATGAGTACAAAGTCGAAAACAACGTAAACACCTTCGTTCCCACCGACGCATCCTACGGACAGTATAAGGGAGTTCCTTACTTTACCGTTATCGACGACCCCGACGAGGAAGGGGACAGCCTACTTCACTATTTTAACCACTCCAAGGCCTCTAACTGGTATGCCAACTGGTGCTTCACCCCCACATATAACGGCGTATCGGGAACCACCGCAGGTCAGGACGACTATAATATACTTCCAACCTCAACCACCTTTAAGGTCACCGCCCGCGTCCGTATAAACGATACCGACGGAGGAACAGCCAACTTCACCTACTATTACGGAGCAGGAAACGGACGTAATTCCTACGATTCGACCAATTCCTCCGCCCTTCACGATCTTGCATCGGGTCTTACAAAAACCGACGGATTTGTAGAGATAGAGGCATATTTCACCACTCCTGCCGCCTATGATGAAGAATCAAGCGGTGCGGTTTCCAACCGACTTTATATGGGCTTCAGAGCCCCGGGCTATCAGCTCGACTACGACCTTGACTATATTATTATCGAAAAGGTAACGACTACCGAGCTTTATGTTAAAAAGGACGGCTCATATCAACTTCTGGACACCTACACCGGCGCGCCGGGAAACACCCTCACTATTCCCGAATTCTACAGCGCAGAGAATTATTCTCCATACGACGCTACGGGAAGCAGTGTGAAAATGCGTTACGGCAACTGGTTCTCCGATGAAGAATGCACCGCTTCGGCCGTGATGAAGTTTGCCGATTATGACGTCAGCATCTACTGTGACGGGATCGTCGAGCTCCCCACGGTATCTACCGAAAATCAGGAGATGTTCGTCGGCTTCGACACCTACACCCAGCGTACCGAGGGCCTTAAAAATGCAGTCGTTACCGACGATACCTACAGTACGGGCAAATATTCCCTTAAGGCCTCCGACGGCGCCGCCTTTGAGCTTAAAAACGACCACACGTTAGAACTTTTAGACGGCAAGACCTACCGTGTAGACTTTGCCTATAAGACCGATAAGGAAGCCACTTTAGGTATCGGCCTTGCTAAAGGCCTTGTTGCAAACGGCGTGGATGCTAAGAACTCTGTAATTCTTAAGGCGACCGACGACTGGACTGCCGCTTCGGTCATCTTCACGGCCGACGGCGTCGTAGATAACTCCGTTCTCGCCGCAAAGATATCCTCTGCTACCGATGCCACCGTTTATATCGATACTATGATAGTTTCCTCGGTTACCGAATCTGTCGGTGTTGAAGCTGTCACCTCGGATAACGGCGAAGGACTCCGCTTTATGCTCAGCTACACCGGTACCGAGACGGTAAAAATGGCAGGTGTGGACTACACCGTTACCGAGCACGGCGTGATAGTTAAGGGTCAGGACGTAGATACTGCCCTCACCCTCGATAATGCCGATGAAAACGGTATCTTCCTCTTCGCACAGACCGATATGAGTAAAAACTGGAGCGTTAATCCCATAACCGGCACCACAGTTTACTCTGCATACCTCGACGGCTTCAATGCAAATGACGATTATAAGGTTTCTGTCCGCGGATATATTAAACTCTCCGACGGCACCGTTTACTATACCGATACCTTGACCGCATCGGTAACCGATATTCCTGCCGCCGCTGATATAATTCCCGAAGGCGCAGACCTTTCGAACTACTATGTATATCTTCCCGAAGGAACAACCCTTCCCGAAGATGCGGCTTACACCGTTACAACATACGACGACACCTTCACCGCAAACTCTGCGGTAGAGAATAACGTAGTAACTGAAGGCTCCTATGCGACCTTCTCAGCCAGACCCGACTTCTCTGAAATTTCCGTACCCTCCGAGCTTAAATATATGGTTCACGCTGGAACCAAGGATGAGCTCTACTACGGCCTCAATGCTCAGGTGGTTTCCGAGAAGATAAGCCAGGTCGGTAAAGATACCGTAAACTATCTCTTTATCACCGATATACATTTCGGAAGTGATCTTACTTCGGCTCAGAACGTCGCACTCCTTAACCAGGCCAAGCTTATGACCAAGATGGCCAACGAAAACGATAATATCGACTTCGTTGTCATCGGCGGTGATAACACCACAGGTATGTACGGTTCCAAGGCCGACTGCGTTAAATGGACCCAGGCCGCACTTGATCCCTTCCTTGAGTGCACAAAGCCCGTATTCGTCCTTATGGGCAATCACGATGATAACTCCTATCATCTTATGTCGGGCTCTAATAAAAATTACGAGCTTTACGAGGAAAGGATAATTACCGACCTCGACTGGCAGAACTACATCATCGACCGCTACACCAACAGGGGTAACATCACCGTTGTTCAGGACGACCCCGAAAAGCGCGCCAACTCCAAGTATTTCTATTACGACCTTGAGGGCAAAAAGACCCGCGTTATCGCCCTTGACGCTCTCGACTATGAGGCACGTTACGATGAAAACGGCTTTGTTCTCGGCGACCTCGACGGCGACGGGCTCCTTGACGGTATGCCCATAAGAAACGCCGACGGAGATACCGATTACGGAATCTATAATCATGGCTGTAACTACTGGGGATATTCTGCCGACCAGGTACGCTGGCTTGCAGAGGATGCTTTAGGCTCTCTACCAGCCGACTATGACGTTATTTTCGTATCCCACATGGGAATAGATCTGAATACCAACGCCTACGGCACGAAAATATGGTTCAGCGAGAATATACGAGAGATAATAAAAGCCTACAATTCGGGAGGAACCTATACGGCAAGCCTTACCGATAACTGGGGCGATGCTGTCAGTGTCAGCGCCGATTTTGCAGGCAAAAGCGGAGATATTCTCTTCTGGCAGTTCGGCCATCAGCATATAGAGCTTTCTCTCTATGAAAGCGACGTTGACCTCTGGCAGATATGCACACCCTCGGCAAACGTCGGTCAGACAGGAACCCAGACCTACGAAGCTTTATTCGCAGGAAGCGTAAATAACAAAGGCCTGCCCTGGCGTGTCTATACAAGAAAGCTCGGCGGCTCTTCCGAAGCCTGCTTTAACGCAATGTCGGTATCCCGCGAACGCGTCTACCGTCTCACCGTAGGAGAAGGCAACAACGAGAAACTGGTATATTCCAAATAAAAAATCCCCCTCGGAGAAAATCCGAGGGGGATTTTTTATTTAGGGAAAAGGGAAACGGGAAAAGGCGCCTTCGGCGCGGAGCATATAAATTGCTTCGTCAGAGGGCCTTCTCCTCAGGGCGATTCCCCCGCCGGGGGTAGCGAAGCGTACGAGTCGGTAGTGAATGACGACACAGTGCGTCGTCAGAGCCGACGAGAGACCGAGCCGCAGCGAGACCAATGTCGCGAAGCGACAAAAGGGGTGCCGTCTCCGGCTGAGGAAAAGGGGGACCGCTTTAGCGGTGGATGAGGTGTTAGGTTGCCGTTTAAAATATTAAACTTCCTTAACCAGCATAATACTGTTACGCTTAAGGTCAAATTCCAAGGTTTCTGTTGTGCAGATAAGCTCTCCGCTATGCTCCGCGTCGACAAGATAAATCTCATATTTACCCGTCTTACCGAAATCGAGGCAGACCTGCTTACCTCCCATACAGTCATCGTCCGAGTAATAGGTTACCATAGCCAGCGCCTTGCCCTCCTTATCTACGCCGCAAAGGGAGTAGATATTATCGAGCTTGTTTTCTGCAGGAATCTCTCTATCCATATCGTAGAACATTCCGTACCAGTAAAGGGGATAATATCCCTTAAGCTTTTCGTAGGTGTAAAAGTCAAATGCACCGCAGAATACCGAGGGACGGGTGTCGTAATACATCAGCATATCAATGGTGGAGTCCTGAGCCAGAGCGATGGCCGCCGAAACGAAGGCCGCACCCTTTTCGCCGTGCATGGACTTAAGAGAATATATATAGTCTTCGCCCTGCCAGCCCTTAATATAATTCCACTCGTTACAGTGGTTTTCGGTCTCAGTAAAGCCGTTTTCCATAAGCCAGCCCTTTACCTTGTCGCCCCGTACCGCAACCCATTCGGGCTCGCTACAGTAGATATGCCAGGAGAAAAAGTCAAGGGGAGCCTTTCTCTTTGCCATTTCGCGGATAAATTCCTCTATCCATTCTTCTCTGCCACAGCTTGCAGGTCCGCCTATTTTAAGGTGGGGAAATTTTGCTTTAAGGTGCTTGGCGGTCGTTTCAAAAAGGTCGAAAAACTCCCCAGAGGTGCCGGTCCAGGTGCGTTTATAGTCCTGATAAATATCGAGGTCGGGCTCGTTCCATATCTCCCAGTATTTTATACCCAGCTCATAACCGTTTGCCCAGCCCTCGTTATAGTGGCGGATGATGTGCTCGCAGATCTGCGCCCATTTAAGATAGTCCTTGGGAGGATAGATGTGGTGCTTTGATATCTGATGCTCAATGGTCTGACCGAGGCGGAAAAAGGTTTCGGTTCCGGCTTCCTTGCAGATGAGTATAGACTCGTCGGTGCAGGCGAAATCGTAGGATGCAGGGTCGTTTACGTCGGCGTCAAAATTCGGGAAAATATTACTGATATCGTGGGAGTAAGGGCCTCCGTATATTCCGCATACGCCCGAATCATGGTTCCTCGAATAGGGTATGCGCGCCGCCTTATAGTCCTCAAAGTTCGAACGGCTCTGGTCTCCTGCGTGTCTTTTTAGCCAGGGACCGCCGTTGGTTGCGTTAAGTATTTTAAACTTGTTTCCTTTTTTGCTTAGATCGAAACGTAAAGTGTTCATAAAACTAACCTCCGTGTGATTGCTAAATACACTTATACCACAACCAAACGGTCGAGTCAATAGGACGCCTTACGAAACTTTTTCGAAATTTTCCAAAAGAAAAAGCAGATATGTGTTCGTTTATAAACACCTATCCGCTTTTTATATCCTATCAGTCATTTCGATGTATATTTACAAATTTTATAAGCTTTTGCCAGTCCTCGCGGCTGAAATAGTGAAGGCCGCGTCTCAGGTGATAGCCTACGTCGCCCTCTAAAAATTCATCGCCGACCTCGGCAGGAAATCTCTCGCATGCAAAGCCTTTTACGAAGGCAGGGGAGGCCGCAAAACAGCAAAGCTGTTCGGATTTCGGGTCGGCCCATAAGTCCTCCGAAGCGCTTCCCACAAGTACCCTTCTCGGGGCAATGGAGGCAAGCAGAAAATGCTGATCGAAGGGCATATTTTCGGGGCCTTCGGCATACTTTTTATAATTTTCACAGAACCAGTAGGGGAACACCCTTAAGATGTCCGAAGCCTGTTCACCAACCTTGTTTCGGGTAATGGCGGCACCGCTGCAGCCCGAATCGTTGGAATAGGCAAAGGCAAACCGCTCGTCTGTAGCCGCCGTAAGAAGTGCCGTCTTGCCAAGGCGTGAATGTCCGCACACTACCGAGTTTTTAAGGTCGAGAATATCCTCCCGGGTCTCGGCATAATCCATAACGCGCTGTGCCGCCCAGGCCCACATAGCGATCTTTCCCGGATCATAAGGTCCGCGTTTTCCGTCTTGGTAAAGCACCCCTGCAAGACCGTCGGTAAAATCGGCATCGTCGCCGGTTATGTCCTTATAGCAGAAGGAAAAAACGGCAAAACCGCTGTCAATAAGCTCCTCGGTAGGCATATATCGGTCGGGAACCGAGTCACGGAAATTTATATGTATAAAAAAGGGATGGCGCCCCTTAACGGTGGGACGTGAAAAATAAAAGGGAAAGGAAAACTGCCTGTCACAAAGCTCACAAACGGCGGTAATTTTATCTAGCACCGCCTTGCCTGCACAGAAATTACCTACAATATTCTCTTCGGTCTTCCAGCTTATTTTTGAAGGCTTCACGGGAAGATATCCATACTCTTCAAAAAGCAAGATATCCAGCATTTCCTCTCGGCCAATCAACTTCGGCAGATCAAATTCGTACATAAATTATCCTCTTTTCTGATTTATGGTAGTAGTGGCCTTTATTTATCTCTTACAGTATAATATAGAAAGCCCGACGGCGCAAGTCACAACTTTCAGCATTTACTTTTTTGTCGAAACGTGGTATAATACTCGGGTATTTTTGATTTGTTAGGTCTGGTATTTTGTGAAAAAATTTCTTTCGGTAGTTAAAACCTGCGGTCTCGGACTGCTTATCGGAGTTTTAGGCGGAGCGGTAGGAGCGGCCTTTGCCCGACTCCTGTCCTTCGTAACGGGGGTCAGAGAAGGCTCCCCCTGGATGCTTCTTCTGCTTCCCATAGGCGGTATAACGACCGTCCTTTTATACCGCATTTCCCGTATGAGCGATTTCGGCGGAACAAACGAAATTATACGCGGGCTTGATAATAAAAATTCAATAAGACCCATAGCGGCACCCCTTATTTTTGTCTCAACGGCAATTACCCATCTTTTCGGCGGCTCTGCAGGAAGAGAGGGCGCCGCTCTTCAGCTCGGAGGCGCAGGAGCCTCGGCGGTGGCAGGAATTTTCAGGCTTAAGGACGAGGAACGAACCGTATTTATTATGAGCGGTATGAGCGCAGTTTTCGCAGGTGTCTTCGGTACCCCTCTTACCGCCGCAGTATTTATGCTTGAGTTCAGGTCAAACAAAAAGCTCTTTCCTCTTGCCATACTTCCCTGCTTTATTTCGGCAATAAGTTCTAAAATAATTTCTTCTTTTATGGGTGTGACCGCGGAAACGGCCACATTGAGTGAAATAGCCTCCTATAACGATTATTCCCTTTTAAGGGTCTTGGCTTTAACTCTGGGGCTTGCTCTGGTGGCACACCTTATGTGCTTCACCTTTCACGGGCTCGAGCACTTGGCCAAAAAGCTTATTTCAAATCCGTTTATTCGTGTTTTGATAGGCTCGGTTGTTATTGTCACCCTTACAGCTATAGTCGGTGATATGCGCTATAACGGTTCAGGTATGGAAATGGCGCTGGGTGCCGTAGTGGGCGAGGCCGACTGGTTCGATTTTCTTCTGAAAATGACCTTCACCGCCATCACCCTTGCCGCAGGACTAAAGGGCGGAGAGATAGTCCCTACCTTCTGTATCGGAGCAACCTTCGGTTGTGTTTTCGGAAGTCTCTTAGGGCTGGACGGCGGCTTTGCGGCCTGTCTCGGACTTATCGGACTCTTCTGTGCCGTGGCAAACAGTCCCGTAGCGGCGATATTCCTCGGAATAGAACTGTTTGGTGTCTCCGCACTCCCGTACTATATCCTTGTTTGTCTTGTTCTTTGGCCCCTTTCGGTAAATAAAGGGCTATTCGAAAACCGATTTTTTGTTTCGCCCATAGGACTGAAAAATAAAAATCGCAATTAAGGAAGTTGCGATTAGAAATAAAATTAGCAGATATGTGTTTAAACTTGCACATATCTGCTTTTTTATTTGTTCTACACGGTTTTATTCTTCGAAAATATCGTATGATGTCAGGATATATTTTGCCGTGTCGTAAAGCAGGCTTTCGATTCTCTGCTGCATAAAAAGCTGAGGCTCGGCAAGTCTTGTGTCCTTTTCAAAATCCCTTCGTCTGCTCAGTCGGTAATTCTTATTTGTAAGGGAGGAAGGGCACTCCAGAGTGAAATAGCCCTTGAACCCTACATCAATAAGAGCATTTATTACTTCATCGTGATTAAGGGTTCCCATAAAGGGGATAAGATGCTCGTCCCTTATACCGCGATTATCGTTATAATGAATGGCAAAAAGCCGGTCACCTAAGGTCATAATATCGTCATACTGGTTTCCCTCGCAGTTTGCGTGACCCGTGTCCCAGCAGGCGTGAAGGAGAGGATGGTCGGCAAAGTCTAAAAACTCCACCATATCCTTTCCGGAATTTGCCCAGTACATACTTCCCATATTGGCCTTCGTGGAGTTCTCAATAAGCACGTTGACTCCGTACTCCTCCATAGCGGGGAAGAGCTTTTTGTAGAATTCGCGATTTTGCTCGAACCAGTCTTCCTTGCTTCCGTCCCTTATAAAGCCGGGGTGTGCGACGGTGTTTTTGATTCCCAAGGCTTCGCATATCTCGATGGATCTGACGGTAGCTCTAAGTATGAAATCGGCCTCGTCAGGGTTTTTCGAGAGGGGGTTTCCACCCTGGGAATGGGCCTGAACAAAGGTCATATCAAGCTTTTCGGTCTCTTCCTTTAAAGCATTTACGGCATCCCGCCAGTCCTCCTTCATATAAGGTGAATCGGGGGTAAAGTTGTACATATAGAGGTCGACATATTTAAAGCCCGCCTTTTTGAGTTCTCTTATGCGGTCGATATCGTTTTTAAGATAAAAGGAAAAATCTCTCGTAGATGTTGCGATCTTCATAGATAAAACCCCTTAATACGTTCTTTTTTTCGGTGCGATAGTCGGTAGCCTCTACCAAGTTCCGGTCGTCCCTGAGGGAAACAATGTAGTCGGTGGCGGACGTAGGTGCTGCGGCATAAATTGCTCCGGTCTCGTCCACAAGGTTGGTGACTATGGCGAGCGTGAAGCTATTCCTCTTCTGGGGAGGGTTTCCGTTTGTCGTCGGAAAAGAATATGTCGCTCATAAAGGAGAGCAGTATGAGAATTACCGTGACGCCTATTGCCATTATAATTCCCAAAGGGGTCTGAACGGCAAAAGCGAGATAACCTAAAACGGGGATGCCGAAAAGAGCCTTGCCCATTATCTGGGAGGGGCGGATCTCTCCGTCATCGGCGGTCTTATTGGCGTCGCCCTTGGTCTTAAAGGCAAGTCCCGTTTGGGGGTCGTTCTTTATCTCTACGATGCGGTGGGTGACGGTTGCACCGCCGCGGTCGTAGGTGATGGAGTCGCCGACCTTAAGCTTGTCGGCAGGAAGATTTTGTATGTAGATAACGCTTCCTACGGGATATTCAGGCTCCATAGAGCCCGAGATGACCGCGTAGGGCGTAAGACCGAAAAGTCTGACACCCACAAGAGCTATGGCCAGCACAGCCACTAAAACGATGAGGGTGTTTATAGCAATGTTATAAATTCTTTTAAGCGTTTTTTTCATAGAGATCAGCCTATATAAAATATATTTAATAAAATACAAAGGGATAAACCATATTATAACACATATTTTATCGATTTCAAGCTCTTTATCAGCGTTTACTTACATATCCGAAGGCCGAAATAACAAGAAAAACCTGCCGCAGGGCAGGTTTTTCTTGTTATTTTTTGATCTTAGCCTTTGCGACTCTTACGCAGGTAGACATTCCGTAGGGGTATCCGATGGCAAAAAGGGAGAAATCTCCGTCCTTCTGCTCAAATTCCATCTCCTGACCGTTGTCCATCCAGCAGATGCTTTCAATTTCTTCGCTGACGTTTTTAAAGAGATAATCACCGTTAAATTCGTCGCCGACCGTAACGTTTTCATCGCCCATTCTCTTAAGGTCGTGAACGAAGAAATAAAGATAGTCGTCGGTTTTAAGCACGAAATTTTTCTTATTGCCGCAGGAGGCGGGGTGGGGGCGGCCTTCATAAATGGCCTCGCCGTAAATATCCATCCATTTGCCCACCATTCTCATTAGCTCCTTCTGATAGGGATCAATGCCGCCCTGAGCGGTGGGTCCGATGTTGAGAAGGAGGTTTGCGCCAACCTTTCTGCAGGCGCAGAGAGATTCGATAAGGGTGGCGGGGGATTTGTAGTTGAAGTCGTTATTTCCGATTCCCCAATGGTCGTTTATGGTACAGCACATCTCGGCGGCAATATATTTTTCCATACCCTCACGATCCATAGGCGTGGGTCTGCCCTGCTCGAAGGTGACCGAATCTATTTCGGGGTGACCCACGACGCCGCGGTGACCAAGTCCCGTATTGTTAACTATGATCGCATCGGGCTGATGACGTCTGATGGTGGCGTAAAGCTCGCTTTCTTTCCAGTCGGCGTCCTTCTTGCTCCAGTTTCCGTCAAACCAAAGACCGCCGATCTTGCCGTAATTCGTGCAGAGAACCTCAACGCTCTTTCTGAGATATTCAAGATATTCGTCGAAATTCTCATTAAAGTCGGGGTTGTACCAGTCCAGGGTGGTGTGATAGAAGAAGGGGACGATGCCGTGCTTGTTGCAGGCGTCGACAAACTCCCTTATAAGGTCTCTTTTTGCCGCCGAATGGGGCGCGTCGAAATCGCAGAGTCCCTTGGTATCGTAAAGGGAAAAGCCCTCGTGATGACGGGTGGTCAGGGTGATGTATTTACAGCCGGCATTCTTGGCGGTAAGTACCAGAGTCTCGGCATCAAAATCCTCTGCGGTGAAGGTGTCGGCAAGCTTTTTATACTCCTCCATCCTTCTTCCATGGGTGTGGAAGGTCCATTCTCCGACTCCAAGCTGGGAATAAAGTCCCCAGTGGACGAACATTCCAAAGCCAAGGTTTTCAAAGTCGGAAATTCTTTTTTCGGGTACGGGTATCATACAGCCACATCCTTTGTGTATTTTTACGTGTAAATTCTATCACATAAAGAGTAATATAACAATACAGAAATCTGTATAAAATATGTATTTTTCATCAAATCTACCCGAATTTCAAAAAACCGCAAGGTTTTACCCTTGCGGTTTTTTCAGATGCATTAAAACTTATTTCGTTCCGAAGAGACGGTCGCCTGCATCTCCGAGACCGGGCAGTATATAGCCGTGCTCGTTAAGGCAGCGG
>CAZRHF010000002.1:15540-61766 GCA_964599835.1 uncultured Eubacteriales bacterium | reverse complement strand
AACCGAAAAAAGAAAACAGCCTGACAACGCAGAATGGCGGCACAGCTTTCGCTGTACCGCCACACTACATAAATACTTCGTTATCGCACCTCGGCTAAAGAGTAAAGCCTCTTTTTTGTTTTAACCTTTTTCGACGTTTGTTTACAATTTGGCTATTGAAAACAATTTTAAATAAGAGTATAATTAGTTTATAAAACTATATCCGCGAGGCGAAAAATGAGCGATATTATCATTAAAAATTTAAAAGGTACGGTGCTTGGCATCGACATAGGCTCTACCACCGCCAAGGTGGTGCTTATTGAGGATGGCCGACTGCTTTTTGAGAAGTATGAGCGTCACTTTTCTCAGGTGCGCGCCAAGACCGCCGAAATGATAAAGGAGATATCCCACCTGCTCAAAGGCAAAGTCCTTTCAGTTGCTATTTCGGGATCAGCAGGACTGGGGCTGGCAAATGCCGCCGATATTCCCTTTGTGCAAGAGGTCTTCGCCACGGGAGAGACCGTAAAGCTTTTAGAGCCCGACACCTCAGCAGTCATCGAGCTTGGAGGAGAGGACGCAAAGGTCATCTTCTTTGAGGGCGGTATGGAGGAGCGTATGAACGGCTCCTGTGCAGGCGGTACGGGTGCCTTTATCGACCAGATGGCAACCCTTTTAAACGTTACAAACGAAGAAATGGACGCCCTCGCTCTTGCCCACGAAAGAATTTATCCTATTGCCTCCCGTTGCGGAGTTTTTGCAAAGACCGATATTCAGCCCCTGCTTAATCAGGGCGCCCGAAAGGAAGATATTGCCGCCAGCATCTATCAGGCGGTCGTCAACCAGACCATCGCAGGCCTTGCTCAGGGCAGAAAGATCTCGGGAAAGGTTATGTTTTTAGGCGGTCCTCTCTACTACTGCAAGGGACTCCGCGACCGCTTTACCGAGACCCTTGGTCTGAACGCATCCTCAGCGGTATTCCCCGAATACGGCCGCTTCTCGGTAGCCATAGGCGCCGCAATATTCGCCTCCGGCAGTGAGGTCACCTTCGGCTACGAGGAGCTTATCGAAAGGATCGAGGCAGCAAAGACCGAAAGCAACACCGCAGGAACCCTCGACCCGCTTTTCAAAGACAAGGAAGAATATAACGCATTTAAGCTCCGTCATTCTTCGGCTGATATCGTTGCGGCAAACCCTATGGAATATTCCGGGTCCGCATACCTTGGTATCGACTGCGGAAGCACTACCACCAAGCTCACCCTTATTTCCGAAAACTGCGAACTGCTTTACAGCTATTACGACTCCAACAAGGGCAACCCCGTAGAGATAGTACGGGGTCAGCTTGAACACATCTACAAGCTCTGCGGCAACCGTATAACCCTTAAGGGAAGCGCCGTTACGGGATACGGCGAGGAGATAATCAAAAATGCCTTTTCCACCGACGGCGGTCTTGTTGAAACCATTGCCCACTTTACCGCCGCCAAGCATTTTAATCCTAAGGTCGATTTTATACTTGATATCGGCGGTCAGGACATAAAATGCTTTAAGATACGCAACAATTCCATCGACAGCATTATGCTTAACGAGGCCTGCTCCTCGGGTTGCGGCTCCTTTATCGAGACCTTCGCAAGATCTATGGGCTACTCGGTCCAGGATTTTGCCGCCAAGGGACTTTTCGCTCCCCATCCCGTAGACTTAGGCTCCCGCTGTACGGTATTTATGAACTCCAGCGTTAAGCAGGCACAGAAGGACGGTGCCACGGTGGAGGACATTTCGGCAGGACTTTCCATAAGTGTCGTCCGAAACGCTATTTACAAGGTCATCCGCGCCACCTCCCCCGACGAGCTGGGCAAAAACATCGTCGTTCAGGGCGGAACCTTCCTAAACGATGCCGTTCTTCGCGGCTTTGAGATGGTCATAGGTCGAAACGTAGTCCGTCCCAAGATAGCGGGACTTATGGGTGCCTTCGGCGCCGCCCTTTACGCCCGTTCGCTGAAGCTTTCAAGATCCTCCATAATATCTCCCGAGGAGCTTGCCTCCTTTACCCATACCGCTAAGGCGGCTACCTGCGGCGGCTGTACCAACCGTTGCCGGCTTACCGTCAACACCTTCAGCTCGGGAAAGAAGTTCATTTCGGGCAACCAATGTGAAAAGGGCGCGGGAATAAAGCTCAGCGAGGACAGTATTCTCCCCAACCTATACGCCTACAAGCGAAGCCGTATAGAAGAGCTTTCAAAGGATACGGGCGAAGCAAAAAGGGGCACGGTAGGTCTGCCTCTTGCCCTCGGAACCTACGAGCTTTTACCCCTTTGGCACACACTCTTCAAGGAGCTTGGCTTCAAGGTCTCGGTTTCGGGCTTCTCGGGCCGCAAGCTTTATCAGAAGGGTCAGTACAGCATACCCTCCGACACCGCCTGCTACCCCGCTAAAATTATGCACGGACATATTGAAAAGCTGGTCGAAGAGGGGGTCGACGCGGTATTTTACCCCTGTCTTACCTATAACGTCAACGAAAAAAGCGGTGATAACCACTATAACTGTCCTGTTGTAGCTTATTATTCCGAGCTATTAAACGGAAACGTTGAAAGCCTTAAAAAGACGACCTTCCTCTACCCATACCTTAACATCAACAACAAAAAAGAGCTTACAAAGGAGCTTTTCGCCGCCCTTAAAAACCGCTTCGGCGTTGCGAAATCAGAGGTTAAAAAGGCCGTTGACCGCGGCTTCGACGCATATAAGCGCTGGATGGCAGATATCCGCAATATGGGAGCCAAGGCAGTACGGCTTGCCCGCGAAAAGGGCAAACGCATTATGGTAATGTCGGGCAGACCCTACCATATCGACCCCGAAATAGGTCACGGCATCGACAAGCTTGCCTCTTCTTTGGGCTTTGTGGTGGTAAGTGAGGACTCTATTGCCGACCTTACCGCATCGCCGAGAGTACGGGTGCTTAACCAGTGGACCTATCACGCCCGACTTTACGCGGCGGCAAAATACGCCTGCGAACATAGCGACACCCAGTTGGTTCAGCTTGTTTCCTTCGGATGCGGTCTCGACGCCATCACCACCGACGAGGTGCGTGCCATTTTAGAGGAAAAGGGCAAGCTCTATACCCAGATAAAGATCGACGAAATTACAAATCTCGGCGCCGTCAAGATAAGGCTCAGAAGTCTTATCGGCGCCCTTGACGAAAGGGAGGCAAAGGTATGAGCAATCAGGCATCCCACGCAGTTTTCACCGAAGAAATGAAGCATACCCACACCATTTTAGTGCCTAATATGCTTCCCATGCATTTTAAGATAATCCTCGCCACCCTTAACAGAGACGGCTATAATGCCGAGCTTCTTGAGACCTCGGGCAGTCATATTGCCGAAACGGGACTGAAATACGTTCATAACGATACCTGCTACCCCGCAATTCTCGTAATAGGACAGTTTATGGACGCTCTCCTGTCAGGAAAATATGACCTTGATAAGGTCGCCCTCCTTCTCACCCAGACGGGAGGAGGATGCAGAGCCTCCAACTACATCCCCCTGCTGAGAAAGGCCCTGGAGAAGGCGGGACTTTCCCACATTCCCGTGATCTCCCTTAACTTTGCGGGGACCGAAAGCTCCCCCGGTTTCAGGCTTAACCTTCCACTTATTATAAAGATGATGTACGGCGTCTTCTACGGCGACCTGCTTATGCTCCTTCGAAACAGGGTAAAGCCCTACGAGGAGGAGAAGGGCACCTGCGACCGCCTTTGTGATGAGTGGACGGCACGGCTGGCCGAACAGCTCTCCTCGGGTAAGATAAAATATAAAACGGTCAAAAAGACCTACGCCGAGATAGTACGCTCCTTTGCCGAGGTCAAAATATCGGGAGAACGAAAGGTTCGGGTCGGCATTGTAGGCGAGATCTTCGTTAAGTTTTCGCCCCTCGGAAACAACGATCTTGAAGCCTTTTTAATGTCACAGAATGCCGAGGTAGTTGTGCCCGGTCTTATGGACTTTTTACTCTACTGCATTTATAACGGCATTATCGACACCCGTCTTTACGGCATCCGCAGGTTCAAGGCCTTCGGTTCTAAGCTCCTTTATAAATTCCTTATCGGCAAGCAGAAGGACGTGATCTCTGCCGTCAAAGAAAACAGCCTTTTTGAGCCTATGGGTTGCTTCGACCACACCAAGGATCTTGTGGAAGGGGTCATAAACCACGGAACCAAGATGGGCGAAGGCTGGCTTCTCACCGCCGAAATGATCGAGCTGACCGAGCAGGGGGTAAACAACATCGTTTGCACCCAGCCCTTCGGATGTCTCCCCAACCACATCGTGGGCAAGGGTATGATGAAGCCGATCAAGGAAAAATATAAAGACGTAAACATCGTAGCCATCGACTACGACCCCGGCGCCACCAAGATCAATCAGGAAAACCGCATAAAGCTTATGCTTGCAAATGCGAAAACGCCTGAACAGGCAAAGATATAATAAAAAACTCCTTCTTACGAAGGAGTTTTTTCGTTTTCATCTTTAATCACGTGAACGTCAAGCTGGTTATAGGGAATTACAATTCCAACCCTGTCGAATTCGTGCTTTACATTTTCTAAAAGGTCGTAGTAGGCACCCCAGTAGTCGGAGGTGTTTGCCCAGAAACGGGCCGAGAAATTAACGGCGCTTTCTCCGTAGGACTGAACCCTTACCGAGGGTTCCTTCCCGTCCTCGGTGAGTACCCTTTCGTCGGCCTTTATACAGTTCATAATGGCCTCTTTTACGGCGGCGATATCGTTATTATAGCTTACCGAAAAGTTAAGGGTGCCGAGTCTGGTGGTCTCCAGGGAATAGTTCGTTACCTCGTAGGTCGCAAGCTGACCGTTGGGGATTATGACGTGGCGGTTGTCGTAGGTCTTAAGGGTGGTATGCATAAGATCGATCTTTAAAACCGTGCCGCTGTCCTCCCCTATCTCGACGAAATCTCCCGTGGAAAAGGGCTTGGATATAAGAAGCATCATTCCCGAAGCGATGTTTGAAAGGCTGTCCTTAAGGGCAAGGGATATCGCTACCGCGCAGGCCGAGAAGGCGGCAATAAGTCCCGTGGTAGACACGCCTAAGGTGGAAAGTGCGCTTAGAATAAGAACAAGGTGCATCGCAATGGAGGCCGCCTTGTTGAAAAAGCCTATCAAAGAGGGATCAAGCTTGAATTTTTCCAAGGTCTTATTCAGTATCTTACCTATGGCCGAGGCAATAAAATGTCCGACCAAAAGTATTATAAGTGCCAGCAGTATTTTGGGCAGATAGTCCAGAAGCTGTTCTAAAAATCGTTTTAATATTTCCTGAAAGGTCATTTGAGGTCTCCTGAAGGGTTAAAAATTACCATCTTTGTCCCGGACGCATACCGCCGGGTCCTCCTCCCATACCGCCGCCGAAGCCGGTGGAGCCGTATATAAGTGAGGTCATTTCCACCGTCTCAGAGCTATCCTCTGCCGTAACGGTATAGGTCTCGCCCACCTTTATATCAGGCGTGCTTACCAGTACGGTGCTGAAGGTCTTTTCAAAGGCGTGGGCACAAAGCACCTTGCCCTTACTGTCGGTAAGATTTACGATGGTCGATGCCTTCTGTGAGGCGAGGTTTACAAGAATTGCTCCCTGGGTAGAGGAGGAAGAGAAGTTCTGAGCCATTCCCGCGCTTCCTGCGGCGAAAAAGATTCCGCCCGTGATCTTAGCGGTACCGCCGTAGTCGAGGAAGCCGTTGCCGCTGTTGGTGGGGCCCGAAACGTACACCTCTCCGCCGCTTACCGTAAAGTCGCCGTTAGAGTCGATTCCGTCTCCCGAGGCGTTTACACTTAAGCATCCGCCGCTTATCTTTACAAAGCTGTCGGAGGAGGAACCGAACATATCGGGTGGCATATAACCGCCGAAGCCGCTTTGGTCGTTTCCGCCTGCGGCGTTAAGTCCGTCGTCGTAGGAAACAAGGGAATATTCTCCCTTAGAAACGGTTATTGAGAGTCCTTCAAGACCCTCGTAGCTCTTTTTAATATCGTACTTTCCGCCAGCAAGGGTGAGGGCGTTATCAGCGTGTATGCCATCGTCTCCCGAGGAGATTATGCCTTCTCCGCCAGAGACGGTGACGTTTCCGTTGGCGTGAATGGCGTCGTCGGCCGAGTCGATAGAGAATTTACCTGCCGCTATCTGCAGGTCGCCGCCCGCCTTTATACCCTTTTGGCTTAAGGTATCGGCAGAATCGTCGGCGGTATCCCACCTGCCGAAGCCGAAATCATTTTGGCTACTGCTTAAATTTACCGAAGCCGAGCCGTCGCCCGCAAGGATCTTATAGTTTCCGCCGTCCAGCTTAAGGTATCCCGAAGCGGCAATTCCGTCTCCCGAGGAGGTTATATCAAAGTCGCCCCCGGAGGCATAAAAGAAACCGAGGGTAGTGTCCTCTACGTTTTCGACGTGGAAGCCGTCGCCGTCGGCCTTTACCTTGAAGCTTCCCGACGACACGCGCAGGCTGTCGTTTCCGTCAAAGGCGTGCTCTGCGGCGGTCACCTCGTAGCTTCCGCCCGCAATAATGAGGTTATCCTTTGAAACTACCGCGTCGCCGTAGTTGGCCGTAACCTTGAGACTTCCCTTTCCGTTAAGGGTAAGGTCACATTTTGAATATATTGCTCCGCCGAGGCTGTCCTCCTGCGAGGCGGCGTAGCCACCCTTCATTTCAACCGAGTTTTCGGTTCCTTCGGCAAGGGTTATTATAACCTTCTTGGCTTTTTTAAGGTATATGGCGGGGCAGGCCTCGGAGGTTATGGACACGCCCTTTAAGACCAGATGCACCTCGCTGTTTTTATCGGTATCAACAATAAGCTGACCGCCGGTAATCTTTTCGGCTATAACGTACTCTCCGGCCTTTCCGATGGTAAGGGTCTTGCCGTCCAGAGTCACCTTGGTAGCGGTATTTTCGTCGACCTCGGTCTTTTCGTCCTGCTCGTCGAACATATCGGGGTCCACCGTGGGAGTAAGGGGCGAGGAAGAGTTATTACCGGCCGAGTTATCTGAGGGCGTACCCTTTTCCCCTTTTCCGCAGGCGGTAAGGGAAAGGCTGAGCGCCAGGGCCAGCAAAAACGCCGCGGTTTTAAGTTTAAAGCTCATTAAAGCCATCCTCTCTGCCGTTTATCATACTTATTTCTAAATTTCCGTTTCGGATGCGAAGCTTGTCGATGAATTCCTTTTCCTTCTCTACGTCCTTAAGGGTCACGTCGTACCAAAGCTTATACATACTGCCGAGATTAGTGGTCTTGGAGTGGGTAAGCTTATGATAGGTCGTATATTCGGCGAAAAGGTCTTCAAAAACGGTGGTATAGTTAAGCTCCTCGGGAATTATTATGCGAAGCACACGGCTTTTATCACTGGCTCTTCCGAGTCCCGAGGCGGTATAAAGCATTAAGACGACACCGAGTATTACGGCAAAAAGGGCGGCATATCCAAGATAGCCCATTCCGCATACAAGGCCTGTTCCCATAGCAAGGAAGATGGCGCCTATCTCACGGGCCGTTCCCGGTACAGAGCGGAAACGGACAAGGCTGAAGGCACCTGCAACCGCAACGCCTGCGCCGATATTTCCGTTGACCATCATAATTACCACGCAGACTATTGCGGGCAGGATGGCCATAGTTACCACGAAGCTTTTGGTGTATTTTGCCTTGAAGGTGTAAACGAAGGCTAAAAACAGACCAATAAGCAGGGCGGTACCCACGCAGAGCAGGAAATCGATGGGGTTTATCACCCCTATTCCGGTAGTATCGAAAATTCCTTTAAAAAAGCTTTCCATTTTCCATTTCTCCTTTAGCCAAAGCATTCAAATCCGAATCAGATTTTGGGATATGGATTTCACGCTCTGACATTGTTAAAATACTCGTGGATCCGAAAGGATTCACTGTGTTTTTGCCTTGCATACCGCAAAATCCATAAATCACAAAATTCTACGACCTAAAAGTCGCGGTTTTATGAGTGAATTTTGGTGATGCGAAGCCCATAAAGCGGTCGCTTATGAGCGACAAAGAGCCAAAAGGCGCATTAAAACCGCGCTTTTAGGCTGGTTCGGGTTTTAATGCTTTGGCTATATGCGGTTCCGTATTTTGAAAATGCGGTCTTGTAAATTTTATGCTGACGAAGAAGGTCGAGCATCCAGAATGGTATTGCCCTTTCGCTTTTAAGCTCCATTACCACCATATCGGTTACCGGGTCGCCGTAGTCGCCCAGTCTAAGGTCCAGCTCATCGGTTCGGTAGCGGATATCGAAATCGAAGGTTATTCGGAATTCCCCGTCGAAAAAAGCCTGTCGGGAATAGCAAATTACCATTTTTGGGGTCGGGTATCCGTAAAAGCTTAAAAAGTATTCGATCTCGCGGCCGATCTGGGTATCTGGGAGCTTTCCTGTCCTCAGCGCCTCGTCGGCCTCTTTATATGTAAGCTTCAGCCTTCGTTTATATACCACCGATTCATACTTCTTTTTAAGCTCTATAAAGGCGGGAGAGTCGTCGTTGGGTCTGCCGTAGCAACGAAGCCGCAATTTTTCTTTATAAACGGTGGGCTTTTCGATAGAATTTCTGATAAGGCGGAAGGTATCGGTATCGAAGTAGATATTACTTATGACCGTTTCGCCGAATTCGTCGGGCAAGGCCTTCTTTCTTACCTCGGCAAGAAGGGCTTCGGCCTGCTCTTTTGTTATAAGATATTTAAGCTCGTACCGCTTGAATATGCTTTTGATCTTCAAGGCCATCCCCCCTTTCATCCTATTATACATTATATTCTCCAAATTTAACAGTATTTTTAATAAATTATTCATATTTTGTTGCAAACTAAAAAAACAGTTCCATTTATGAGGATTTATGGTATAATATAAAAAAACTTTTTAGGATGGATAAAATGATACTCTACGGAAAAAATCAGCTTTTCAGAACCCTTATGCCCGAGGACGACGAAAACATCGGCGCGCTTTTGGAGTTTGCCGAAAAATACGCCCTTTCGGGTAACCTTATAAAGGCCAAGATCGCCTGGCTCATAATGATGGACGAAAATCCCTTCTCCCTTTCCATTGAGCGAAGCGGCCTTTCGGGAAGTGCCGAGGTCTACGCCAAAAGAGACCTTACCGAGCTTCGCGACCTTTTCTTTATCTCCCCCAAAGACGATATTTTAGGCTGTTATCAGCCCCAAAACACCCGCGTTTCGGGGGAAGAGGCCCGCATAGGCCGTCTTATTTCCGACTTCGCGGAAAGACTTGAGGCCGCTGACGACGACGAAGCCTTTTTCGCCGAGGTCAAGAACTTTTACGGCAAATACGGCGTAGGCGATTTCGGAATGAACAAGGCATTTTATATGCTCGACGACGGAAGACTCGTTCCCGTTTCCCACATCCGCGATACCTCCTTCGACCACATCTACGGCTACGAGACCCAGAAGCAGAAGCTTATCTCCAACACCGCCTCCTTCGTCGCAGGCGGAGGCGCAAACAACGTTCTGCTCTACGGCGACAGCGGCACGGGAAAATCCACCGCAATAAAGGCTGTTTTAAATATGTTCTACGACAAGGGTATCCGTATGATACAGATACAGAAGCACCAGTTCGTACATCTTTCTACCCTTACCGAACAGCTCAAAAAGCGCAACTACCGCTTCGTTTTATATATGGACGACCTTTCCTTTGAGGATTTCGAGGTTGAGTACAAGTACCTTAAGGCGGCGATAGAGGGCGGTCTTGAGGAAAAGCCCGAAAACGTACTTATCTACGCCACCTCCAACCGCCGTCACCTTATAAAAGAGACCTTTGCCGAGCGCGAAGGCGGCGACGATATCCACAGAAACGAATCCATTCAGGAAAAGATATCCCTTTCCGACCGCTTCGGTCTTTCCATCTTCTATCCGAAGCCCATGCAACAGGAATATTTCAACATCGTCCTTCACCTTGCTGAGATCGAGGGCATCGAGGCCGACCGCGACACCCTTATTGCCGAGGCAAGAAAATGGGGCGTTGCCCACGGAGGATATTCGGGAAGAACTGCGACCCAGTTCATCCAGCAATTCAAATCGGCACAGTAGAATTTTCATAAAAAAAAGAGACTCTGTAGGGAGACACTTCATAAAGAAGTTTCTCCCTATTTCTTTTCAATAAGAAAAATGACACTTTCTGCAGATAAGTGTCATAGTGGGTTATATACTTTAAAAATCAACTTATTTCAAAGACAATTGTAACAAGTGATATTGTGAGACAGGTCTCACAGTTATATTTTGCCTTGACACGCAAAGCGATATTAAAACCTTTGGTTTTAGTTATATTATATTCGCCCCAAAACTCGCAAAGCGAATATCACTTGGGCGAAGCCCAAATATAACTGCGAAGCAATATAACTCGCCTTTAGGCGAATATAACTGAGGCACCTTCCGTGGGGAAGGTGCCTCTAAGAGTCTCTTTTAATTTTATTCTATAGGTACTGTGGGGTCGGGGGTCGAAGGCTCCGAGGGGGTAGTAGGTTCCGAAGGAGTGGTAGGCTCCGAGGGGGTGTCGGAGGAAGAGGTGTCCGAAGAGGTGGTATCCGAGGAGGTTACGTCGGAAGAGGTGCCGTCGCCCGAGGAGGTTACGTCAGATGAAGTGCCGTCACCGGAGGAGGTAACATCGGATGAGGTACCGTCGCCCGAGGAGGTTATGTCGGAAGAGGTGGTATCCGACGAGGTATCGCCCGAGCCGCTTCCGCTACCTGTTCCTGAGCCACTGCCGCTACCGGAACCGCCTCCCGAGCCCGAGCCGCTTCCTGCAATGCTTCCGCCGCTGTGCCAGCCGTCCTTTATAACGCCGTTTTCTTCAATATAATCCTCGGGGGCTATATCGTCGTAGATAAAGGCGTGGATAACGTCCTTGGCGTAGTCGAGATTATAATATACCGTCCAGCCGAGGGCAGGGATATTATAACGGTCGGAAATAACGAAGTCGCTCTGGGGAACGCGGGTCTGCTCAAAGGTGACCTTCTTGGAGAACATATTCATAACAAGGGGAATAAGCTCCTTATCGAAGTGGAGAGAGGTCTCCATGTGCTTGACTATCTTCTTGGCAAGACCGGGGAATTTCGTAAGCTCAAGATCCTTAACGCTGTTAAGAAGCTGTTCCATAACGTAGCGCTGACGGTCGGTTCGGCCGTAGTCGTTGGCCTGACCCGAAACGTCGGTGGAAACCGAGCGGATTCGCGCCCAGGCAACCGCCTGAACACCGTTAAGAAGCTGTTTTCCGCCGCTCTTAACGAGGTATTTATCGGCGCTGACACCCATATACTTGCATTGCTCGCGGATGTTGGAGTTGAGACCCTTGGAGGCGTTGACCTCAGCGTCGCGGACCTCCACCTCAATGCCGCCTACCGCGTCGACGATCTCGGCCATACCGTAGAAGTTAACGGTGGCGTATTCCTTGATATCAAGGCCGAAGTTGTGGTTTAAGGTCTTGATGGCAAGGGCGGGACCGCCTAAAGAGTATGCGGAATTGATCTTTCCTGTGCTGTATCCGGGGATCTCCACAAGGGAGTCACGCATAACTGAGATAAGCTTTATCTCGCCGGTTTTATTATTTAGTGACAGTATCATTATCGAGTCGGAAAGACCCTTGAAGGAGCCTACCGTACGGGAGTCGATTCCGAAAAGTGCGATATTGGTGATCTCCTCGCTGATGGGGACGATCTTATTAAGCTCTTCGTCTTTGTCGACCTCACCGCTGTAGTTATATGAGCCCTTAATATCACAGTAAAGGAAACAGCCGTAGCCTAAAACGGTACTGAGCAGAAGTACGAGAACCGAAATGATGCTTATAAGGGTGATGACCACCGAGCGCTTTCCCTTGGGCATAGCAGCAAAGTAGGCGCCGATCTTTGCGAAAAGACCCTTTTTAGCCTTTTTATCACCGTAGGTCTTGTCGAGGTCGATGGTTTTTTCTTTTTTTATCTTCTTTTTGGGTTTGTCGTGCTTGGGAACCTTTCTTTCTTTTTCGTTAGCCATTTTTGCATCCTTCTAATAACTTTTTCATATTCCGATATATTTTATCACAAAACTTACACGATTTAAAGATATTTATTACATTTTTAACCGATTTTTAACATATTACAAAAACCGAAGAAATTATCAGCCGTTTATGAGCAGTTTGTATATATCTCCCTTTTTAAAGCCTGTCTCGGCGGCGGCGGTTTTGGCGGCAAAGGAGGCGGGATTTCCCTCGTCCATATAGTTTTTGGCAAGTGACACCGCATCCTCAAGGGTGAACTGCTTATCCCCGGAGGCATCGTAGCCCTCAACTATAAGCACGAACTCGCCCCTCGGCTTATTCTCGTCGTTATACATTTCGGCGGCCTCGGAAAGGGTGGTATGGATCACCTCTTCGTGAAGCTTGGTAAGCTCGCGGACAAGGGCAAGCTTTCTGTCACCGAAGGCGTCGAGCATATCCTTCAGGGTTGCGGGAAGCTTGTGGGGCGCCTCGTAGAATATCATAGTACGGGGCTCCTTTTTAAGCTCGGCAAGATGGACACGGCGGCTGGGCTTATTGACGCTTAAAAAGCCCTCGAAGCAGAACCGTCCGCTCTTCATTCCCGAGATCGCCAGGGCGGTTATAAGGGCGGAGGGACCGGGCACCGACTCCACGGGAATACCGTTTTCATAACACATACGGACAAGGTCTTCGCCCGGGTCGGATATGGCAGGCATACCCGCATCGGACACAAGGGCGCAGTCTTCTCCCGCTAAAAGTCGGGCGATTATATCTCCGCCGCGCTCCATTTTATTATGCTCATAATATGCCAGCATAGGCTTGTTTATTTCAAAATGATTAAGGAGTTTGACCGTAACGCGGGTGTCCTCGGCGGCAATAAAGTCCACCGACCTCAGAGCTTCTATCGCTCGAGGTGAAAAGTCGCTTAAATTTCCGATGGGGGTTCCCACGACGTAAAGCTTTCCTGCCATTATAGATGCTCCTCCTTGTAGGGTCCGTAGATTTTTATCATTTCGCTTGTCAGCTCTCCCTGACCGTCATAGACGAAAAGGGGCGGCATTATTCTCATACCGCTTTTCGAATCTCTTTTGCCCTCCACCATAATAAGCCAAGGCTCCTCCCCTTCCTTCTTGGAGACGGTGCGGAGTCTCTTGGGCTCTACCCTGTATTTTCGCATAAGGTCTATTATATCGGCAAGGCGCTCGGGGCGCTGACAGATGCAAAGACTGCCCGAGGAGCGAAGAAGAGAGGAGGACACCGAGATAACGTCCTCCAGAGTACACTTAGTCTCGTGACGGGCGACGATATCGCGGTCTCCGCGGCTTACTATTCCCGCTCCGCTTGCTTTATAGGGCGGATTGCAGGTGACGAGGTCGTATCTGCCGAAGGGAAGCTTGCCCTTAAGCTCGTTAAGGTCGGAGTGAAGGACCGTAAGGGATTCGGGGAAGAATTCCTTTGCGGTGGCCTCGGCAAGGGCGACAGCCTCGTCGCTTATTTCAACCCCTACCGAGTTCCCTGCGGTCTTATCTCTGAGGAGCAGGGCCGAGATTATTCCGCAGCCCGCACCCAGATCGCAATGGGTCCTGACCTTTTTGACCGAGGCAAAATCGGCCAGAAGCACCGCGTCGGTACCGAAGGTGTGGTTTTTAGAGACGTTTATAAAAACGCCTTTACCCAAAGGCTCCCGCTTCACGATCTTCCCTCCTCCGTTTAATTATCTTTAACCTATTAATAATAACATTTTTTAGGTCGCTTGTCAAATGGCAGGTGGCAGGTTGTCTGCGACGGGGCGGCCTGCGGCCGAGGGAAATGGGAAAACAAGGGACAAGGGCCCGAGGCCCAGGGTCGAGGGAAGGAGTGGCTCCGCCACGGAATATAAAAATTTGCTTCGTTAGTGAGCCTTCTCCTTAAGGGAGAAGGGGGACCACGGAGTGGTGGATGAGGTGTTTATACATCCGTCGGAGACAAATTCCCTTGGCCCTTGTCCCTATATATCCCGTGCCGGAGGCACACCGATTTTATTATTTTTTCTTTCTAATTTATTCTTTATATCACCTGTAACCTAAAAAAGCGATAACGCGGGAGCGTTATCGCTTTTTAATTATTCTTCGTTTATTATTTTATTTATCTTATCCGCCATTTCCTCCATAACGGGGAGCTCGGATTCGAGGTAGTCTTTAAGCTCATCGGGAGTCTTGTCGTTCCAGGCCTCGAAATAATCGAAGCCGATACCCGCGGCCTTGACCACATCGGGGTCGAAATAGTAGAATATGCCGTTATCGGCGCCTGCTTCCGCTATCTGGAAAAAGAATGCGGCTACCTCCTGGTTATGGAAGGTCGCTTCAAGATCATAGTTGTTAACATCCAGATACTGCCGCAGAAACAGACCTGCGGCAACGGGATTTTTGGCCCCCTTAACAAGTCCCCAGCCTCGGTAGGCACTTGCAATTTTCGGTCTGTCCCCCTCCTTCCAAACGGGAAGATAGGTAACGCCGAGATGATCGGGGTTTATCTGGGGAAAATATCCCGCCCTTTTAAGTCCGCGGCCGACCGTAAAGACCATACCGACTTTACCTTCACCAAAATTGCCAAGCCCCTGCTTTAAAAGGCCCTCCTGCTTCATTTCGGATAAAAAGCTTAAGACCTCATAGAGATGGGGGTCGAGTCCCGCCGATACCTTCGAGTCCTTGTAGGTAAAGAAGGAAGCTCCCGCAGCGGCCAGGGGTGATCCACCGTAAAGGCTTGCGCCGATATAGTCCTCGCCCAGCCCTGCAATCTGCTGTGCGGCATAGCGGAAGTTTTCGAAGGTCCATTTGCCCTCGGCAAAATACTCCTCGGGAGTCTTGGTTTCTGCAAGCTCAAAAAGATTCTTATTGTAAGCGCAAAGGTCGAACTCACTCCAAACGTTTGAAACGGCATCTATAAGGTAAGGGTGACCGTCCAGAGCGGAGGCCTTAATTATCGACTGATTCCAAAGCGGATCGGTCAGATCGAGCTTTGCGGCGTCAAGGGGCTGCATAACCGTAAAGGCTTCGGGAAAATCTCCGCTTTGAAACATCACATCGCCCTGAGTGCCCGATGCGATGGAGGCGGCAATGGAGCTGACGTAATTATTCGAATGATGAAGCTGTGCTTCGACCTTTATGCCGAACTCCTTCATAAATTTGGCTACGGCTACACCGTCATCGCTGCCGATAGGATCCTGCCAGGTTACGTATACAACCTTGGTTCCTCTGTAATCCTCAGCGTTTACGTTATTCGGAAAGCATACCTCGGTATTGCTCGGCTTGCTTTCGGTATCGGGTCTATCTGCGGGCTTTTTATCGCATCCCCAAACCGACGCCGACAAAAGACATACTGCCAGAAGCATAGCAACTATCTGCATCTTCTTCATCATATTCCTCCTTTACCAAAGCAAGATTTAAACCTTTTGCCTGTTATTTATATTCTTCTGTAAGCCATTCCTTTTCTTTATTTATAATATCGTTGGCCTTGCCTGCCATTTCCTCCATAACGGGGAGCTCGGAATTGAGGTGAGTTTTAAGCTCATCGGGGGCGAAGGGGCTCCACGTTTCGTGGTAATTTTGGCCCATCTGCGTTGTCTTGACGATATCGGAGCCGTGGTAGAAGAACATACCGTCGGCGGCGACCTCGGTTATTTCAAAGAAGAACTCGGCAACGTCGTCGTTATGGAAGGTGGCGTCAAGGTCGTAGTTATCAATATTAAGGTATTCGCACAGGAAGAGACCTGCACCGACGGGGTTTTTAGCATTCTCAACAAGTCCCCAGCCGCGGTACATACCTGATACTACAGGTCTGTCGCCCTCCTTCCAGACGGGAAGATAGGTAGCGGCCATATGTTCGGGATTTATCTGTGTGAAATAACCCGTCCTTTTAAGCCCGAAGCAGTTAGTAAAGGCCATACCCTGCCTGCCCTCACCGAAGCCTCCGCGGTCGAGCTTGGCTATGCCGTCGGCCTTCATTTGGGACACAAAGTCCATTACCTCTAAAAGGTGTGGGTCGGCGGTAACAGTCAGCTGATCGTCCTTATAGGTGAAGAATGCCGAGCCTGCCGCGGCGAGGATCGATTCTCCGAGGATGCCTGCGCCGATATAATCTTTACCCAGCTTTGTAACCTGCTGTGCGGCATAGCGGAAGTTTTCAAAGGTCCATTTGCCCTCGATAAAGTATTCATCGGGGGTTTTAATACCTGCGGCCTCGAAAATATGCTTATTATATACGCAAAGGTCGAACTCGCTCCAGACGTTGGAGATGGCGTCCACGAGGTAGGGGTGACCTGCCAAGGTAGAGGCCTCTATAAGGGACTGATTCCAAAAGGGATGGGAAAGATCCAGCTTTGCGGCGTCAAGGGGTTGCATAACGGTCAGCGAGCCGGGAAAATCGCCGTTTTCGAAGAAGATATCCGGCTGGGTTCCCGATGCAATGGAGGCGGCGATGGTCTTGACGTAGTCGCCCTGACCCATAAGTCTCATTTCAAATTTGATACCGTATTTCTCCTCGAAGATCTCATAGACAGTTCCGTCTTCGCTAATCCAGGGGTCCTTCCAGGTCGCGTATATGACCTTTGTCCCTCTGTACAGCTCGGGGTCTACCGAAGGATCCATTCCCGGGGTACCGGTTTCGGCGGTAGGCGACTGACAGGGGTCGTTCTGCTTTCCCGATGCCGTTTTGTCGTCCCCTGCACAGCCGCAGGCGGCAGACAGAACAAGACACAGGGTCAGGATAACTGCGAGTATTCGTGCGATCTTCATTTTCTTCCTCCTTTTCGTTGATCTGAAAGCCTATGGTTTACATATTTATAGTACCAAAAATACGCAGTATTGTCAACCGTAGCAAGGGGCAGTGAGCAGTGGATCGTGGACAGTTGCGATGAGTCTCCGACGGATAGAGAACAGGTGTCAGGTTGCAGGTGCGATGTGTCTGCGACGCATTTATAAAAAAGGCCGAAAAGATTGTGAATTTGCCCGTTTAGATACTGCTTACGGGTTCCCTCATCCACCACTCCTGATCCCCCTTCCCTGCTGAGGAAGGCCCTCTTTATCGTAAGTTTTATCACAGACATTTATATATTCCGTGGCAGAGCCACTCCTTCCCTCGACCCTGGGCCCCGGGCCCTTGTCCCTATATATCCCGTGCCGGAGGCACACCTATTTTATTATTTTTTCTTTCTTATTTATTCTTTATATAACCTGTAACCTGAAAAAAGCGATAACGCACCTGCGTTATCGCTTTTTGGTATTTGTATTTAAAACTTAATGTATTTTTTTGCAGAAGGGACACAGAAGGTCGCCCTCGGCGGTTATGGGAGAGATGTTTCGGAAATGCATTTTTGAGGCCGTCTGCTTATCGAAGGAGAGGCGCTCTCTTCTTGCATATTCGGTATCGGTTTCCCGTTTTAAAGAAAAATTCTTTATAAAGGTCACAAAATAGGGCTTGTTTTCGGTGGAGCAATGCCGTGATGCAATGACGGTACGGCAGGAATCGCACTCGAAGCCCTCGTCTCCCGCAGACAGAGGCTCGCCGCAGAAGGGGCAGGTCTTACGTCCGAAATCACTGTAGACCATGGCTCTGAGAATTATCTGCTGAAGCCTTCTGAAGGAGTCGATGTCGTATATGCTGAGCACGGTGGGGGAAGTCTCGTCGGCCATAGGAGCGGCCAACAGATATTCCTCGGCCGCGACCCTGCCCTTAAGACCTGCGAGGCTCTGCATTCCCGACGCGGTATCGGTTACGGGAAGCAGTACGACCCTATAGGGAACGTCCTTTTCGACGGTCAGCATCAGCGCCGCTTTATCTTCCGCGTTAATCTTCTTTATACTCAGCTTCCATTCCTTAAAGACGGCGGCAGCGTCCATACTTTGTGGTGAGATGGGTTTATCGGAAAATTCAAAGTTGAAATGTCCCGCCGCAAAGAGGGTCAGCAGGGAGCAGAAAAGGGTGTAGCTTTCGGTGTCGCTTTCCTGCCCTATCTCGGCAAAATCCTCCGAAAGCCTTGCCTCCGAGAACCATTTTAGGAGGGCGTAGACCCTTTTATAGTCTTTATGTCCCTTAAAAATGTTGGTCTTTTTGAGGGTCAGCTTTTTGGAATGAACCTTGGAAAGTCGGTAAACGGGGCGGCCGAGACGGGCTCTGAGCACGCTGTCGATAAAGAGGAGGCGGTCCATACAGCCCTCGGCTCTTACGCTGTATTTGGCGTAATCACGCACATAGCCCGTATGAAGCTTTCCCAGCGCCAAAAAGTAGGAAAGATGATTTTCCCTTTCCAGCAGGTTAAACTGCAGGTCGCGGTTGGAATAAAGAATATCGTTTAAAAATCCGATATTTTTGCGAACGAAGGAAAGTATCATATCCACGCCGCGTGCAAATACCACGTTTTCGTAAATGGCGTAGTTGTCGCGGTTATCAAAGCTCAGAAGCTTTCGGGGCTTAAGACCCTCGGAAGTGATATTCTCCCAAAGCTCGCTGTGGGCGGTGGCGTGTACCACCGTCTGATTGTTTATGGCGCGCACCGATTCTACAGGAAGTATCTCAGGTACGGCGGTTATTCGTGTGATGGGGTCGGCAAAAATGCGCTTTATGGCGGGCAGAGCGGCGATTATTTTATCCAGCGCCTCGCTCAGACCCTCGAAGTCGAAATCCTCGGGGAGGGAAAAGAGATTTACCTCCTTAAGTATGGAGGAATCCAGACCCGCGTAGGTAAGCTTCGGGCGCTTTCTGACAAATTCCGCAATCTGCCCGTAGTCGCCGTTACCCCTGACGTTTGTTAAAGACAGGTCGGGCATTATTTAGTCCTCGTTAAGCTTCAGGATAAATTCGCTGCAGCGTTTAAGTCCGCGCTTCTCAAACTCGGCGGCAAGACGGGCCTTGTTTTCGACGCTCTTTACCTCCAGCTTGCTTACGACCTTGCTGAGCAATATCTTTTCCACCGCCTCGAATACCATTGCCTCGGGGGCGGGGAAGCAGGCGCAGTAGATGCTGACGAAGGCTTCTATCTGGTTGGCGATTCGGTTACCGAAGGAGATGTTATAGGGGGCAAGCAGAGTCTCTACCTCGCGGATAAGAGGATAGCTTTCGATATCGAAGCGGACGGTGTTCTTGGCCGAGGCGATAAGGCCCGCGAAGGCATCGGCGGTGAGGAAGCGGGGAGGAATCGGCTCTCCGTAGGCGGAGGGACGAGCCGCACGCTTGTTGAAGTTCATAGTGTGGGCGCGGTCGTAGACCTTGTCGCTTATTTCGAAGGTGCTTTCGTCGCGGTTGGCAGTACCTATAAACCATACGTTTGAGGGCACTTTAAGGGTGTGACCGTCGGTAAGACCCTCGTAGGGCATAAGGCCGTCCTCGGTCTTTTTATAAAGAGGTACGTTTAAAAGCTTTATTTCCCGCTTATCTTCTTCATTTTCCATAAGGGATAAAAAGTCGGAGAAATAATATTCGATACGGCTCAGATTCATTTCGTCAAGGACGATGAAGGTAAGGGTCTCGGGATTAAGGCCTGCCTTATAAAGAGCCTGAGTGAATTTCTTGGGTGTGTAGGTCTTGCTGAATTCGTTGAAATAGCCAAGCAGCTCGTTCTTGTCTCTCCAGGAGGATTCGACCTCGATTATCTCGCAGTTTCCGTATACCGCTTCGGCAAAGATCTTGGGAAGGCTGGTCTTTCCCGTACCGCTCATACCCTGAAGGACGGTAAGGCGGGTTGCGCCGAGGCCTGCGATAAAGGTTGCGATATCCTCGGGGGTATAGGAAAGGTGGAGACGGCTGTCTCTTGCGTAGTTTACAACGTACTGAACAAGAGAAGGAAGGGTCGGTGCGCCGAATTTTGCAGACTGCCTTTTTGCGGTATCCTCGGCGAAAAGGGGTCTTTTACCGTCGATCTCGGTAAAGGCGGGGCAGGGATCGGCTACTGTAGGCTCTGCCGAAGGAGCGGCGGATGAAATTGCGCCGTTTCCTCCAGACACCGTAACCGGTGCGCCTCCCGTTACCATAACGGGGGTCTCGCCGAGGGTTCCCTTGGAATAGGGCTTTCTTAAAAGGGCGCCTGCCACCACTAACATAGCGGCGATAAAGAGATAGAAGGCGGGTCCGCTGACGCGGTATTTAAAGAGGTCGACCTCACTGCCCGTGAAGATGCGGATAAGGGAAGCGACGGTCTCTTCGTTGAGACGCTGAACTATCTCGTAATATTTTCCGAAAAGTCCGATAATAAGGGTGAAAAAGGCACTGCTTACAAGCTGGACCAGAGCTACCTTAAAGAAGAGCTTGGAGCCGCTTATAAGGGAGATAAGAGACACGATAAAGAGGCCTGCGGTTACGGCGAGAATGGCGAAAAGGATGAAGGCCATAAGCTGAAGACCTGCCTCCAGGCTGTTATATTTAGTCAGGATATCAAGGCCGTTTATGTGCAGGTCGGTGAGGATGGGGACGTTCTGGAAGGAGACCTTGATTATATCCATAAAGCAGGCCGCTACGGCTATTCCCGAAACGAGGGTAGCGTAGATGAAAAGCTCTATTCTTGCGGCAAGGCGTTCCTTTTTGTCGCTCTTCTTTACTCCGAGACCGCGGGAGAGGGATGCGCCGACCACCGCCATGACCACCGACAGAATGAAGGGGATGAAGGCGGGGGTGGTATAAGCTCCGCCCTTTGAGTTATTGACCGAGCAGATAAGCACGCCCGACATGGCGTAGATTCCCGTAAATACGGTATTGAGGTTTATAAGACTGCGCATCTTGTCGGCAAAGAGGGGGTCGTTGACCCCGAAAAACTTAAGGCTTCCCGAGAGTCTGAAGACGTTTATTGCCGCCGCAATGCAAAGCAGAGCAAAGAAGGCCAGGCTTAAAAGGTTATCGGCCTGAGAGGAGAAGGCGCCCATGGGGACTACCGAATATGTAACGGGAACGCCGCTTCCCACGGTATAGAAGCAAAGAGGGGTATAGAAAAGGGCCAGCACCGAAAGCATACTGAGGCCTCCCAGAGCCGCAAAGGCTCTTTTGGAGACAGATGGGAGGGAAAATTCGCTTCTGCCGTCGAAAAGCACACAGAGAATACCGTATAAGAATGCAACGAGGTAGAAAACGAGGGCCATAATAAGCGCCCAGGGAGAATCCACCGCATTAAAGGTTACGGTCAGGGCGAGCAGTATTGCGGTGCCGAAAAAGTTTATGGCGGCAGGCCACATATGGCTCTTTTTGGCCTTAAGGTTAAGTATTACTCCCACTACCGCCATGGCAAGGCTTATGGCAAAGCAAAGTATGGCAATAAGGCAGACGGTTTGTGAGAAGTTTACGTTATTCACCCACAGACTTGCCGAGCCCCAAACGGTTTTTTGGGTCGAGTGTACGTAGGAGAACATAAAGATGAACTGAAATATGAGTCCCGTTACCGAAAGGGCCTCGAAAACCAGTCCTTTAAACTTTTTTTCGGTGATTTTGCGGATAAGCTCCAATTGTAAAACCCCTTTGCTGTATAAGTCACTTTAAGTATACTATTTTTTGACATTATTGTCAACAGCAGGGCCCTTGTCTGCTATGTTAGTATATTCTCTATTTTTAACGCTTTTAAAGACAGATTTAGCCGAAGAAGCCTGTTCGTCAGAAAAAAAGGCCTATTTGTACCGAGGGAGGGGGGATTAAATAATAAAGAAGAAATAATAAATAATAAAAAAGGTGTCTGCGACGGATAGAAAACAGGTTTCAGGTTGCAGGTGTCAGGTTTCAGTTGCGAGGTGTCTGCGACGGATGTATATATAGGGCCGAGGGCCTAACGCCAAAGGCCAAGGGAATGTGTCTCCGACGGATGTATAAACACCTCATCCACCACTCCGTGCCCAACAGGGCCGTCCCCCTTTGTCACTTCGTGACATTTCCCCCACACCGTGGGGGAATCTTCCCATTCTTCTAAGGGAGAAGGCTCACTTTAACGTAAACTTCATCACGGATATTTATATAATTCCGTGGCGAAGCCACTCCTTAATTTTCAATTTTCAACTTTCAATTTTCAATTAAGCAATCGCCGATCGGTTTTGTGGTTACGTGGATATTATATGACAAACCGTCATATTTGTCAAGCAGGAAATATGACATAATGTCATTAAGGTGATATGATGAAAAACAACTTAAAGCTTCTCAGAAAAAGCAAGGGCTATACGCAAATTGCCGTTCAGATGCAAACCGGTATCGAGCAGGCGTTACTGTCGAAATTCGAAAACGGCGAACGCATCCCCCCTACCGAAACGCTTATTCGCCTTGCCGATTTTTACGGCGTCAGCATCGACTATATTTTATGCAGAACAAATAACCCCGATATACAGAAATGACCCGACCTTTTTCGTCGGGATATTTTTATTATTAAAACAATTACTAAAGATTGGACTCCGGTATAATATCTCTGCAAAAATATCGGCGGAAGGACAGACCGAAAAGTCTGTGGATTTGCCCGTTTGGATACAGGGTATAGGTTCCTGCTCATCCACCAAGCGACCTTCGGTCGCAATTAAATCCGTTTCACTAAGGGAAACGAATGAAATCACTGAGGTGATGAAACCCGCCAAGTCGAGATTCCGCCTACGGCGATTTTGCGACAACGGGTCTTGCCTTCGCCTGCCGACTCTTGCCGCGCGGTCGCGGCTTCGGTCATTCACTACCGCTCCTACTTTGAACCCCTATCGGGGATTCAAACGCGCAGCGCGACACCGTAGGTGGCGGGATCTCATTGTCGCAAAATTTCGGCAAGCTCAGAATGACACGACTTGGCGGATGAAACGGATTTGATTTCATTGCACCCTTGGTATGATTTCATTAACAAGAATGGATAGCGCGATGATAGCCTTACGGTTGTTAGTGAACAATAAGCTCCCTCGGTCGATTCGTGAATCGACCCTACAACGAAGCAATTTATATATCCCGTGGCGGAGCCACACCGAACCTCTTACCTCTTATCTTTTACCTCAGCGAAGCCGCCCGGCCTCCCTTTCCTCTAACCGGAGGAGGCCGTTAATAAATGCGTCACAGACACATTATAAAAAAACAGATGCGTATGCATTTTGCATACGCATCTGTTTTTCTGTTAATCGAGTGTGTTGCCGAGAGCTACAAGGTCACAGATATCGGTCTTTCCGTCGGCATTGACGTCGGCCTTAGGGATAACCCCGGTCTTTCCGATAAGTATCTCGCGAAGGAGGGCCGTATCGACCGCATCGAGAATGTTGTCGGCATTCATATCCCCCGCCAAAAGGGATTTGGGGGTGATACTTATTCCGCTGAGGTTTGCGATTCCGCCCCACACGAAGCGAAGCTTATGAACGCCCTCGGTAAGGTAAACGTCGACCTCGGTCTGCTTTGTGAAGGAGGTCCAGGTATCGGTTGCGGAGGCACGGTATTCGGCCACGCGCTCGCCGTCGACCTCTACGTAAAGCTCCAGCATAAGCCCTCCGCTGGATTCGTTCACGGCGGCAACAACGGGAGCGATATTATAGTTGCCCGATTTTTGCACCTCTATCTGATAGATAGCGTATTCGCCCGACTGTGAATCGGTTACGTAGTCGGTGATGCCGTCGTTTTTTACGGCAAGGTCGCCGCTTAAATACCAGCAGTCGTCTACGGCATTTATCACGGTGGTGCCCTCGGCAGAGACCTCTACGGTATTGTAGGTTTCGGGAAGAACAGGCTCGGTCTCGATGATCTGATCGGTAACGACAAAGCTGTCGATCTTAACATTCGAGGGAGTCGCAGTACCTGCGGCTATTTCGGCATTGCTTCCGCAAACCATATAGAAGCCTATTTTAGGCGAGGTGAAGGTGGTTACGGTATCGGTTCTGAGAAGAGCGAAATCGGCACCGTTTTCCTTCATAGTCTCGGTCTGATAATAGGTCTTATAGACGTTTCCGTCCTTGGCTATTCTGACGCTTATGGTCTGCGGCTCGGCGGAGGTGAACCAGCCCTCATTTTTGAGGGGATTAGCGTCGCCCAAGGGCCTTGTCTGAATGGGGTTTGCGTTTTCGCCTGTCTTGCGGCGGGAATTCACGTACATTGGGTTGACCGATGCGGATTTATTGGTCATAACACCCACGTCGATATAGTTAAAGTTATCCTCGTAGGCTACCAGCATAAGACCCGTCGTATTCTTTGAAGCGATAAGACCGGGGTTCACTATGGTATAGGTAAGGGTGGCAGTCCATTTATCGCCCGAAGCCGTCTGATAGAACTGATTGGTGGCGGGAGTCTGATAGTTATATCCGCCGTACCAGTCGCCCTTAGCGGTGGTGATATTAAGATAACCGTCGGACACGCTGTATTTGGAGGCGTCCTCATTATTTATGCCCCAAACCGAGCTTATCTCGCTGCCGTCGAAGTAGTCGCTTTGAATACCGCCCGAAAGGGTTTCTACCCTGAAGTCGGAAACCTTTACGGTGTAGTCGATGGTGGCGGTGGTGGAGCCGGTGCAGGCGAAGAAGCCTACTTTGGGGGCATCAAGATCTATGGTGAAGGTCTTATCGAGAGCATAGTGCTTTCCTGCCGCCTTCATTGCTTCTGTGAGATAATAGGTCGAGTAGGTGTTTCCGTTTTTGATTATTCTGAAGCTGACCTTTTGATCTGCCGCGCCCCAGCCCTCGTCCGTGGGAACGGTCAGTCTGGTATAGGGGGTAACCGATCCCGCAGTTTCGAGACGGGATACCAGAACGTGGCCGCCGTAGTTGGTGGTAATGTTGGGGGAGGACTGATACATTACGGTAACGTAGTTGTCGCGGTCGTCAAAAGCAAGCATACCCATCTGTGAGTTGGTACTTGCAAGACCGCCGGGTATCGTCATTTCGACCGTTGCCGCCCAGTTGCCCTTAGCTTCCTGATATACCACATTGCTGATATCACCGTAGCTGCTTTCGTTACCCTCGTACCATTCGCCGTTTATGGGGGTGATAGAAACGGCGCCGCCCGTTACGTTGAGGTTTTCGGTTTTTTCGTTATAGATCTGCCAGAAGGGCTTAAGTGCGGTATCTCCCTCAAAATCGTCGGCGGTAAGCTCACCCGTATCGGCAGATATGACGAAGTTATCAAAGGATACGGCGGAGGAAGGAGAGGCCGAGTCGACCTTTGTGGCGAAAAGGCCTATTTTCGGCTCGGTAAAGTTGCCTTCGTAGCTTCCGACCACGGTAAAGGCGGCTCCTTCACTCTTCATCTTGGCGGTGCGGTAGCAGAAGGTGTATGTGGTGTCCTTCTTGATGACCTTGAAATCGACCGAAAGCTCCCCTGTGTAGGAATCGGTATTCCAGCCCTCGTTTTTAATTATCGGATCGCGCAGAAGGATGGATGGAGAGGCTGCGGTCTCGTTAACGAAGGCGATATAGTGGTTGGATAGATTATCGTATTTTCCTGTCGCGGTCGTCTGATAACGGATGTCGGCGTAGTTATCAGTATCGTCGAAAACCACGAGGCCGAACTGGTTTGCGCCGCCGCCGTTAAGGCCTGCGGGAACCTTCAAGGTAACCACCGCCTCAAAGTCTCCCTCGGCGGTCTGATATACCACGTTTCGGGTTACGTTGGAGGCATGCTGATACCATTCGCCGATATCGGTTACTATGTTAAGGGTGCCATCCGATTCGGTAAGCTTTTCGGGATAGACCGAATTAAGCACGCTCCAGACCTCGGTGTTAAGAACGCCGTCGTCGAAGCTGTCGGAGCTTGGATAATTTATCTCCTCATCTACGAAGCTTATCACATATTCCAATGCCTGGTGTTCGCTTTCGGTGCGGACGGTAACGCGGTTTTTATCCGTATTCTTCGTAACGGTTACGTCGATTCCTTCGGGTACAGCGGCTGTTACAACGGTGTTTTCTACCGAGCCTACGACCTTATAGCTGTATACCGTTTGCCAGAAAGCAGGCAACGACACTCCGTTTATAAATATGTCGGAGGCGTAGGCATAAGTCGGGTTTTTGACCACGGGAACAAGACCTGCTTCGTTGGTGAAAATAACACGGTATACGTTCTTTGCGCTATCATTATTTACCGTGATAAGTGCGGTGGGATCATCGGCGGTGGCCTGCTTAACGGTTACCGTGTCGCCGTTTTCTCCTACCGCTTTGACGGTGGGAAGCGCGTCGAAGGAACGGGTGAATATCTTATAGGTGTTGGTTAGGGGGTGGAAGGAATCGAAATCGGGCAGGCCGTTAACGGTGAGGTCAAGAAGCAGCGGCTTGGTTTCTGCAAGACGTCCTTCAACCTCGAAAAGCTGCCAGCCAGTTGCCTCCTGACAGTCGAGGGGCAGACCGTTATGAACGCGGAAGGTGCGGGAATCGAGAATATAGTTAAGGACATTTCGGGCGCTTCGCTGGATCTCGCCCAGAGAAAGTCCGCCAACGCTTACGGTCTGCGGCTGATTCGGATCCACCGTGATGGTGGTGGAGGCGGTAACTATCGAATCGGTGGGACTTCCTGCGGCTACCCAGTTTTCATAGTGGGCAAGCACCAAGGCATCGCCCATATAATCGCCGTAGTTGTCCCAGTCGTTATTAAGCTCGGATTCCCGTCCGACAAAGCCGGGCATAATTCCGGGCATATTAAGGTCGACCTGAGCGCGGATACGCCATGCATCATAGGCAACTCCCAGCTCCTCAGAGGTCGCGCGGTTCAGCCACCAGTCGGTCATAAGAACACCGTCCCAGCCCCATTGACCCCGAAGTATGGTGGTAGCAAGGTCGAAGTTGTAGCAGGTATCGAAGCCGTTTATGAGGTTGTAGCTTGCCATAATGGTGTCGGGATCGGCAGTCTTCACGCAGATCTCGAAGCCTTTCAGATAGACCTCCCGCTGGGCACGCTCCGAAACCACCGCATCGGTGTTGCGTCGACGGGCCTCCTGCGAATTAAGCGCAAAATGCTTCGGGCAGGCGCTCATACCCGTTTTCTGTGCTCCGATAACGGCAGAGGCGGCCATTTGACCGGTCAGCACCGGATCTTCGGAATAGTATTCAAAGTTGCGTCCGCCCAGAGGGTTGCGGTGAATATTCATACTGGGAGCAAGGTGAACGTCAAGATAATATTCAACGCCCTCAAGCCCGATACTGTAGTAAAGCTGCTCTACAAGGGGGTCGTTCCAGGTGCAGGCAAGCTGTGTTGCAATGGGTATTTTCGTATGGGTGCCCGAAACTCCTACTCCTGCAGGTGTGCCTCGGGTAGAAACAGCGGGAATACCGAGGGCCTGAAGATCATCGTTAAGACCTCCGAAGCCGCCTCCGTTACCGCTTGCATCACAAAGGGAACAGGACTGAGGGCCATAGCCTCGGGTAAGGACAACGAGATCCTCGACCGAGATCTGTGCAATAAATTCGTCCATGGTGGCGTCGCCGTTATAAACGTCGATAAGCTTAATGCCCTTATCCCCCGTTATCTCAACGGCATCCGCGCCTGCGGCCTTAATGGCCTCTATAACACGGTCAGCATAGCCCGATTCCTCGAAGGTCTCGTAGTAAGGGAGTTCGCCCTTCCAGTTTGCGGTATAGGTTCCGTCGCCGTTATCCACGGGAACAAGTCTGGTAAAGCCGCCATATTCGGAGTTTATACTACTAAGTGCGTTCGTGTCCTGAAGCTGATCGCAGATGATCGCGTTAGCCTCGCTGAGTTGTTCGGTAACGGTGGTTTTATTTACGGTATAGGTTGCGACCTGCTCTGCCGCTCTTACCGAGTTTCCTACAAATATCTTATATTCTCCTGCCTCCATTACCCAGGCCGACTTATAGCCCGTCAGACCGCTGTCATCGTAAGAGGACATATTGGAAATGGGGAAGGATACCGTCAGGGTCTGGGAGGCACCCGGAGCGATCTCGTTAGTTTTAACGTAGCCCGCCAATTCTTTTACCGGCTTTCCCAGCACACCCTGAGGAGCGCCGTAATAGACCTGAACTACCTCTTTTCCGCTATAGGTATCTCCGACGTTTTTAACGGTGGCCTTTACTTCAACGTTACCGTTTTTAAAGGAGACCTCGGAGGTTATCTCAAAATCAGTATAAGAAAGACCGAAACCGAAGGGATAAAGCACCTGCTCGGGATGGAAGGTCTCGAAATATCGGTAGCCGACGTAGATGTCCTCGCGGTAGACCTCGTTCCAGGCATCGCCGTCTAAAACGCCGAAGCCTGCAATGCTGGAGGGGTAATGATCGAAGGAGGTTGCGATGGTGTCGGCAAGCTTGCCGGAGGGGGAAAGATCGCCTGAAAGAACGTCAGCAATGGCGTTTCCGTTCTCGAGTCCGCCCTGCCATACATAAACGACGCTCTTAATGTTTTCAAAACTACTTCGCCAGGACATATCGATAACGTTACCCACGTTCATAAGCACGATAACGTTTGCAAAATACTTGTTTACGTTTGTGAGCATAGAGGTTTCGTCGTCGGTCAGCCTGATCTCCTCATAGGTAAGCTCGCGGTCCTCACCTGCGGCTCGTCCGATAACTACAACGGCGGTATCAGATACCTCTGCCGCTGCGGCCGCAAGCTCTTCAGAGACGGGCATCTCGGGATGATTTGCCGGCCAGGTGCCCCAGCCACCCGTTTGAACGGGGTTATCTGATACCCAATCCTTATAGACCTCGGCAAGCTCCTCGTTGTAGGAAAGGGCAGGATTATTATCGAAGCCCTGCATAATGGTTATAGGTGAATAGTCGGTCTTTGGACCTTGTCCTGTTCCGTAGCCGCCCGAGAAGGTGTCGTACTGACATCTTCCGAAAACCGAAACGGGGGTGCCTGCCTTAAGGGGAAGAACATTATCCTTGTTCTCCAGCACGACGATACCCTCTGCCGCCGCCTGACGGGCAAGAGCTATCGCTCCGGGATTGGATTTTGCAAAAACCTCACTTTCGGTTACAGGCATTACCAAACCGCTTAAAACCAAACTTCCTGCAAGCAATAACGCCATCACCTTTCCGATCATATTTCCTCTTTTTTCCATTTTCGTCTTCCTTTCTAAAAAGCTTATGGAACCTTATTGTAATTTTAACCCATATTTTTTGCTGTTTCTATTGTTATATCGATTATTTATTGTAATTTTCGCTTTTTAGGTGTATAATACAACCGAGGTGGAAAAAATGAGACCGCATGATTTTAACTTCAACCAGATCCAAAAGGTTAAATGGCACTGGACCGAGGAAGAATTCAGTTATATGGATATGCCCCGTCCTCATCACGGTTTTTTGTCTGTTTTAAGGGGAAAACTCGAGTATTTTCTCGAAGACGGAAGGCGTATAGCAATGCATCGGGGTGACTTTATTTATCTTCCGAAAAGCTCTGTGTATAAAACGAAATTTTATATAAAGGAAGGGCCTGTAGACACTCTTCTTGTAAATTTCGACTTTTTGGACGACCTCCCCTTCCCTATTCCGCCCTTCTACTTCGGAAATGACCCGGCCCTTCAGATAGAGGCCACTCTGGAAAAGCTTTTAAGCCTGAGTACCAAAGAGCTCTATCTTGAAAAGGCTTATTTTTACCTATGCCTTCATCTTATTCTTCAGCACAGTCAAAGCTCCGACGGCTCTGTACCGGATATTATAAGAAGAGCAAAGAAGCTTCTTGAAAATACTGATATATCCGTTGAGAAGATCGCCGAGGAGCTGGAGATAAGCAACAGCTATTTCAGAAAACGGTTTAAGGAGGTCGTTGGGGTAAGTCCCGTACAATACCGAATTGCAAAAAGGCTTGATGATGCACAGAGTCTGCTTTTATCTACATCCCTTTCTACCGACGAGATCGCCTATAAGACCGGTTTTTACGACACCCCTTATTTTTATAAAAAATTCCGTGAACAGGCAGGAATGACACCGAAAAAATACCGGGAAATGAACAAGCTGTTTTAATCCGCAAAAAAAGACCCTTTCATACGAAAGGGTCTTTTTTATTAGTTTCTGCTCCATTTAACTCCCTGGGGGGTATCTTCGAGGGTGATGCCCATTTCCTTGAGCTGATCGCGGATGGCATCGGCCGTCTTGAAGTCTTTGGCCTTTCGGGCGGCGGTGCGCTTCTCGATAAGTGCCTCAACCTCGGCATCGAGGTCGTCGGTCTTGCGGTTATAAACAAGGCCTAAAACGTAGGTAAGCTCGTCAAAGAGGGTTATTGCGGCTTCGATTGCAGCTTTACCTGCTCCCTCGGCAACCATTGTGTTAATTTCGCGAACCATAGAGAAGAGAACACCTATTGCATCGGCGGTGTTGAAGTCGTCGTCCATAGCATCAATAAATTCTTGCCTATACTTTGCGAGGAACTCGGGGACTTCTCCGCCCTCATCAGCATTTTTGAGAGCGAAATCGAGATTATCGCGGCAGGTGTAGAGACGCTCTAATGCGTTTTTGCCCTGCTCGATAATATCGGTGGAGTAGTTGATGGGGCTTCTGTAGTGGGAAGAGATCATCAGATAACGGATGGGCTCATAGCCGTAAACGTTTGCAACCTCACGGACGGTGAAGAAGTTGTTTAAGGACTTGGACATCTTGCGGTTATCCACGTTGATATAGCCGTTGTGCATCCAGTAGTGGGCAAAATCGCAGCCGTTGGCGCACTCGGACTGGGCAATTTCGTTTTCGTGGTGGGGGAAGATAAGGTCCTGACCGCCGCAGTGAATATCGATGGTCTTGCCAAGGAATCTGCCTGCCATAGCCGAGCACTCGATATGCCAGCCGGGACGACCCTGACCCCAGGGAGAATCCCAGTAGGGCTCACCGGGCTTAGCCGACTTCCAGAGGCAGAAATCCATCGGGTCTTCCTTAATTTCGGTAACGTCAATTCTGGCACCTGCCTCTAAATCGTCGAGGGGCTGATGGGAAAGCTTTCCGTATTCGTCGAACTTCTTTGCGCGGAAATAAACGTCGCCCTTGGACTCGTAAGCATATCCCTTTTCGATAAGGGAGGTGATTATATCCTGAATAGCGTCGATATTTTCGGTGGCCTTGGGGTGAACGGTAGCTTCTCTTACATTAAGACCCTTAGCGTCGGTCCAGAATTCCTCAATATATCTTTCGGCAACCTGCTTAACGGTAATTCCCTCTTCGTTGGCCTTCTTAATAAGCTTATCGTCGATATCGGTAAAGTTCTGAACGAAGTTTACTTTATAGCCCCGCCACTCAAAATAGCGGCGAAGGACGTCGAATACGCAAAGGGGGCGGGCGTTACCAATGTGGATATAGTTATATACTGTGGGGCCGCAGGCGTAGATTCGAAGGGTGCCCTCCTCTACGGGAACAAGCTCCTGCTTTTCTCTTGTAAGTGTGTTAAAGATTTTCATATTATTTGCCTTCCTTCAGTTCTTTGATTTCTCTGTTAAGTTTATAAATTTCGCCCTCTAAGCGGCAGATTGCCTGACTTATGGGGTCGGGAATGTGGATCTGGTCGAGGGGCTTGACCTTTTCACCGTTAAGCCGCACCACTCTTGCGGGGACGCCCACGACGGTCGCTCCGTCGGGAACCTCCTCCAAAACTACGGCACCTGCCGCAATTCGGACGTTATTACCCACCTTGAATGGACCAAGCACCTTTGCGCCCGAGGAGATCATAACGTTGTTTCCAATAGTGGGGTGGCGCTTTCCTACGTCCTTACCGGTACCTCCCAGAGTCACCCCCTGATAGATAAGAACGTCGTCGCCTATTTCGGCCGTTTCGCCTATAACCACGCCGGTTCCGTGGTCAATAACAAGTCTTCGGCCGATGGTGGCGCCGGGGTGAATTTCGATTCCGGTCTTTCTTACCGCACGCTGAGATATAAGACGGGCTAAAAAGAACATTTTATGTCTATAAAAAAAGTTAGCGCGGCGGTGCATACGGATGGCCTTTACGCCGGGGTATAAAAAGAATATTTCAAGGGAATTTCGGGCGGCAGGGTCGCGGTCTTTTACGGCCTGAATATCCTCTCGGGTTCTCCTGAAAAACATATTAACTCCTTTCTGAAACAGTAGGGTGACAAGACTCGAACCAGTCTAAAAGTGCGGTTTTAAGGCGTCTTTTGGCTCTTTGTCGCTCATAAGCGTTTCGGATTAACGAGTATTTTAAAGATGTCAGAGCGTGAAATCCATATCCCAAAATCTGATTTGGGTTTGAATGCTTTGGCTAAAATAAAAAACCTCCATTGACCCTACGGTCAACGGAGGCGGTTTAAACCACGGTTCCACTCCTGTTTATAGCTCGGTGCCTTAACGCGGCAAATTCGCACGAAGGATACTGCGGTTCCCCCTCGTGTGCTGGCGGGCGCACTTCACAAAATTCCTACCCAAGGCTTCTTTCAGCCGGCGAAAGCCTCTCTCTGTGGGCGGTAAAACTGCTACTCTACCCGATAAACGCATCTGTATCTATATTTATTATATTTATTTTTCCGAATTTGTCTACTATTATTTTGTTTGTTTGATAAAATCTTTATTATCAATAATGTAGATAGCTCCTGAAATAATGCAAAGAATTGCCGATACCCAAAGAAGTACCGAGGTGCATACCGAGCAAACGGTTGCGATAATACCGACGATAGCATCGGGAACGGGAAGCATATCAAGTATCTCTACCGCCTGATATACCGTAAGGCCGAAAATAATGGCTATCATCTGAAATACCGTCTTAAGCTTGCCCCAGATGTTTGCGGCAATGACCTTACCTCCCGAGGAGACGGCAATAAGACGGATGGAAGATACCATAAACTCGCGGAAGAGAACTATAAAGGCGATCCACACGGCGCCGTAGCCGATGTCAAGGAATATGAAGCCTAAAAATGCGGCGGTGGTCAGCATCTTATCGGCAAGGGGGTCGAGAAACTTTCCAAAATCGGTTACGAGGCCTCTCTTGCGGGCAATGCGTCCGTCAAAAAGGTCGGTTAAAGATGCGCCGATAAAGATAAGCATCGAAATAAGATAGTGGAAGGGAAACTCCCATACGAGGGTAAGCATAAATATCGGTGTTAAAATAATTCTTAAAACGGTGAGCTTATTCGGTAGGTTCATCAGTTTTTTCTCCTAACAGGTCGTATTCAAGGCAATCGTTTACAAGCACGTAAACGTAATCGCCGATAACAAGGGGAACGTCAGAGGTAAAGAATACCTTTCCGTCGATCTCGGGAGCGTCGGCGGCGCTTCGTCCGAAATAACATTTTATATAGTCGTCCCAGCCCTCTATGAGCACCTCCACCACCGAGCCTATCTTTTCTTCGTTCTTTTCGGCGGCAATGGTCATCTGGTCGGCCATTATAAGCTCCATACGGTCGTTTTTGGTCTGCTCGTCGAGCTGACCGTCGAAGGTGGCGGCAACAGTATCCTCCTCGGCAGAATAGGTAAAACAGCCGAGACGGTCGAAACGGGCTTCCTTAACAAACTCGTGGAGGGAGCAGAACTGCTCCTCGGTCTCGCCCGGGAAGCCTGTGATAAAGGTGGTCCGAAGGGTTATTTCGGGAAGCTTTTCCCTTATGCGTTCTATAAGGGCGGTAAGGCTTTGACGGTCACCTCTGCGGTTCATTCTTTTAAGAATTTCGCCGTCGGCGTGCTGAAGCGGGATGTCGAGATATTTTACAAGCTTTTTCTCCTTGGCCATTACCTCTAAAAGCCCGTCGGAGATACGCTCGGGGTAGGTGTAGAGGGTTCGTATCCAGTGAAGCTTTTCTATCTTACAAAGCTCTGTAAGGAGCTCGGGAAGCATAGCCCTTCCGTAAATATCCTCTCCGTAGGCGGTGGTGTCCTGAGCAACCACGATAAGCTCGGTGACGCCGCCCTCGGCAAGTCTCCCGGCCTCGGAAATGATATCCTCTATCTTACGGCTTCTGAGTCTGCCGCGGATCTTAGGAATGGCGCAGTAGGTACAGCAGTTATCACAGCCCTCGGAAATTTTAATATATGCGGTAAAGGGCATACCGCCGAGTATCCTGTCACCGTTAAGGTCGAGGTCTTCTTTGGGACCGTAGGAATTTTCGGCCTTTCCTTCGATGGCCTTTTTGGTTATTTCGGCAATGTCCTTATTGGAGCCGATGCCTACCACTACGTCGACCTCGGGGATCTCCTCGGTGACGTCATCCTTATACCTTTCGGCAAGACAGCCCGTAACGATAAGGGCCTTAAGCTTTCCGTCCTTTTTATAGGCGGAGCATTCAAGAATATTCTCTATTGCCTCGGCCTTTGCCGATTCTATGAAGCCGCAGGTATTTATAATTATTGCGTCGGCCTCGGCCTCTACGGGGGTAAGCTCTAAGCCTGCCGCAGAAAGAGATGCAAGCATCGCCTCTGCGTCTACCTGATTTTTAGGGCATCCCAAAGATACCATACTAACCTTATATGCCATTAAATTTCCTCGCAAAGCTTAATTTGTTCGCTGTAGGCGCGAAGGGCCGACCTTACGTCAGAATAGGAAAAGCCCTTGCGGATAAGGGCCGCAAACACCTTTTCTATTTCCTTCTCGCCCGACAGCCTGTTTTTATATTTGGTTTCAATGAGGTGAAGAAGCTTTTCTTTCTCATCGGTTTCGTCCTGTGAAATGATATCCTTCACGATATCTGAGGGGATACCCTTTTGACTGAGCTTAAAGGCTATTTCCCTTTTGGAAGAGCCCGAAGCCGACAAATATTCAGCCAGACGCCTTGCGTAGCTCTCGTCGTCAACGAGTCCCAGCTCGGCCATACGGCTTACCGCTTCACGGCAGGCCTCGGGATCAAATCCTGCGGCGATAAGCTTTTCCTTAAGGGCTTTTTCGGAATGATCCGACCTTGAAAGATACCAAAGCGCACGTGATTTCGCTCTGATATAGTCCGACTCATAGGTAAGGGCCTCGGGGTCAGAAATATCACAGCCGGGGAAAAGCTTTTTTGCATCACATAGATCGGAATCGAGGCTGAGCTCGGTTCCGTCTTCTAAAATAATGTGATCCAGGTGCTTCTTACCCCTTTTTATGGATAATATCTTCATTAGTCGTCGACCGCGATATCAATATTTACCTTTTTGCGGCGGGGGGTAGCGGCAGGAGCCTCCTCAGGTGCGGGTGCGGGAGGAGTTACCGATTCGGTTACTTCTTCGCCGCTTGCGTTCATAGCAGCTACGATCTTATCCTCGATCTCCTGAGCAAGAGCCTTGTCTTCCTCTAAAAGGATCTTGACGTTATCGCGGCCCTGAGCCAAACGGGTCTCGCCGTAGTAGAACCAGGCACCCGAACGCTTTAAGATGTCGTATTTAAGACCAACGTCGACAAGCTCACCGGTGTGGGAGATTCCCGTGCCGTACATAATGTCGAACTCGGCCTCACGGAAAGGAGGTGCGACCTTGTTCTTAACGACCTTAGCGCGGGTACGGGAGCCGATCATTTCTCCGCTCACCTTGATGGTCTCAATGCGGCGGACGTCGATACGTACCGAGGCATAGAACTTAAGGGCGCGTCCGCCTGTGGTGGTCTCTGAGCTTCCGTAGATAACGCCAACCTTGTCGCGGAGCTGGTTTATGAATATTGCGATACAGTTGGATTTTGAAATTGCGCCTGCAAGCTTACGGAGAGCCTGAGACATAAGACGGGCATGAAGGCCTACGTGACTGTCGCCCATTTCGCCTTCGATCTCAGCCTTGGGAACGAGGGCGGCTACCGAGTCGACAACGACAACGTCGATAGCACCCGAGCGGACGAGGGCTTCGGTGATCTCTAAGGCCTGCTCACCCGTGTCGGGCTGAGATACCAGGAGGGAATCGATATCAACGCCAAGTGCCTTGGAATAAACGGGATCGAGAGCGTGCTCAACGTCGATAAAGGCGGCGGTTCCGCCCTGCTTCTGTGCCTCTGCAACAACGTGGAGGGCAAGGGTGGTCTTACCCGAGGATTCGGGTCCGTAGATCTCTACGATACGTCCTCTGGGCATACCGCCGATACCAAGGGCGGCGTCCAGTGAAATGGAGCCTGTGCGGATGTGCTCCACGCTCATTCCGGTATTTTCGCCAAGGCGCATAACGGCACCCTGACCGAACTGCTTTTCGATCTGCTGTAAGGCCGTAGCCAATGCTTTGCTTTTATCTTCTGACATAGTTTTTACCACCTTTATATTTATTTGAACTAATTATACATTATTCACTGTCCCGAAAACGACCCTCTCGATACCTAAAAGGTCTTTGGCAAAGCCAATTCCGGTAAAGCCCTCTTGCTTTAATATCTCTGCCACAAGCGCGGCTTCCTTTATTCCTACCTCGAAGGCAAGTCTGCCGCCGTTTTTAAGGGCAGTTTTCCAGTTTTTGGTTATTACCCTATAGAAATACAGTCCGTCCTCACCGCCGAAAAGGGCTTCCTCGGGCTCGGTAAGAACCTCTTTGGAAAGTATCTCACGGTCGGCTACGGGAATGTAGGGCGGGTTAGAGACGATAATATCGTATTCCCCGAAGGGGCTGTCGCAGACGTCGGCCTGAACGGCGGTCACGTTTTTCGCCTCGTTAAGGACGATATTACGCTTTAAAAATCCAAGGGCATCATCATATTTTTCCACCGCAGTTACCTGCGCCTCGGGCAGATTTTTGGCAAGGCTTACGGCAATACACCCGCTTCCCGAGCACAGATCGGCGATCTTGACCTCTCCCCTGCCCTCGGCAAGGGAAAGGGCGGTTTCTACCAGTATCTCGGTGTCCTGTCGGGGGATGAGCACCCCCTTGCCTACCAGAAACTCAAGTCCGAAAAACCACCAGCGCCCGATGATATACTGCAGAGGTATTCCCTCTTTGCGCTTTTCGATTACGGCGTCAACGGCCTCTGTATCTACAGAGGGAAGGACTATTCGCAGGCGATTGGGCTCGATATCGGTAACGAAGGAAAGAATGATCTTCGCCTCGCTGTCGGCCTCGTCGGAAATATCCGCGAGAGCCTTTTTGGTATAGGCGAGGGCCGAATAGAAATCGGTTACCATTTGTCGTCTTCGGCGTTTTCGGGGATAACCGCCTCCATAGCGGCGATGGCACATTCTATCATAGAGTCGTCGGGCTCTTTAACGGTTATTCTCTGGATCCAGAGACCGGGTGCGGCGATCATGCGGGTAATAAAATTATCGTAGCGGCCGCAGATCTTGATAAGCTCGTAGCCGAGACCGCAGATAACGGGCACAAGCAGAAGCTTAATGATGGTTCGAAGCCATAAAACACCCTTAAGCCAGGGGAATACGGCGTCGAAAATAAGGGTGACAAAGATGCTGACGATGAGCATAAGTATCATAAAGGAGGTTCCGCAACGGGGATGAAAACGCTTTTGCGTTCTGACGTTTTCCACCGTAAGGGGAAGTCCCGCTTCGTAGCAGAAGATAGTCTTATGCTCAGCTCCGTGGTAGCTGAAGACCCTTTTTATGTCCTTCATATAAGAAACGGCAAGCATATATCCAAGAAAGATGATTATTTTTAAAATTCCCTCAAAAAGGGCCTGGAAGGGAGTAAGCGCTCCGCCTGCCAGATAGTTTACACCCTTAAAGGCAAGGGAGGGCAGATAGATAAAGAGTCCTATACAGAGGATCACCGCAAGCACGGCGGCAATTATCATAATTACGGTGAAGATGCCGCTTTTCTTTTCGGGCTTTTCTTCTGCTTTTTCCTCGGTCTCTTCTTCGGCGGTATCATCAGCCGCTTCTTCGTTCTGAGGCTTTTCATCCTCTTCAAGCTCGTCAAGATAGCCCGACTTTTCGGCCGAATCCATCATAGCCTTATATCCCACCAGCATAGAGTCGATAAAGCCGACTACGCCGCGGATTATGGGCCATTTAAACAGGAAGCATTTATTTTTTATACTTTTGATGGTCATAGGAAAGACTTCGACGCTTCCGTCCTTCATACGTACGGCCATGGCGTCCTTTTTGGGACCTCTCATCATAATTCCTTCGATGAGGGCCTGACCTCCTATGCTTGTTTTTTTATTGCTCATTGCTTTCTCCTTCGGGGGATTTTTCACAGGTGGGGAGCACGATGGTAACGGTGGTTCCCACACCCTCGGTACTGTCGATAAGGAGCAGTCCGTTGTGCTGTTTTATTATCTCATCGGCCACGGCAAGGCCTATACCCGAGCCGCGAACCTGTTTGTTTGCTTTGTAGAATTTTTCCTTGACCCTGTCAAGGTCTCTTTCGGCGATTCCCACGCCCGTATCGCTGACGGTTATCTGCACACAGCCGTCGTCGAGGTTTTGTTCGATAAGTATCTGTCCGCCGGGCTGATTATACTTAAGGGCGTTGTCGATAACGTTTATAAACACCTGCTTTATTCGGTTGTCGTCGCCGTAGCAGTATATTTCGTTTTTAGGGGGAACGTAGACCAGCTCAACCTTTTGCTTTTTTGCAAGCTCTTTATACATATCGGCCGCTTCGTCTAAGATGAAGGCAAGGTCAAACTGACCAAAGGTCATTGAAAGGCGTCCCGACTGCATACGGGAGAAATCGAGAAGCTCTTCCACCAGACTGTGAAGGCGTTCGGACTCCTTAAGCACCACGTCAAGGCCCTTGTTGACCGTTTCCTCGTCGAAGCCCACCGACATTTTTGCCGTTTCGGCCCAGCCGCGGATGGCAGTAAGGGGGGTTCTGAGCTCGTGGGAGACCGAAGAAATAAAATCGTTTTTCAGGTTTTCAGCGGCCTTAAGCTCGCTTGCCATATAGTTTATGGAGTCGCAAAGCTCACCAATTTCGTTGTTGGCCTTGAGCTCTATCCGCGATTCAAAATCGCCCAGAGCTATTTTTCGTGCAACCTTACTTACGTCCCTTATAGGGCGAACTATGGAGCGGATGAAATACATTCCGGTTATGAAAAGAATGGAAAGCACGGCGGCTCCGATCACTACCGCAAAAAGGCAGGTCCAGAATATACGCTTGTTTACCGCCTGTAATGACACTACCCATCTTACGGCACCGAATACCTCGTCATCGCCGCTGTAGAGCAGGACGGTTCGGCAGAGAATGGGCTCTCCTACCGAGCTTTTACCGCTGTAATAGCCGTCGGCGACACCCTCTACGGCGTTTTGAAAATCAGGCATTGCGGAGGGCTCCTGAGAGAAGCCTGTGGTCGATATGAGCAGTTTTCCGCTTGTGTCGAGGACCTGTATTTCCAGCTTATCCTTATAGAGGAATTCCTCGCAGTAGTCACGGGCGGTGGCCTCGTAGTTTTCGGGCAAAGAATTTGAAAGAGGGGTTATGAAGGAGCTTGCGTACTCCTCCGCAACCGCCTTTGTCTGAGAATAGTAATAGGAGCGGATGAACACGCAGAGAATTATTTCTACCGCAACGATTATGAGAAACATAATAAGCAGTACGTTTAAAGCCCAGCGCCAGGCGACGCTTTTAAACTTTACCTCTATCTCCAAGCATGTTCCCTCCTTCTTACTTTATTTTTAAAACTTTATTTACTGTTCCACTTATAGCCCATTCCCCAAACGGTGACCAGATGCTTCGGGGCCGAGGGCTGATCCTCTATCTTCATACGGAGGCGGCGGATGTTGACGTCGACTATCTTTTCTTCGCCGAAATAGCTGGTTCCCCATACCTTGTTAAGGATATCGGTACGGTCCAGGGCAACGTCGGGATTTTGAAAGAAATATTCGACTATCTGAAATTCCACCTGCGTAAGCTCGATGTCTCTGCCTGCCTTTTTAAGTGTCCTGCGGCGGGTATTAAGAACGAAATCACCCAGAGTCACCTCATCCGAGGCTACGGGTACAGAGGCACTGTTCATACCGACGCGGCGGTAGAGAGAATCTACGCGGGCAAGCAATTCTGAGGGACTGAAGGGCTTGGTGATGTAGTCGTCGGCACCCATCATCAGTCCGCTGATCTTATCCATTTCCTGAGTGCGGGCGGTAAGCATTATTACCCCCAGCTTCTGACTTCTGTTTCTCAGTTCCTTACAAAGGGTGAATCCATCCATTCCGGGCATTGAAATATCCAAAAGGGCTATGTCGAAATCAGGCTCGGCATCATATATCTGAAGGGCTTCCTCGCCGCTTCCCGCTTCGACTATGGTATAGCCTGCACGGCGCAGATTTATGGCCTCGAAGCTGCGTATAGCCTCTTCGTCTTCGACTATGAGTATTTTTTTCATCGTTTTCTCCTTTATTTAATGGTGGCGAACATATCGGTAACACTGTCCAGCGTAAGGCCTAAGGTGTTGTCAGGGTTGACGGCCGCAAGATAGGCAATGGTATCGGTTCGGGCAATAAGAGTAAAGCCGCCTCCCTCATACTGTCCCGATTCGTAATCGGCGGGATTTACCGCAAGCAGACGGAAAAGCTCCTCTCCGGAAAGCCTGGTTTCGGGGTCATAGGCAAATAGGGTCCGCATACGGGTCTCGGTATTGCGGAGCAGGAATATCCGATTTTTAAGCTCCTTGGGGACGGTTATGCTGTAGCCGTCTGTATAGTTCATAAATACCGACTCGTTAATTCGAAAGCCCGAGCCGTTAAAGCTGCTCCAGTTGGTAAAATACACCTTATCGGTCTCGGAAAGGTTAGCCGTTGACTCGAGAAGCTCCGGCAGAGGAATGTCTAAAACCCCGTCACCGTCAAAATCACGGGAGGATACGGTGCCGGTGCGGAAGGTAGGCGAGATGTCGGGCGCGGCGGGATCGAAAATGCCTGTGAGGGCGCCGTCTTTAAACCAGATTATTTCGGTTAAAATTCCGTTTCCCTTAAGGGCATCAACGTAGAGAGCGGGGGTACCGTCGGTAAGTGTGGAGACCACGGGAGAAAGATATGCGTTAACTCCGCCATCTAACAGCACCGAGCCCAGCTCGGCAATTCCGTCGGCTGTCAGGGAGAAAATTTTTGCACCTGCGGTCTTTTCGGTGGTATTCAGGTGGAGCACCGCAAGATCCTCTCCGCCATCGCCGTTAAGCTCGGCACAGATAAAGTTGGTATAGGGTTCAAGGGCGCGCTGTACAAAGGCGGTTCCGTCGAAGGTGTAAACTCCGACCTTTTTATCCACCGTTCCGTAGACCATCCAGCCTACGATTATATCGAGGGTTCCGTTTTTATCGAGATCGGAAAATGTGACGCTTTCAACATCGCTTCCCACAAGACTAAGATCTCCCCTGCTTTGCCAGCTATCACCGTCGTTTGCGATTATATTGATGTGGATGGTGTGGGCGGTCTCGCCGTTTACGGCGTATAGGGCAATAGCCTCCTCTGTTCCGTCGGAGTCGAGATCCTTAAGAATAAAGGCCGAGCGGTGCTCTCCCGACAGGGGGTATTTTAAAACGAGGTTATCCCCTGCAGAGTCCTCCAGAGCCTGCTGAACGGGATAAAGATCGCCCTCCAGCTTCGGAGGTGAGATAAGCTTATCGACGTCGGAGCTTAAGGTGTCGCAACCCGTGAGATTAAGGCAGAAAACCACGGCAAGAATAACCGAAAACAGTTTTACGAGTCTCAAATGCAACACCTCCCCTTTTACGTAATTATACATAATAGATTATATCATAAACATTTATAAAAATAAAGACTTTTTGTGAATATTTCGCACAAAAAAACGGAACTGCAAAAGGAGCGTTCCGTTTCAAAAAAGTTTATTTCTTAAGTTCGCAGGGGCGACCGACGATCGCCCCTGCGGCGAAACAATAAATTCTCAACGTATAACAAATGGGAGGATGCCGAGCTCCTCCCATTGAAACCTGTTACCTGAAACCTGACACCTGTTAAATCCTTGCCGTTTCCCCCGATTTTATAAGGAAGAGGCCGTTTGGCTGTTCGAACCAGACGTCGACAAGAGTCGGGTTATATACGGTTTTGGAGTCGGCCGAGAAGATGAGGCTGTCGTAGGCGGCAACGTACTCCCGTATCTCAATATTGGTGGCATACCAGATATCATCGCGGTTTGCTACGATTTTAAGTATATCCTCCATATGCTCCCAGTTGCCTTTATTTTCAAATTCAAAGGAGTGTCCCCAGATATAGAGAAGTCTTGGAGTATAACGGGGAAAGTATCCGCCCGAGGTAGGCAGGTCGGCAAATTCCTGCGCCCAGGCAAGGGAATTTTCATTATCGTGGTGCATTGTGGGAACCCAGTTAAACCAGTCGTCGGGCAGACGGAAGCGGTTGTTGTCTCCCCCAAGGCTTCGGGCATACATAAAGCCCAGATCCTTTAGGTAGCCCTTGATGTTATCGAGGTTTGCACCGTTTCCGATATAGGTAATTCCGCTGTTGGGGTAGGCAAGGCCGCGGATTATTCTGCCCAGAGCCTTTTCTACGGCAAGACGGTCGTAAAGATATTCCTGAATTCCCTCAAAGGGGCGGAGCATACCCGGTGCGGTGTGCTCAAAGCCGTGACAGGCAATTTCGTGACCCTTATACAAAAACTGCTCCTGCATTTCCTCCACGCTCAGTCGGTCGGTGTTGCCGATATAGCTTCCTACCACGTTGAAGGTGCCCTTTACGCCGTATTTATTAAAAATTTCTGCAAGGCGAAGGTCACTTTTCTTTCCGTCGTCATAGCTGAAGGTCACGGCCTTGGCCTTTCCGCCGGGAAAACGAAGATGTCTGTATTTCATAAAAACACACCCTTAAAATAAAAAATGATGGTAACGTAAGATGTTACCATCATTATAACCGTTTAAGAAAAATTAGTCAACGATAATGCTTTCGCCGTTCATTTCCTTGGGCTGAGCAAGGCCTAAGATCTTAAGCATCGAGGGAGCGATATCGGCAAGGCGGCCGCCCTCTCTGAGCTTGCAGGGATAGCCTACAACGCAGAAGGGTACGGGGTTGGTGGTGTGGGGGGTGAAGGGCTCGCCCTTTTCGTCGAACATAAAGTCGGCATTACCGTGGTCGGCGGTGATGATTACCGAGCCGTCCATCTCGGTTGCGGCCTCTACGACCTTACCAACGCAGGTATCAACGGCCTCAACGGCGGCCACAGCGGCATCGAAAATGCCGGTATGGCCAACCATATCGCAGTTTGCGAAGTTAAGGATAACAACGTCATACTTGCCCGAACGGATCTGCTCACAAACGGCGTCGCATACGGGGTATGCGCTCATTTCGGGCTGAAGGTCGAAGGTGGGAACGTCGGGAGACTGAATGAGGATCCTGTCCTCGCCCTCGAAGGTCTTTTCCTCTCCGCCGTTGAAGAAGAAGGTTACGTGGGCATACTTCTGGGTCTCGGCAATGCGGAGCTGGGTCATACCACAGGCGGCAAGGTACTCACCGAGGGTCATTTTAAGCTCTTCGGGAGGGAATGCAACGGTGACGTTAGGCATAGTCTCGTCGTACTGGGTCATACAAACGTAAGAGAGAGGGAAGAAACCGTTTCTTCTCTCGAAACCGTCGAAATCGGGGTCGACGAAGGTACGGGTGAACTGACGGGCGCGGTCGGGACGGAAGTTGAAGGAAACGACGCTGTCGTTTGCCTTTATCATACCGTCTTTATCAACAACGGTGGGAAGGATAAACTCGTCGGTAACGTCGGCGGCATAGGATTCTTCCATAGCCTTAACGGCATCGCTGTTCTGAACTCCCTCGCCGTAAACCATAGCGGCATAGGCCTTTTCAACGCGGTCCCAGGCAAAGTCGCGGTCCATAGCATAGTAACGTCCCATAACCGAGGCAATTTTACCTACGCCGAGCTCGGCCATTTTGGCCTGAAGGTCCTTAACAAAGCCGACACCCGAGGTGGTGGAAACGTCGCGGCCGTCCATAAGGCAGTGAACGAAGACCTTCTGAAGACCGTTTTTCTTGGCAAGCTCTAAAAGGCCGTAAAGATGCTCAATATGGCTGTGAACACCGCCGTCGGAAAGAAGGCCGATGAGGTGAAGGGCGCTGTCATTCTTCTTGCAGTTTTCAACTGCGGCCTTAAGGCACTCGATATCGAAAAAGTCACCGTCGGTGATGGATTTTGAAATTTTAACCAGCATCTGGTAAACAACGCGTCCTGCGCCGATGTTGGTGTGGCCGACTTCAGAGTTACCCATCTGTCCGTCGGGGAGACCTACGTCAAGACCCGAAGCACCGATGGAGGTGAAGGGATTTTCGGCAAAAAGCTTTGAAAGGTTGGGCGTTTTTGCGGCGGCAATAGCGTTGCCGTGCTCCGACTCTCTTACTCCAAAGCCGTCCATAATACATAAAACAACAGGTTTTTTCATCTTATTTCTCCTGATCAAATACTAATTTAAGAAGCTCGGGATCGATCTTTCGGTCGCGGTAGTAAAACTCCCGATCTCTTTCGCCGATAGGGCGAAGCACGCGGCAGGGATTTCCCACCGCAACGACGTTTTCGGGAACGTCTTTAGTGACAACGCTTCCCGCACCGATGACCGAGTTGTCCCCTACCGTAACACCGGGAAGGATCACGGCACCTGCCCCTATCCAGCAGTTTCTTCCGATTTTAACCGGAAGATTAAACTGATATGCCCCCTCGCGAAGCTCGGGCAGAATAGGATGGGCGGCGGTGGCGATGGTGACGTTCGGGCCGATCATGGTTTTATCGCCTACAAAAATATGTGTGTCGTCCACCAGGGTGAGGCCGAAGTTTGCGTAGACCCCTTCCCCGAAGTGAACGTGATGACCGCCCCAGTTTGAGTGCAGGGGCGGTTCGATATAACAGTTTTCGCCTATCTCGGCGAACATTTCTTTAAGCAGGGCTTCCCTCTCTTTAAGCTGAGTCGGTCTTGTAGCATTAAAATCGTAGAGCCTATCCAGGCATTTAAGCTGCTGACCCATAATCTCGTCGGAGGAGGGGTAGTAGATATCCCCGCTGTGGAGCTTATCGTATTCGCTCATTATTTGGAAGCAGCCTTAACGATGATGCTGAAGTCTTCAGCCTTAAGAGAAGCGCCGCCGATAAGTCCGCCGTCAACGTTGACCTTGGAAACAAGCTCGTCAGCATTCTTTGCGTTCATAGAGCCGCCGTACTGAACGGTAACGGTCTCAGCAACATCCTTGCCGTAAACCTCGGCAAGAGCCTCACGGACAAAGCCGTTTCCTTCATCGGCCTGATCGGCAGTAGCGGTAACACCGGTGCCGATTGCCCAAACGGGTTCGTAAGCGATGATGATGTTCTTAAGCTGGTCGGCAGAAACGTTTGTAAGAGCCATCTTGGTCTGGAACTTAAGGAGGGTCTCGGTGTAGCCGAGCTCTCTCTGCTCTAAGGTCTCGCCTACGCAAACGATAGCGGTGAGACCTGCGTTAACTGCGGCAAGGGTGCGGAGGTTAACGGTCTGATCGGTCTCTCCGAAGTACTGTCTTCTCTCGCTGTGTCCGATAACAACATACTCAACACCGCAGGCGGTAAGCATTTCGGCAGAAACCTCGCCGGTGTATGCGCCGGAAGCCTTGAAGTGAACGTTTTCTGCACCGATCTTGATGTTAGAGCCCTTTGCGGCCTCAACTGCGGCGGCAATGTCAACGTAGGGTACGCAGAGAACTACATCACAGTCGGCATCCTTTACTAAAGGCTTCATTTCGTTTATAAGTGCGGTGGTCTGTGCGGGGGTATTGTTCATTTTCCAGTTACCTGCGATAACTGCTTTACGGGTAGCTTTGTTCATTTTAATTTCTCCTTTATTACAGTACGATAGCCTCCCTCTTGCGAGGGAGGCATTATTTGTGTAATTATTTATCGTTCATTGCGGCGATGCCGGGAAGCTCTTTGCCCTCGAGGAATTCAAGAGAAGCTCCGCCGCCGGTGGAGATGTGGCTCATCTTATCGCCGAAGCCGAGGTTGTTAACGGCTGCAGCAGAGTCGCCTCCGCCGATGATGGTGATAGCGTCGGTCTCGGCAAGAGCCTTAGCTACAGAGATAGTTCCGTTTGCGAAAACGGGGTTTTCGGAAACACCCATAGGTCCGTTCCAGACAACGGTCTTAGCATTCTTAACCTCTTCAGCGAAGAGCTTTGCAGACTCAGTACCGATGTCGAGGCCCATCATATCGTCGGGGATAGCGTCAACCTTAACACAGGCAGCCTCAACGGGTGCGTCGATGGGATCGGGGAAGGACTTGGTGATCATAGTGTCAACGGGGAGAAGTATCTTAACGCCCTTTTCCTCAGCCTTCTTGAGCATTTCTTTGCAGTAGTCAACCTTCTCGAGGTCTACGAGAGAGGTTCCGACAGAGTATCCCTGAGCAACAGCAAAGGTGTAGGACATACCGCCGCCGATAATAAGGGTGTCGGCTTTATTAAGAAGATTCTCGATAACGGTGAGCTTATCGGCAACCTTTGCACCGCCGAGGATGCAAACGAAGGGACGCTCGGGGGTCTCAACAGCGTTTCCGAGGTATTTAAGCTCCTTCTGAATGAGGTAGCCTACAACAGCCTCTTCAACATAATCTACAACGCCAACGGTAGAGC
>CAZRHF010000002.1:0-15530 GCA_964599835.1 uncultured Eubacteriales bacterium | reverse complement strand
AGAGCAGTGTGCGCGGTGTGCGGCACCGAAAGCATCGTTTACGAAAACGTCGGCAAGGGAACCGAGCTCTTCGGAAAGAGCGGCACCGTTCTTGGTCTCTTCAGCGCGATAGCGGGTGTTCTGGAGGAGGACAACGTCGCCGTCCTTCATAGCGGCAACAGCGGCCTTTGCATTTTCGCCTACAACGTTGTCGTCAGCGGCAAAAACGACCTCCTGACCTAAATGCTCGGAAAGTCTCTTTGCAACGGGAGCGAGAGAAAGCTCGGGCTTGGGCTCTCCCTTGGGTTTTCCGAGGTGGGAGCAGAGGATCACCTTACCGCCGTCAGCGATAAGCTTCTTGATGGTGGGGAGGGCGGCAACGATTCTGTTTTCGTCGGTGATAACGCCTGCTTTAAGAGGAACGTTAAAGTCGCAACGAACGAGAACTCGCTTGCCTTTTACGTTAATGTCGTCTACTGTCTTTTTGTTGAGTGCTGTCATTTGAAATCTTCCTTTCGGTTTGGTTTGTTAAAAAATAAACACATTATTTATATTGTACACAAAAATGCAAATTTTTGCAACATATATTTCTTATGAAATACGGATTTTTTACCATTTATAATTGTGCAACTGTCCGAAATTCTGAAGTTTCGGGTAGTTCCACTGCCTCAGCACCTCGTAGGTTCCGATGGCTACGGCGTTTGACAGATTAAGGCTTCTGGCATCGGACACCATAGGAATACGGACGCAGTTTTCGGGGTTTCTGAGCAGAAGCTCCTCGGGAAGACCCTTGGTCTCCTTACCGAAAAGCAGGTAGCAGTTATCGGGGTAGCTTACTTCCGAGTGGGTGTGGAGGGCCTTGGTTGTGAAATAGAAGAAGGCGCCCTCGTTTTTATCGAAAAAGTCGTCTAAGCTGTCGTAGTAGGTTATGTCTAAAAGGTTCCAGTAGTCGAGACCCGCCCGTTTGAGCTTTTTGTCGTCGATCTCGAAGCCGAAGGGGCGAACAAGGTGAAGCCTTGCACCCGTTGCGGCACAGGTTCTTGCGACGTTTCCCGTATTGCCCGCGATCTCGGGCTCCACCATAACGATATTAAGGGTTGCCATTTTTCTTCTTATCCTCTTTTTTCTTTTGCTTTAAGGCCTTTTCTGCCTGCGCTTGGGCGGCTTCCTTTTCTTCTATAGCGGCGTCCAGCTCCTCAAGATGTGCCGTCCATTCCACGTCGCTTACACCCGGATGCTCCTCGGTGTAGGCGGTAAACATCTTTTCCATAGCGGCCTTATAGTCCTTCCTGAAATGCAGGCGGGTCTTTATGCCGATAAGGCAGATTATAAGTGTGAAAAGGCAGACCAGGATTCCGGGAACGAAGTACATCCAGAAGCGGGAGCTGTTTATATAGCCCTTATTTAAAAACTCATTCACCGTTTCCATATCGTTGCGGTGAATTCGGGTAAGCTGGGCAAAGACGGCGGCAAGGCTTAAAACCAACGCTGCCGCGTGAAGCCTGCGTTTTATAAGATAGAGGGAGACGGCAACCGCCGCAAAGGCAATGCAGGTCACGATATAAAGGGGCATATCCAGATTTTTGGCGTTTTTGGTATAGATCAGCAGAGAGGTGGTTCCGCCGAAGATAAGTCCGAACTGGAAGACCATAAGCCAGATACTTGCCAGAATATTAAGCTTTTTAGAGGCTCTGTAATATCCGCTTCCCGTATCGAGACGGTTCACGCCTTTTTTATAATTGTTTTCTTCCGCCACGGCGGTAACGCATTTATAAAATTTCATATTCGTCTCCTGCACAGTTTTATCTTTTTGATTATACAATAAAGCAATCAAATTTTCAACCATAATCATTTAAGTGATTGCAATAAAAAAGGTGCAGGGACGAAGCCCTGTTGCTTCGCCCCTGCGAGAGGTAAACCGAATATTAAACTTAGTCGTCACGATCCTTATCGAATCCGAGCACACCTCCGGTTTCGGCATCGATATCGTAGTCGTATTCGAAGCCGTCGGCGGTAAACTCTATCTCATAGATCTTTTTGCCGTCTTCGCGGTCAAGCTCGGCTCTTAAAAATCTTGCCTTATCTGCCGAAACTCCTGCGTGAGAGAGGGCGGCCTCCTTGGCCTTTTCGGCGGTGATAGTCTCGGCGGTCTCTGCCTTGGAGGAGGTCGCCGTGTTTTCTTTTCCGGGATCACGGTCGCTTTCGCGGACCTCTCCGGTGACGGCGTCTATCTCATAGTCGTATTCGGTGTTTCCGACTCTGAAATCCACCTCATATTCCCAGCGTCCGTCGTCCTTTCCAAGCTCGACCCTTTCGAAAAGGGCATTATCTGCCGAAATTCCTGCGTGAGAGAGGGCTTTCTCCTTTGCCGCCTCCTCCCCTATCAGTTCTTCAGCTTCAGATAACGTGGCGGAAGAGGTCTCAGCGGAGTTTGGTGCGGTGGTCGACGCGTTAGTTTTTTCGCCGCTGTTTGCTCCTGCGGCGACGGGCGGGTTTGCGTTTTCCGTCAGCCCTAAATCGGCCGTGGTACCTGCCCTGTTGCAGCCGGTGGTGAAAAGCAACATCACCAGCACCAAAACTACGGCAATAGCAAGTGCTATAAGTCGGCTTCTTACAAATCTTTTTTCCATAACGAAACTCGTCCTTTCTCCCTTGTAGGGATTTTTAAAGTAAAAACAGTAATTTTTACTGTTTTTATAATACAGGAAAGATTACTGTTTGTCAAGAGTTTTTTTATAAAAAAAACAACGCAGATTTTCATCTGCGTTGTTTTTGTCATTATTCTGCGACAGAATAGGAATCGTAGGCACTTACCGTGAATAAGGTGATGCCGTATTTCTTTCCTACGAGATTTAAGGTGAGAGAGTTTTTAAGGGACTCACTCTCAAAGATCATCACAGCATTTTCGTCACTGTGATTTGTTCCGTGACGACTCTGAGCGGTGATGCCGTAGTCGTCACCATTGTTGTTATAGGTTGCGCCGCTATTAATGGTAACGGTGCAGGTACCTGTCACATAATTTTCGGATGCCCAGCCGGAAGTACCGAAATCGTTATAGCATCCACCGACAATTCTGCGATCAATAGTACCGCCCATAATGGTAACGTTGGTGTCGCCCGTCATAGAAGAGCCTTCACAGCCGCCGAACACCTGATGTACCCAGCCGCCGTATACGTTGACATTGGTCTCGGTTACGGTGCCGCTTCCGCCGTATATGGACATAGCGTAACCGCTGAAGTCGATAGTAGTCGAGCCGCCGACGGTACCGCTTGCACAGCCGCCGTAGATGTAGTTAAATTCGGCATTTCCCGAAACGGTAACCCAGGTATAGCCCTTAACGTCGCCATTCTTGCTTCCGCCGTAGAGACGGGCAATGGCGGTGTGGCTGGTGTGGTCAAGAGGTGCGTTGACCTCTCCCTCAATGCTGACAACGGTGCCGCCGTAAACGGTGCCGGTGTTACCGCCGCCGTAAACGTAGGAGGAGCCTGCTTCGGTGAGAGGAAGCTCGGCATTTACGGTTCCGAAAAGATACAGACAGGTGTTTCCTAAAACAGCACCTTTGTCACCGCCGCCGTAGATTGCCTTATAGCTTCCCGATCTGAGATCAAGATAGGTTTCTGTAACGGCAGAGTTTCCGCCGCCGTAGATTGCCGCGGGGATACCCTGAACGGTTACGTTTTCGGGAATAAGAAGATCGTTTCCGTTAGCATATACGGTAGCGTCGTCGGCAAAAATTATGGTGTTGCCGCCAAAATAGGTGTCGCATCCAAAGTTAACCTCGGACAGTGAGGACATATCTACAGTTCCTCCGGCTATGTTAACAAGCTTGTCGCCCTTGGGGAGAGCCGATACGGTAGCGGTATCAACAACATTTATATACCCTTTGTCCTGAACGAGCTCGTAGGCTCTGGTAAGGGTCTTGACGGGAGCATCCGAGGTTCCTGCATTTTCATCGGAGCCTTCGGAAGACACGTATACGCTTGCGAGAAGGTTCTTGGTCTCTTCTTCCTTTGCGGCGGCCTTTTCGTTAGCCGCAATGCTCAGCTTTACGAGGTCGCAAATGTCGGTCTCGCCGTCACGGCTGAAATCGGTAAGGCGGAAGTTGTTAAAGCCTATAATGGTCTCACGGAGGCATTCTACGTCGCTCATCTCAGCGCCGATGCCGTTTTCGTTAACGTCGCCGATAACGGTTCCGCGAAGGGTAAACTGAGGATAATCTACAGAATCGTTTATCGCATACCAGATTTCGGTATCAAGACCTGACATTTCATCGAGACCGCAGTTGCCCTGAGCGTTGCTGATCTTGTTAACTCCTGCGGGACTTCCGTCTCCTAAGGTGTAAATGTCGGTAAGGGTGGTTTTGGTCGCGTCAAAGCCGTTCGACTCGTGAGGCTTTATAACCGAGAAGCAGTCGGTAGCAGAAACGGTAGCATCCCAGTCGTCGCCCCAAAGGCCGCCCATGTGGCCACTGGAGGTTGTGAAGGTATCGTCATTGGTTATGGTAATGCTTGTGTTGTTTTTACCGAAGCCGGTAAGAGGATGGTTATTAACATCTGCGGTAACATAGCAGTTGTTGATCGTTCCTGCGGCGTTATAACGTCCCATAAGTCCGCCGATGGCGTCGGAGGTGAAGTGAACATTAGACCAGGTCTCTACCTTGGTGTAACGGTCGCCCTCGTAGGCCTCGTCGGTGATGGTCTCGTAGGTGGTGGTAACGGTTCCGTCTTCTTCGGTGGTCTCAACCTTCATAAGGGTTCCGTTTTCGTCAAGCTCGTAGGTGGTGGTAAGGGTACCCATAACCTGATTGCCGCTTCCTGCAGATACGGTTGAAGGAGTTGCATAGTATGCGCCTGCATCCCAGAACCATACTGCACAGGAATCGTCTACATAACAGCCGTCGAAGTTGGCCGTACCGTAGCCTACCATACCGCCGACAAAGCGTCCTCCGCCGATAAAGGAATCTTCAATTCCGAGATTCTTTACAGTAGTGTCTGTTGCATAGGGTAAAAGGCCGACAGTAACATAAACATTACCTACGGGATAATAAAGTCCGTGGATAGCGTAGCCGTCACCGTCGATAGTTCCGGTGAAGGTAGTGTTAGTGCTGATGTAGCTGGTGTATCCAACGCCGCTGATGTTGGTGGAATAGAACCACTCTTCGGGGGTGTAGCCCTCGTTTACGGTGCCGGTGAGCCAGTCAACAGCATTTACGTCGTTTACATAGATGTCGTTAGTAAGCTTATAATAAGCTCCTTCTCCGCCGAGACCGACCATATTTCTAAGGTCTTCGGCAGTAGAGATGAGATAGGGATCAGCTTCGGTTCCTGCACCGCTGAAGGGAGAGGTTCCCAGCTCGACATTAAGGTCTTCGTCGAGGGGCTGATTAAAGAGGGCAAGCACAGGATAGCCTTCGGTGGTGACGAACTTGTCGCCAAGACCGTACATTGTAACAAGAGCTTTTTTGCCCTGCATTGCATCGGCAGAAAGAACGATCGCGCCGCTTCCGCCTGTTGCGGTTGCGTAGCTGTTTGTGCAGGACGAAACGTTCTTAGAGTCGAGAGCGCCCTTTCCGTTGTAGGAACGGATTATCTTACCGCTTCCGCCCCAGATGTCGGAAATGATACCGGTTCTGGAGTCAGCGGTCTGAGAGGCTAACGAATAGAAATCGGTAACGGTGGTGTTAACAGCGCGGTTAACAGCGATAGCCGCACCGGTGTCGTAACCGATAAGGGTAACGTTTTCGCCGACATAAGAGTCGTTTACGTTGAGGTAGGAGTCAACAGTATCGTTGCTTGCGCTGTTGGAAGCAACGAACGCACCTGCGCCGTAGGCGTGGCTTACAAAGGCGTTATCAATTCCCATGTTGCTGATGTTAAGGGTAGTACCGTCGGAAACACGGGGGAAGAGGGCGACACCCTGGTTGCTCCAACTGGTGCCGGGCTGGCCATTATTTCCGTAGTAGTACATGCCGTAAACAACGTGTCCGTCACCGTCAAAGTTTCCGAGAACAGCGGTGTTTGCGTACCAGGAACGGGCAACATAGCCGTCGGCTACAGCGCCGGTAGCCCAGTCTATCTTGGAAACATCGTTAAGATAGATGTCGTTTGCAAGCTTGTAGTAGGAATGAACGTCTGTATTCGAGTAGCGGATTCCGGTATAATCGTCTATAGTGATCTCACGGTAGGTTTCGCCTTCTAAGAGGTAGGTTCCGCTTGCGTCTTTAGTGTAAGTCTCTGTGCTGGAGTCATATTTGTATTTTGTGCCGGTGTAATCTGCCGCGGTGAACTCGCGGTATTTCCAGCCGTCAAAAATGTATGTGCCAGTTTCAGATTCGACCTTATCGCGGAAGTTGATAGCACGTGCAAGCTCTTCACCGTTTGTTATCATATAGGGGTCTTCGGCAGTTCCGGTACCGCTCGCAAAGCCGGCACTCTTGTAACCGCACCAGATGTTATTCTCCTGATCCTGGAAAACTTTAAGAACGGGAACGCCGCTTGTAACGGTGAAAGCTTCGCCCAGGTCGGGCATTTTTGTCTGTCCCTTAGCGCCCTGGATATCGGCAAGAGCAACCTTTGAATATACGCCGCCGACAGTTATTCCTTTGCGATATACGGGATAGCCTACAGTGTAGCAGTTAGAGTAGGTGGTAGCCGCATCGCTCCAGTTGTCTGCTATAAGAGCGTTAGCTCTGTGAGAGCCATTAAGGGTAGCAAGAGAGTAGCAGTTTTTAACGGTAGAGGGTGTAGTAGTGTTAGCAGCACCGCCGCCGCAGATCACCGCAACGTCGTAGCCCTCGTGGTAGACCGAAGCACCTGCATAACAGCTATCTGCGGTGAAGTAAACGCCGTTGGCGCGGCCGATAAGACAGGCTGCTGCCCAGGTAGATTCGGTGACCATATAGCAGTTTTCGATTCCTACGCCATAAATGGAGGTTTCGGAGCTTACGGAGTTGAAGATACCGTAAAAGTCACTTGCGGCAGTACCATCGCCGGGCTGGTTATAGTAAAGACCGTTGATGATATTTCCGTCACCGTTCAGGGTGTAGAGCTGAGCGTCCGTTGCGCCGAGCGCGGTGCCTGTACCGAACCACTCGAGAAGAGAAGTGTCTCCTACCTCGAGCGCAGAAGTGTCGGAAGCCTTTGTGAGGACGGGGGTGCCGTCAGTAATGGTAACCTTAAGGTCATTGAGCCAAAGGTCGTTCATAAGCTTAGCAGAGCCGCCGTTTTTAGCGTACCAGGCAAGCTCTTCGGGAGTATATATCTCATACTCGCCGTTTTCGTCCGCATCGGCAGGAGCGGCGATAAATCCACCCCAATACTTAGCGTCCTTGTCGGTCTGGGTCTTGAAAACAGGATAGCTGTCGGTAACTGCGAAGTCTGCGCCGAGCATAGGCATATATTTCTGAGCAGACGCGCCCTTCATATTGGCGGCATCGACTACGGTCATGCCCTCGCCCGTCTGTGCGGTGGAATAGCAGTTGGTAAAGGCTCCGCCGTGGTTTTTGTAAAATGCACCTAAGGCGTAGCAGTTTTCAAACCACATCGTGGGTCCGCCCCAAACGTCACCGGCAAAGGCTGCCGCTTTTCCGCCGGAAGCAGTGGAAGTGACAGAAGCTAAGGAATAGCAGTTCTTAAAGGTGACGTACTTAAACGGACCGTAGACAAAGCCCGAAGCAGAGCCTGCGGAGATCATGGTGGAGTTTTCTCCCACCCAGCAGTTTTCAAACTCGCTGTAGGTGGAGGATGAGGACTTACCGTAACCGATAAAGAAGCCTGCGGCTCCCTTGGTGTTTATGTAGGTGTAGTCCATTCCCATATCGTAGAACTTAACACCGTTCCAGGTGAGGGGAACAAGACCATATCTGCCGGTGCCCTCGGGCTCGTTGATGTAGAGACCGTAAACAGCATGGCCGTTTCCGTAGATATAACCCGAGTTTCCATCCTTGATGCCGCTATGGATCCAGGTGGTTGGGGTATAGCCTTCTTCGACCTCTCCCGTTGCCCAGTCTATCTTGGTGATATCATTAAGATAGATGTCGTTAGCGAGGGCAAAGTGCTTGTTGTACTTTGAGTTATCGGTAGTGTTGTACTGGATAGCAAAAGCAAGCTGAGAACCGTTTTCGATTATATAGGGGTCTTCAGCAGTACCTGTACCACCGGCAAAAGAGGTTGCGACCGTTCCGTCCCAGATCTCAATTTCATCTTCTGCCGAAACCATCATACCGGGTATGAGGAGGGTGGAAAGCAGAAGCGCCATTGCCAGGACAAAGGCAAGCGATTTCTTAAAGGTTGTCTCGAATTTCACAATATCAAATCCTTACAGTATTATTTTACAAAGGTAACAAGGTCGAAGATATCAACAAAGCCGTCGTCGGTTCTGTCTGCAAAATAGGCTGAGGTGTCGCCCGTGATAATAGCAACGCGAAGAGCGTCTGCCTCGGAATTTTTCTCGAACTTACCGTCACGGTTGATGTCGACGATTCGGGCGCCGTATGCATAAGGGAGGGGACCCTGACCGCTTACGCCGTACCAGAAGTTGGTGTCGAGTCCGTCCATATTGGCAAGAGCATTTTTGCCTGTGATCTGAGCGGTTTCGAGGGCGGTAACGGACGGGTCGGCCTTTGCGGTCACATCAGCATAAACGTTTGTGATGTTGTTTGTACCGCCGCCACCTGCAGTTGCTATGGGGCTATATCCTACGCAGTAAGAATTGGTGAGGTTAACGGTGGTATTCCACTGTGTACCTACAAGGCCGTTAAGATGACCTGCACATACGATCTTCGCACTTGTGCCGCAGTTATCCATATTAAGCGTGCCGGCAGAGTAACCTACAACTCCTGCTGCCGAGTAAGACTCATAGTTTGCCACGTTATTGTTATAAACATATCCGTGCTCCTTACCTACGTTTGTTGTGACAACCGTAACCGTATCGGCAACGACCAGATTGTTTAAACTGCTGTTGCTTGAATACGCGGAAATTCCGCCTGAAAAGCGACCGCCGGCAATATAGGAATCGGTCAGCATTATATTGCTGATGCTATTGTTGGCGGTAGCGGGAACAAGACCTACGCAGGTGGGCCATTTTCCCTCGGTTTCGATGTCACGGCCCTCATAATAAGGCTCGTAATAGATACCGGAAACCTTATATCCGTTGCCGTTTACAGTTCCCTGGAACCAGCTTTCTCCGGATATTCCCTTGTAGGATGCGCCGCCGTTAGCTGTACCGTAGATCCACTGCGCAGGGGTATAGTCGAGGCCTTCTTTAACCTCGCCTGTCGACCAATCGACAACGTCGAGATCGGTAACGACGATATCGTTTACCAATTCATAATAAATCTTAACGTTGTTTGCCATACCGTAGGAATAGACCATATAAGCAAGCTGACCGGGTGTGGAAACCTGATAGGGATCGTCTGCAGTTCCGGAGCCGCCTGCATACTTATTTTCAAGGAGGCCGCCCCAAGCGATATCATCCTTTAAGAAAGCCTTAAGCTTGGGGAACTCACCATCAACGGCATAGTATGCATCACCGAGATACATAGTGTTTCCGTCGTGAATGGAGCCGATATAGCCGGTGGTTTCGGTTATTTTGTGATATGAGTGTGTAAGGAAGGAGGGGTCGCCGTTAGAGGAGAAAGGACTGGTAGAATAAATACCGCTCATAGAGCAGCTCTTAACGCTCCAAATATCTCCGTAAAGAGCACCCCAACGAGTGCTTGCACCGGTTCCGTTAAGGGTCGCGGTTACGTAGCAATTTGTTGCGGCGTTTGCGGGCAGACCACTTGCTTCACCCGAGCCGAAAAGGCCGCCTACGTTATAGCCCTCAAGATAAACAGAGCTTCCGACATAGGAATTTCTGATGGTTGCCGCTTTGCAATGAATATAACCTACAAAGCCGGTAGCGGTACCGCCCTCGTAACGAACGTAAGAATCTTCCAAGCCGAGATTTTCAATAAGGGTTGTATCTGCTGCAGTTTTAATGAAGGCAAAGCAGTTTTTCCAGTCGGTTTCGGAGGTGGGGTTTGCGACCGCACCGCTGAAGTACATACCGCGGACAACGTGACCGTTTCCGTCGATGGTTCCGGGGAAGGCACCCGATGCCCAGGTGTTAAGAACCGAATAATCTTCAAGCTTATTATCGTTTGCGTCGTAGATAACGCCAACGCCCTCTTCGATTTTAACGGTTATATCGTTAAGAACGATGTCATTCTGAAGCTGGAAAACCTTGTTTTCGGTGGTGTTTACAGCGTAAGCAAGCTCCTCGGGAGTGTAAACGAGGTAGGGATCGTCGGAGGTTCCGTTTCCTTCGAGGTCGGAATCTCTGAATCCGCCCCAATAAACCTCCTGTTCGGCAAATACCTTAAGCTTCGGCAGGTCTCCCTTTACGGCATAGAAAGCGTCGCCGAGATTCATAGTGTTTCCGTCCGCGATAGCGCCGACATAGCCACTTGTTGCCGTAACGTCATCGTAAGAGTTGGTAATCGTTAACCAACCTGATTTGTCGCTTTCGCCGCAAAGGCGCATAGAGGAGTAGAAGTTTTTGATCGACATATTTTTAGAATTGTTACCTCTGCTCCAGGTTTCGCCGTAAAAAGCACCCCAACGGGTTCCCGTACAGTTAATGGTTGCGAGAACGTAGCAGTTTTCAATACAGTTGGGTCCGAAATTACCCATACTACCCGAGCCGAATATTCCTCCGCCGGACTGTCCTGCAAGGTAAACCGAGCTTCCGAGATAGGAGTTTCTTACCTTTGCGTTTGCGTGCTGAACGTTTCCGATAAAGCCGCCTACAGCGCCGTTTGTGTGAGAGATGTAGGAATCTTCAATGCCGAGATTTTCAATTACGGTATTGGCGGATTCTGCGCTCTTAATAAAAGCAACAACCTTATCCCAGCTATAGCTTTCCTGAGAAGCGCTGATGTAAATTCCGCGTACAACGTGACCGTTTCCGTCGAGGGTTCCTTTGAAAGAGCCGGAGGTCCAGGGAGTGAGCTTGGAGGTGTCGGCAAGGGTCTCGCCGTCGGCCTCATAGATAACGCCTACGCCCTCTTCGATCTTAACAACGATGTCGTTAAGAACGATGTCGTTCATAAGCTTAAAATTACTGCTCGAGCCGGAATTCACTACCCAAGCAAGCTCCTCGGGAGTGTTTATTTCGTAGACACCGTCAGAATCGGAGTCGGCGGGAGCTACCTTGGTTCCGTCCCATACGTCGGGCTCGCCCTCTTCTGCGTTTGCCGCTACGGGCAGAACGACGCAGGAGATCAGGAGCGCCACGGAAAGAAGCACCGCAAGAAGTCTTTTTGTGTTTTTCATAATATCATCCCTTCATTTTTTATGTAACGCACCGACAATGTGTGCAATTATACGATTTTAGTATAGCACGACCTCCTGAAAATTGCAACATGGTTAAACCACCAAACAAAATAGTTAAAATTTGTGTATAAAGACAAAAATAAGCCCCGCACTTTTTAGTGCGGGGCTTAAAAATTTAATTTACCGAATTAAATAAGCTCGATGATAGCCATTTCAGCGGCGTCTCCACGGCGGGGTCCGATCTTGGTGATACGGGTGTATCCGCCTGCAACATCGGCATACTTAGGAGCGATCTCGGTGTAAAGCTTCTTTACAACGTCCTCCTTAGTGATGAAAGCCAGTGCCTGACGCTTAGAGGTGAGGCTGTCGGTTTTTGCGAGGGTTATATATTTTTCGGTCATTGCGCGTACTTCCTTAGCACGGGTAACGGTAGTTTCGATCTTGCCGTTCTCTAAAAGGAAGGTAACCATTGCGCGGAGCATAGCGGTTCTGTGATCGCTTGCTCTTCCGAGTTTACGAGTTCCGGGCATTTGTTTCACTCCTTACCTAGAATAGTTTGAAAGCCGGGTTATTATTCGCTTTCGCCTTTTCTTAAAGAGAATCCAAAGCTGTCGAGCTTTGCAATAACCTCTTCAAGAGACTTGCGTCCGAGGTTTCTTACCTTCATCATATCCTCTTCGGTCTTGTTGGTAAGATCTTCGACGGTGTTGATACCTGCGCGCTTTAAGCAGTTGAAAGAACGTACCGAAAGATCGAGGTCTTCGATGGTCATATCAAGAACCTTTTCGCGCTCGGTAGTTCCCTTTTCGGCCATAATGCTTTCGCCTTCGCCTACGCCCTCTGCGAGGTCGAGGAAGAGGGTGAAATGCTCGATAAGAACGCGGGCAGCAAGAGATACTGCTTCGTTGGCTCTCATAGAACCGTCGGTCCATACCTCAAGGGTAAGGCGACCCTTATCAACTACCTGGCCTACGCGTGTGTCATCAACAGTAGCATTACACTTAACCACGGGGCTGTAGATAGAATCGATCGGAATGACGCCGATAATATTGGTCTCCGGCTTGTTTCCTTCGGCAGGAACGTATCCGCGTCCCTTGGAAACGGTCATTTCGATGTTGAGCTTTGCATCTTCGCCTAAGGTAGCGATATGCTGATCCTTGTTGAGGATCTCAACTTCGGAATCGGTGCTGATATCTGCACCGGTAACAACACAGGGGCCGGTAGCATCGATGTAAACCGTTTTGGTGCCGTCGCAATAAAGCTTGGCGATGAGCTCCTTGATGTTAAGGATAATCTCGGTTACGTCCTCCTTTACGCCGGGTACGGTAGTGAATTCGTGAACGACACCGTCGATCTTAACGGTGGTTACTGCCGCACCGGGAAGGGTGGAGAGAAGAACTCTTCTCATGCTGTTGCCGAGAGTGGTGGCATAGCCGCGCTCTAAGGGTTCCATTACGAACTTGCCGTAAGTGCCGTTATCTGATAACTCCAGCGTTTCAATTCTGGGCTTTTCAATTTCTATCATTTAAAAGCTCCATTCTCCGCATATTAGATTTGTTAGCCCCGAAGTATTTTATGCGGATAATATTCAGGGCTATTACGACTAAAAGTCTATTACTTAGAGTAAAGCTCGACGATGAGATGCTCTTCAACGGGTGCTTCGATCTGCTCACGCTCGGGAAGGTTATTGACCTTAACCTCATAAGCGTCGCGGTTAACATCGAGCCACTCGGGAACGGGCTTAGCAGAGTTAGCTTCAACTACAGCCTTGATCTTATCGGTAGCGCGGGCCTTTTCGCAAACGGTAACTACGTCGCCTGCCTTAAGAAGGTAGGATGCGATGTCGACGCGATGTCCGTTTACCTCAAAATGACCGTGACCTACGAGCTGACGGGCTTCTGCTCTGGAAGAAGCATAGCCTGCTCTGTAAACTACGTTATCAAGACGGCTCTCGAGGATGCGGAGAAGGTTGGTACCTGTAACGCCCTGCTTTTTAACTGCCATCTCGAAATAATGACGGAACTGATGCTCAGCAACACCGTAAAAACGTCTTGCTCTCTGCTTTGCGCGGAGCTGAAGTCCGTATTCAGAAGACTTCTTACGTCCCTGACCGTGCTGGCCGGGTGCATAGCTTCTTACGGTGAAAGAGCACTTATCTGAGTAGCAACGCTCGCCCTTTAAGAACAGTTTCTGTCCTTCGCGGCGGCACTGTCTGCATACTGCTCCGGTATATCTTGCCATTTAATACACCTCCAATAATTATACGCGTCTTCTCTTGGGAGGACGACAACCGTTGTGAGGAATCGGGGTAACGTCTTTAATCATGCTAACCTCGAGACCTGCGGACTGAAGTGCACGGATAGCTGCTTCGCGTCCTGCACCGGGTCCTTTAACGTAAACTTCAACGGTTTTGAGACCGTGCTCCATAGCGGCCTTGGCTGCGGTTTCAGCAGCACTCTGGGCAGCGAAAGGAGTAGACTTTCTGGAACCACGGAAACCGAGTTCACCGGCAGATGCCCAGGAAAGAGCATTTCCCTGTGCGTCGGTGATGGTTACGATGGTGTTGTTGAAGGTCGACTGGATATGAGCGGCACCGCGCTCGATATTCTTTTTCTCGCGACGTCTGCGAGTTGCAGTAGCCTTAGTTTTAGTAGCCATTATATCCTTCCTCCCTTACTTCTTCTTGTTAGCAATGGTCTTTTTGGGACCCTTGCGTGTACGAGCATTGGTTTTGCTGCGCTGGCCTCTTACGGGGAGTCCCTTTCTGTGGCGGGTTCCGCGGTAGCTTCCGATCTCAATAAGACGCTTGATGTCGAAAGCAACGGCGCGGCGACGGTCACCTTCTACCTGAAGGTTGTGGTCGATATACTCACGCAGTTTTGCAATATCGTCTTCGGTTAAGTCCTTAACGCGGGTATCGGGATTGATACCGGTAGCGGCAAGGATCTCTTTTGATGTAGTAAGACCTATTCCGAATATATAAGTGAGACCGATCTCAACTCTTTTTTCGTTCGGAAGATCAACACCTGCTATACGTGCCATTTATTGCACCTCCATAGTTTTGTGCCTAGGATTAGCCCTGGCGCTGTTTGTGCTTGGGATTTTCGCAAATTACCATTACTTTTCCCTTGCGCTTGATGACTTTGCACTTGTCGCAAATCTTTTTAACAGAAGGTCTGACTTTCATTTGGATTATACCTCCTCAAATTTTGTCAGTTTATTTGGAACGCCAAGTTATGCGTCCCTTTGTAAGGTCATAGGGGGACATCTCTATCTGAACCTTGTCGCCGGGAAGGATTCGGATGAAGTTCATACGAAGCTTGCCGGAGATGGTTGCGAGAATTACGTGTCCGCCGTCGATCTGTACCTTGAACATTGCATTGGGCAATGCTTCGGTTACGACACCCTCGAGTTCTATCATATCTGCTTTTGACATAACGTTTTCTCCTTATTATATATTACTGCGGTATTCGGCCAAGGCCGCTCGCAGAGCTTTATCGGTTGTGATCTTTTGAAGGTTTAGATCGTGGTTGGTCTTAGCAACGTGCTTCGGATTTTTAGCCTTGGGAGAACTGAGCTTCCGCCGTTTTCCGTCGGCAATATAAACCAAGCCGTTTTCTGTTTTTACAACCACGAAAAAGTTGTCTTTGTCGGAGCCTGCCGACGAACGCACTATCATTCCGCGAATCATATCCGCACCCCTTACGCTATAGTCATAATCTGGGGGCCTTCGGAGGTGATGGCGACCGTGTGTTCAAAATGTGCTGACAGGGAACCGTCCTTGGTAAGAACCGTCCAACCGTCCGGCATGACCTTTACGTCGTATTTTCCGGCGTTTACCATCGGCTCGATGGCGAGGGTCATACCCGGCATAAGGCGAACTCCCCTTCCGGCCGTGCCGAAATTGGGAACCTCGGGGGCTTCATGTAAGCTTGTGCCTACTCCGTGGCCGACGAAATCTCGTACCACCGAGTAACCACGGGCTTCTACATACGACTGCACTGCGAAGGAAATATCGCCGATCCTGCCACCGGCACGTGCCATCTTTATGCCTTCGTAAAGGCTTTCTCTGGTCGTGTCGATCAGCCGCTGTGCCTCGGGAGAGATATCTCCGCAGGCAAAGGTGGCAGCATTATCGCCGTGGTATCCTTCGAAGAGGGCGCCCAGATCCACGCTGACGATATCGCCTGCGTTTATCCTGCGCTTCTTGGTCGGTATTCCATGAATAACCTCATT
>CAZRHF010000001.1:78850-81569 GCA_964599835.1 uncultured Eubacteriales bacterium | reverse complement strand
GAGGAAGGCTCGTTTGTCTTTTCGGGTGCGGCGGAGATCGTGATGCTGCCAAACGTCCGATAATGGGCTCAATAGCCGCAAAGCTATCTGATTTTGTTATTGTTACAAGCGATAATCCAAGAAGTGAAGAGCCTTCAGTGATAATTGATGATATCGTTGAAGGAATGAAAAATATGCGTACGCCCTACGTAATTATTGAAAACAGAGCTGAAGCAGTAAAATTTGCTATTCACAATGCGCAAAAAGATGATATAATAGTTCTGGCGGGCAAAGGTCACGAGAATTATCAAATTCTTAAAAGCGGAAAGATTCATCTTGATGAACGCGAAATTATAGCCGAGGCCCTCGCCGAAAAGTAAAGGATCAGGAGGCATATTTATGGACAATTACGTTACAATAATTGCGGCATTGGTTTCTTTTGCCGTTACTGCGGTAATGGGTATACCCCTTATTCCGTATCTTAAGAAGCTTAAATATGGGCAAACTATTCTTGAAGAAGGTCCTAATTGGCATAAGTCAAAAGAGGGCACACCTACGATGGGCGGCGTTATGATCGCAGGCGGCGTAGTCCTCGGTGTTGCCGTATCTCTCGCTGTTTCGGCTATATTCAGCGGCAGCGTTACCGATAAACTTGTCAGTGGCTTTGATCCTATCGAACCTGTTATGCTCTTTGCAGGGCTTGCGTTCGCTCTTGTTTGCGGATTTATCGGTTTTATTGACGATTATATCAAGGTTGTCAAAAAGCAGAATCTGGGCCTTACGGCTAAGCAAAAAACCGTATTACAGCTTCTTGCAAGTGTTGCGTATTTAGCAACTCTTGCTTTTGCAGGAATGAATACCACCTGGATCCCCTTTGTAGGGGAGGTGGATATCACATCAGGCTTCGGTCTTGTGTTTTGGCCAATAGCACTTGTGTTTATATACTATATGGTAAACGCCGTAAACCTCACAGACGGAATTGACGGTCTTGCTTCAAGCGTCACTCTTGTCGTATGTTGCGCCTTTTTACTTATCAGCGCTCGTGTCTCGCAGGACGCTATCGGCTGTTTGGCTGCCGCTTCTGCAGGCTCCTGCGTCGGCTTTATTTTTTGGAATGCAAAACCCGCTAAGGTCTTTATGGGCGATACGGGTTCGATGTTCCTGGGCGGAATGGTAGTTGCTCTGGCCTTCGGTTGCGGTAAGCCCGTTCTTCTCATCTTTGCAGGAATCGTTTATATTCTTGAAGCACTGTCTGTTGTGCTTCAGGTAGGATTCTACAAGCTTACGGGAAAACGAATATTTAAAATGAGTCCCATCCACCATCACTTCGAGCTAAGCGGTTGGAGTGAGGATAAAATCTGCCTTGTGTTCTCTGTCGTTACTTTGGTTGGCTGTCTGCTTGCAGCCTTGCCGGTATATCTTAACTGGTAAATTTTTTAAAACTATGTTTGAGGAGGTGTTAGCTTGCCGCAAAAGAAGTTAAGGAAAAAGCCTTCCTTCTTTCAGGAAGGAAAGCTTGATATAACCTTTTTGTCTTTGGTTCTGATATTGCTGTCTATCGGACTTGTAATGCTGTTTTCCGCAAGCTACGCCTATTCATATACCTATTTCGGAAACTCCTATAAATTCATATCCCGACAGGCAATATTCGCGGTTATCGGCATAGCACTAATGCTTATAATATCGAAGATCGATTACCGTATTCTCAAAAAGTTTTCATGGCTTATCTATATTGCAAATATCGGTCTACTTGTTACGGTGCTTATCCTTCCGCCGATGTCAGACGAGCTGAATGTTAAACGATGGATAGCCATAGGTTCGTTCTCCTTCCAACCTTCTGAAATAGCAAAATTTGCAATTATAGTTATATTTGCCGCGTGGCTTTCATCAAACGGTGAAAAGATAAAGAAATTCCGTTACGTAGTATGGATGGTGTTCCTTTTAGGTGTAGTGTGCGCCCTTGTAGTTGCTGAACCGCATCTTTCGGCCACCGTGCTTATCTTCGTTATCGGTATAGTTTTGCTTATAGTAGGCGGAATTCAAAAACGCTGGATAGTCGGAGGAGCCGCTCTTGGCGTATCCGCTCTGCTTTTCCTTGTTTTTTCGGGAATCATAAGCTACGGTTCCGACCGCATTAAATACTGGCTCGACCCTTGGGCAGACCCAAGCGGCAGCGGATATCAAACCATTCAGTCGCTTCTTGCCATAGGCTCGGGCGGCCCTTGGGGCAGGGGAATAGGTCAATCACGCCAAAAGTATCTTTGGGTTCCCGAACCCCATAACGATTTTATTTTTTCGATAGTTTGTGAAGAGCTTGGATTCATCGGTGCTATGATCATCGTTGCACTGTTCTGCGCACTCGTATGGCGTGGATTTACGATAGCTATGAGGTCGAAGGATAAGTTCGGAACTCTGCTTGCTATCGGTCTTACTTTCCAGGTAGGACTTCAGGCGATATTAAATATACTTGTTATTACGAACACTATTCCCAACACGGGAATAAGCCTTCCTTTCTTCAGCTACGGAGGTACAGCTTTGGTCATTCTGTTGGCTGAAATGGGTGTTGTACTATCTATTTCGAGGTCGAGCTCGATAGAGAAATTGTGACCTTAATGTTAGGAGAGGAATTATGCATATTTTATTTGCAGGCGGTGGAACCGCAGGACATATAAATCCGGCACTTGCCATTGCGGGATATGTAAAGTCGCAGGAACCCGATACAAAAATAAGCTATATCGGA
>CAZRHF010000001.1:13153-78840 GCA_964599835.1 uncultured Eubacteriales bacterium | reverse complement strand
TATATCGGAACTGCGCGAAATCTTGAATCAAAACTTGTCCCTGCCGCTGGATATGATTTTTATACTATTGACGTTTCCGGCTTCGTCCGCAGTTTTTCCCCCGGAGCCATCGTTAAAAACGTTTCTTCGGTTATGAAGGCTGTAAGAGCTTCTTCAAGGGCTAAGAAGCTTTTAAAGGAGCTTAAGCCCGATATCGTAATAGGAACGGGCGGATACGTCAGCGGTCCCGTTCTTCGAACAGCCGCAAAGCTTGGTATTAAAACTGCCATTCACGAACAAAACGCCTTTCCCGGTCTTACCACCAAGGCACTTTCACCCGATGTCGATAGAATAATGCTTGCAATGCCCGAAGCAAGAAAATTTATGAAGCTTAACAGGGAACCCGATAACGTAGGAAACCCAGTGAGGAAAGAACTCCTGGAAGCCGACAGGGCAGTTGCGAGAAAAAAACTCGGGCTTGATTCGCGTCCGTTGATTCTTTCCTTTGGCGGAAGCCTTGGAGCCAAGCCGATAAACGATGCGGTTGCAGGCCTCATAAAATACTACAATAATTCGGGAAAGTATTACCATATTCATGCCGCAGGACGGGCAGGCTTTGAGGATATGAAGAATACCGTGTCCGAAACGGCAGGTAAGCTTTCCGACGAGATAAAGCTCAGGGAATATATCGATGATATGGATATTTGTATGGCGGCGGCCGATCTCGTTATATGCCGTGCAGGAGCCATAACTCTAAGTGAACTTTCGGTTTGCGGAAAGGCTTCTATTCTCATTCCTTCTCCCTATGTTGCCGAAAACCATCAATATCATAACGCTATGACCCTTAAAAACAGGGGCGCTGCAACTGTAATTGAGGAAAAAGATCTTACAGAAGAACTTCTTATTAAAACGGTCGAAGAACTTCTTTCGAACCCAGAGGTTGCATATGAGATGGGCAAAAAAGCCAAGGAAGGCGCGATAGCTGACTCTAACGAGCGAATTTACAGAATTGTAAAAGAACTCTATGCACAAAAATAATACCCTTACATAGTATGAAATAGTAAAGCGTTCGCTTTTTTCTTTTCATACGAAAGGGTGTTAGAATGTCAAATCTATATATACGCGGCTCCGTACCGGTATTCGGAAAATTAAGGATACAGGGCGCAAAAAACAGCGCACTACCGATCCTTGCGGCCTCGCTTATCGTTAAGGGAACGACCGTATTACATAACTGTCCCGATCTTTCGGACGTTCGTGCCGCCGTTAAGATACTTTCATCGCTTGGTTGCAAATGCCGTTTCGAGAACAATACCGTCACGGTAGATGCTCTTTTTGCCGAAGGGAATAACGTGTCGGAATCGCTTATGCACGAGATGCGTTCTTCCATAGTTTTTTTGGGTGCTATGCTTGCCCGCAACGGATGTGCAACCATTACTGCACCGGGAGGTTGCGAGCTGGGTCCGCGTCCTATTGATCTTCATCTTAAAGCGATAGAGGAACTTGGCTATTCGGTCGAAGAGAACGATGGTTATATAACCTGTAAAAGATGTAAACCCAAGGTCTTTTCAGAACTTACGCTTAATTTTCCCAGCGTAGGAGCCACCGAGAATATTATTTTGGCTTCCTGCGTTTCAGGCGGCAGGGTGATAATCAATAACGCCGCGAAGGAGCCCGAGATCTCCGATCTGGCGGCTTATATTAACAAAGCAGGCGGCAGGGTATACGGCGCAGGAACCGACAGAATTGAGATAATCGGGGTTGATAGACTCGAATCTCTTGAGCATACAGTTATACCCGACAGAATTGCCGCCGCTACCTATATGTCTGCGGCCGCAGTGACCGGCGGAGAGCTTTGTATATCCGGTGTTGAGCCTGCTCACATGCTTTCCGTAAACTCTGCCTTTCGTGAACTTGGCTGTACCGTAAATATAGGTGAAAATGAAATAATGATAAAGTCCGATAGGAGACTGAACAGAATAAGCACGATGCGCTCAACCGTCTATCCGGGCTTTCCGACCGATGCAGGCCCGCTTCTTGTGGCGGCACTTACGAAGGCCGAGGGAACATCGGTTTTTGTTGAGACGATATTTGATAACCGTTTTAATTATATAGGCGAGCTCAGACGTCTGGGTGCCGATATAAAGGTTTTCGGACGGGTTGCGATAATCGAAGGCCGCCCCTCTCTTTACGGAACAAAGCTTAAATGTACCGATCTAAGAGGCGGTGCTGCCGCGGTCATAGCCGCACTTGCGGCCGAAGGTGACAGCGTAATTACCGATATTCATCATATTGAAAGAGGCTACGAGGCGATTGAGAAAGTGCTCTCGGGACTTAACGCACGAATCGTAAAGGAATGATAAAATTGACAAAGGAACAGTATAAAGGCTCGGTACCGCAAAAAAATAAAAAAAAGAAGAAATCTGCGGCGATCGTCGTAACCTCGGTGGTTATGCTGATGATTGCCGTATTCTGCATTCTGTCCCTGACGGTCCTTTTTAAAATCGAAAGGATAGAAATAGACGGAAATCTCACGTATAGCGATGAAGAGGTGATTTCGGTAAGCGGTGTTGAAGCAGGCGATAATCTCATACGGGTTTCAGGTGAAAAAGTGTCGTCTTCTCTACAGTCGAAGCTTCCCTTTATTTCTTCGGTCAAAACTACCCGAAAGTTCCCGTCGACCCTTAAGATAACCGTTGAGGAAACGAAGGAAGAGCTTTGTATCTATAACGGAAGCAAATACTATTCGGCAGACCTTTCGGGAAAGGTGCTTAAGGGTTATTACGGCGCAGTATCCGAAGAGCTTATTTCCGTAACAGTTCCGAAATCCACCTCACTTACGGCCGGCGAAAAGATTTCCTTTGAAAGTGAGCGGGAAACTGAACTTTTCGAAGAATATACCGAGCTGATCGAGTCAGATATGTTTACGGTAAATTTTGTGAATATTTCAGATCAATTCGATTCTTATGTGAAGATTGAGGACAGAATAATCGTAAAGTTCGGCTCGGTAAGCTATTTTGAAGAAAAGCTTGCTTATCTGTCGAGCGGGCTTCCCAAGTTACCGAATGATGTGACCGGAGTTTTTGACCTCAGCACCTGGACTCCCGAGAATGATACCCCCAGATTCAGGCCCCAATCTATAGCTGAATATGAAAATTAAATTTTATATAAATTTTAGTTGAAATTTTGTAATAGGTATGTTATTATACTATTTGTATAAGTGTTATTGCGCTGTTATGGAAGATTAAATATAGTGGAGGAATAAAAAATGGCATTCAGTATGACTAGCGAATTCGAAAACGAAGTAGCACAGATTATTAAGGTAGTAGGTGTCGGCGGCGGCGGTGGAAACGCTGTTAACCGAATGGTCGACGCAGGCATCCGCAACGTTGAGTTCGTTGCAATCAATACCGATAAGGCTGCTTTATATAACTCAAAGGCAAATACCAAAATTCAAATCGGTGACAAGACTACCGCCGGCAAGGGTGCAGGTGCAAACCCTGAAAAAGGACGTGCCGCCGCCGAAGAATCCAAGGATGAAATCGCCGCCGCTATCCGTGACGCCGATATGATATTCTTGACCGCAGGTATGGGTGGCGGAACCGGAACCGGAGCTGCTCCCGTAGTTGCTCAGATCGCTAAAGAACTTGGCATACTTACTGTTGGTATCGTTACCAAGCCTTTCGCTTTCGAAGGAAAGAGCCGTATGACTCAGGCTGAAGAGGGTATTGCCCGTCTTTCCGATCAGGTAGACAGTCTTGTTATCATCCCCAACGAGCGTCTTAAGTTCGTAAGCGAAGAGAAGATCACCTTCAAAAATGCTTTCAACATTGCCGACGATGTTCTCCATCAGGGCGTTCAGTCTATCTCCGAGCTCATCAACGTTACCGCCCTCGTTAACCTTGACTTTGCCGACGTTACTACCATTATGAAGGATGCAGGCTACGCACATATGGGCGTTGGTGTTGCTACCGGTCGCGATAAGGCAGAGCAGGCTGCAAATGCCGCTATCTCCAGCCCCCTCATCGAGACCTCTATGGAAAATGCCCGCGGCGTTATCGTTTCCATCACCGGTTCTGAGGATATCGGACTTGAAGAGGTTGAGATCGCTTCCAACATTATCCACGAAAAAGCTCATCCTGACGCAACTATCATCTGGGGTGCACGTCTCGACGATACCCTTGAAGACACCATCCGCGTTATTGTTGTTGCAACTGGTCTCGGCGATGAGAAGAAGAAGGAAGCAAGCAATCCCGCTATCGAGTCTATTATTTCCGGCACCGCAAACGATACTGAAGACGGCGATTATGTTGACGTTCTCAGCATCTTCAATAAATAATTCCCCAAAACAAATTTTACCCGAGGACTTTAAGTCCTCGGGTTTTCTTTTATTAGCAACAACCGCAGTTATTGTCGCAACCACAGCCGCAACCGCCGCCGTTATTGCTGGAGGTGAGACCGCCCTGTCCTCCACAGCAGATGAGTAAGAGGATTATGATAAGGATCCAGGAACAATTATTTGAGAAACCGCACATATTTTCGTGCCCTCCTTTCATTGTTTACAAGACATACTATGTAAAAACCAAGCGGTGTGACACAAAAAATTCAGTTAAAAAACTGTTTACAATTTGGCTATTGACTTTCCCTGACTTTTGTATATAATATAATTAAAGGTCAGGCAAAGTCAAATTACCGAAAGGCGTGATTTTATGAGAATGAGCGATTTGATAGCGGCCCGAATATTAGAGCTTATAGATGAATCGGATGAAAATATGGCCGAGATCCAAAGAAACGAGCTTGCCGGAATCTTCGGTTGTGCCCCAAGTCAGATCAATTACGTGATATCCTCTCGTTTTACACCCGAACGGGGGTATATAATCGAAAGCAGGCGGGGAGGTGGCGGTTACATCCGTATTTCACGCATTAAACTGAATCGTTCTTCGGCTATTATGCATATAATAAACTCTATAGGAAGCTCTCTTGACCCCTTAGACGCAAGAATTATTATTGAAAATTGCAGTCAGGCTTCGCTTATTTCGCCCGAGACGGCTAAACTGATGTCTGCCGCAATCTCGAATTCGTCAATGTCCTGCCTCCCACAGGAATACAGAGAGTTTCTAAGGGCGGCGACCCTTAAACAGATGCTTTTGACCCAAATTTAGGAGGTAAACCTTATGTTATGTGAAAAATGCGGAAAGAATACTGCAACTACCCATATAAAAACCGCCGTAAACGGAAAAATTACCGAGCTTAATCTTTGCGGATACTGTGCGGCAAAGGCAGGGTATAACGGTTTTGTAGGAGGCTCCATATCAGGAATACTTGCTTCGATGCTCGGACAATCCATAAAATCGGATTCGACTGTCACCGGAAGGCGGTGCGGCTGTTGCGGTGCTACCTTTGCCGATATTGCCGAAACGGGCAAGGTCGGCTGTGCTTCCTGCTATAACGAATTCGGCGAGGAACTCTTACCCTATCTTAAGAGACTTCACGGCAGTGTTCAGCACGCCGGAAAAAGCCCCGGAAACAATCAGCTGATAATCAAGAAAAAACCTAATACCGTTGCGGAGCTTAAAACGAAGCTTGCTGCTCTTGTTGCGGCTGAAAAATACGAGGAAGCCGCCCTTGTGCGTGATGAGATCAAAAGACTGGAGGGAAAAGAATAATGTCTTATTGGTATAGAGACGATATTGCGCAAAAAGGCGTAATAATAAGCTCCAGAGTGCGCCTTGCGCGTAATCTAAAGGACCTGCCTTTTCCCCGGAGAATGAATGCAGAAATGCTTTCGGTGCTTAAAAAGCGCATAAAAACAGCGGTTGAAGGCATATCTGCGGCAGGCAAATATAAACTTAAATATATCGAAATGGATTCTGTTCCCGAAACCGAGGTTTCCGCAATGGTTGAACGCCATATAATCAGCCCCGATTTCGCTAAAAACTGCGGCGGCAGGGCGGTAGCAATATCTGACGACGAGAGAATATGCGTAATGATCGGCGAAGAAGATCACATCCGTATCCAGGTCTTACTGCCGGGTGACTCGGTAGATGAGGCTTACAGAGTTGCAGATGAGATAGATACTCTTATGAATGAAAAACTGGATTTTGCCTACGATGGAAGACTCGGCTATCTTACTGAATGTCCTACGAATATAGGCACAGGACTGAGAGCGTCGGTTATGCTTCATCTTCCCGTGAGCGAAAACAAAGGCGATATAAATACCATTTCCGATGCTGCCGGAAAGATCGGCCTCACGGTGCGCGGAATGTACGGAGAGGGAAGCAAGGCTTCTGCAAGCTTATATCAGATCTCAAATCAGATAACCCTTGGAATAAGCGAGAAGAATGCAATAGAGAATCTTAAGGCTATTGCGGATCAGATAGTTGATCGTGAGAAGCAAAGCCGCAGTCAGATAGCCCAGCTTGATCTTGAGGATGCGGTATACCGTGCCTTCGGAACCCTCAAATATGCAAGACTTATGTCCTGCGACGAGCTTATGAAGCTTATTTCTATGATTAAACTCGGAGTAGACGAGGGAATAATGGAGGAGTCGGCCCTTCGTCCGATAGAGCTTCTTATTGAGGCTCAGCCCGCGACTATTTCTAAAAAATACTCTCTTGTCGGTCCGGCCGAAAGGGACGAGACAAGAGCCCGTATGATACGGGAGATACTAATGTGAGGTAAATAATGAAATACTCTTTCAATTCATTTACGGCAAAAGCGAATGAAGCTTTGAATTTTGCAGTCAGTTCGGCAGAATACTTCGGTCATACCTACGTCGGAAGCGAACATCTTCTACTTGGACTTTTAAAGGTCGGTAGCGGTGTTGCCGCGACCGTGCTGAATAAAAGGGGAGTGAGCGCCGATAGCATTGAGGAACTGATCGAAGATACCATAGGCAGTGGAAATCCTTCAAATCTCTCTCCCGATTATTTCACTCCGAGAGCCAAAAGAGTACTTGAAACCGCAGTGAAATTTGCCAAAAAGAATAACAAATCCCTTGTAGGAACCGAGCATATCCTTGTTGGCATACTAAGCGACGGCGATAACTATGCCATAAGATTTTTAAACGAGCTTGGTGTCGACATAGCATCCCTTACCGAAGAAACGGTAAATCTCTCGGGATCGGGCGAAACTGCCGGAAGTTCGGACAAAAACGACAATACGTCGAAGGATAAAAAGACCCCTAATCTCGAAAAATTCGGTCACGACCTGACGAAAGAGGCTAAGGAAGGAAAGATAGACCCCGTTATCGGAAGAAGTGAAGAGATAGAACGTGTCGTCCAGATACTCTGCCGCAGAACCAAGAATAATCCCTGCCTAATCGGCGAACCCGGCGTTGGTAAGACCGCCATTGCCGAGGGTCTTGCTCTTAAAATTGCATCGGGAGAGGCACCTGATATACTAAACGGTAAAAGAATTATTTCGCTGGATCTTACCGGAATGGTCGCAGGTACTAAATACCGAGGCGATTTCGAGGAACGTATCAAGGCGATAATAGACGAGGTTACGGGAAACGAAGACGTTATACTTTTTATCGACGAGGTGCATACCCTTATAGGCACAGGCTCTGCTGAAGGCGCTACCGATGCTGCAAATATATTAAAACCGGCACTTGCTCGCGGTGATCTACAGGTAATTGGGGCTACAACCATTTCCGAATATCGTAAAAACATCGAAAAAGATGCCGCATTAGAGCGCAGATTCCAGCCCGTCACGGTAGATGAACCGTCGGTTTCCGATGCTATTCTTATTCTTAAGGGAATTAAAGATAAATACGAGGCGCATCATAACGTGGTTATTACCGATGAAGCAATAGAGGCCGCCGTAACCCTTTCTTCACGCTATATCACCGATCGTTACCTTCCCGATAAGGCCATCGATCTCATAGATGAAGCAGGCTCCCGCATTCGAATACGTACTGCTAAAGTTTCTCCTGAAGTAAAGGAACTTGAGGAAAAACTGAAAAAAGCAGGAGATGAAAAGGATACTGCCATCAAAGCACAGGATTTTGAAACTGCCGCAAAGCTGAGGGACGAAGAGAAAAAACTTTCCGACGAGCTTAAAAAGCTTTCCGACGAAAAGAAGATCGCATCTTCCGTCGCAGTAGGTTCGGTAACACCTGACGAGATAGCCGATATCGTATCGGGATGGACCGGTGTTCCCGTGTCTCAGCTTACAAAGGAGGAAAGCGAGCGTCTTCTTAAAATGGAGGATGTGCTTCACGCAAGACTTATCGGTCAGGAGGAAGCCGTTACCGCCGTTTCCAAAGCCATAAGAAGGGGAAGGGTAGGACTGAAAGACCCCAAACGCCCCATCGGTTCGTTTATATTCTTAGGACCTACAGGTGTCGGTAAGACCGAGCTTTGCAAAGCCTTGGCGGAAGCGATGTTCGGTAGCGAAAACGCGATGATACGCCTCGATATGTCAGAATATATGGAAAAGCATACCGTTTCGAAGCTTATCGGTTCGCCTCCCGGTTACGTCGGATTTGAGGAGGGAGGACAACTCACCGAAAAGGTCAGAAGAAATCCCTATTCGGTAGTTCTGTTCGATGAGATAGAGAAGGCTCACCCTGACGTATTCAATATGCTCCTTCAGATCCTGGATGATGGAATCTTAACCGATTCTCAGGGCCGTAACGTCAACTTTAAGAATACCGTAATTATTATGACCTCTAATATCGGCGCTCGCCTTATAACCGAAAAGAAGACCTCTTTAGGCTTCGGCGGTACCGACGATACCGAAAAAGACGAAAAGCAGATAAAAGAGCTGGTTACGGCAGAGCTTAAAAAGGAATTCCGCCCTGAGTTTCTGAACCGTCTTGACGACATTATCGTTTTTCATAAGCTTTCCAAGGAAGAGATACTGAAGATCGCTGAGAATATGCTCCGCGGACTTTCCAAGCGCATTTACGACCTCGGTATTGAGGTGGAATTTGACAACTCTGTAGCTGTTCAGGCGGCCGAGGTAGGCTTTGATCCGATATACGGTGCACGTCCCCTCAGACGCGCTATCCAAAGCAATGTCGAGGACACCTTGAGCGAGAAGCTTCTTGAAGGTGAGATCAAAAAAGGAGACAGGATCAGGTTCCTGTATAAAGACGGCACTTATATTACAGAAAAAATGTAATACAAAACACCCGGTACTGCCGGGTGTTTTTTTGTCGAAAATTATGTTGACATAAAGTTCATAATATGTTAATATTTAAAAAAAGATAGAGGTTGCGAAAATTATCAGTAATTTGCGTAAAGGGCGGTAACCCTGCAGATGAAAGGAGTTTTCGCCGAAGCAGTAGATAAATTACCGATAGTCTGCCGCTGGGTTATTACAGAATATGTAATAAACTGTCACTTATGTGTTGCGCTATCCGATGATTCTTTTAATTATCCACGGATGCGTCCGTGGTTATTTTTTTTAGGAGGTAAAATTATGACAGTAAAGAAGCTTTTACCGAAAATAATCATAATTGCCGTTGTGGTTGGTTTCGGCGTTCTTTGCGCATTCACCGGTCCGATCAATGATCCCGTAGGAACGTTATGGTCTCTGTTCCCGCCCGTAATCGCTATCGGGCTTGCACTCATCACTAAAGAGGCCTACTCTTCGCTTTTTGTCGGAATTGTCGCAGGAGGTCTGTTGTATTCCAAGTTTAATCCCATACATGCGGTAGACTCGGTTATCAGCGACGGGCTTATTTCTGCTGTTTCCGGTACTGCCGGCATATTTGTATTCTTGGTAGTTCTCGGAATAATAGTTGCCCTTATCAATAAGGCAGGCGGTTCTGCCGCTTTCGGTCGTTGGGCATCAAAGCACGTTAAAGGAAAGATCGGTGCTTCGATCGCTACCTTTATTTTTGGCGTGCTTATCTTCATTGACGACTATTTCAACTGTCTGACCGTCGGTGCCGTTATGCGTCCCGTAACCGATAATGTAAGAATGTCCCGTGCAAAGCTTTCTTACCTTATCGACGCAACCGCCGCACCCGTCTGTATGATAGCTCCCATGTCTTCCTGGGCAGCAGCCGTTTCCGAGTTTGCTCCCGAGGGAACCAACGGAATCGTTCTCTTCTGTCAGGCTATACCTTATAACTTCTATTCGCTTCTTACTTTTGTGTTCATTATCGCCATCACCCTTATGAAGTTTGACTACGGTCCGATGAAGCTGCATGAGTTCAACGCTTCCAAAGGCGACCTTTTCACCTCCGGCGTAGAGCATGAGGCTCAGGACGACGAAAAGCCCGCAACCGACAAGGGTCGCGTTATTGACCTTATAATTCCTATAGTCGTTCTTATTGCTATCTGCTTCATCGCACTTCCTTACGTAGGTCGTTGCATGGGCGAAGAGTGGGTATTCAACTCTGCAAATTACGACTCTTCTTTGAACTTTATCGACGCATTCTCTAACACCGACGCTACCGTTGCACTTCCCTGGGGCGGACTTATTGCTCTTGTCTTTGTAATCATCTATTTTGTAGCGCGTCGCCTTGTAACCTTCAAACAGGCTATGGAATGTATTCCCAAGGGCTTTATTGCTATGGTTCCTGCAATACTCATCCTCACTATGGCAACCTCTCTTAAGAATATGACCACTATGCTCGATTCTGACGCCTTCGTTCAGAGTGCTCTTGCAGGTGCTGCTGGTCTTCAGAATTTCCTGCCCGCTATCGTATTCGTTGTAGCTTGCCTTATTTCCTTTGCTACCGGTACTTCCTGGGGAACCTTCGGAATCCTTATTCCCATCGTTTTAAGCATCTTCCCCGCAGGAACCGAGCTTGGTATTATCGGTATGTCTGCATGTCTTGCAGGTGCTGTATGCGGCGACCACTGCTCTCCCATTTCCGATACTACCATTATGTCCTCAGCAGGTGCACGTTGCGACCACATTAACCATGTTTCAACCCAGTTGCCTTACGCAATAACCGTAGCGGCAATCGCCTTCGTCACCTTTATTGTTGCAGGCTTTGTTCAGAATCCCTGGATATCCATTACGGTTGGAATCGTGCTGACATTAGCAACTCTCTTCGTAATCAAGTTTACAACCGCCAAGCAGAAACTTGGATAATCAATAATAACAACAAAAACTGCCGTGCAAAAAAGCACGGCAGTTTTTTATATCATTTTTAAAGTTTTATTAAGCTTAGAGACCGGAAGTCCTACAACGTTAAAATAGTCACCGTTTATACCTTTTATAAGCAGAGAACCGTAGCCCTGTATGCCGTAAGCTCCTGCTTTATCATTTGGCTCATTCGTTGCAATATAGTCGTCTATTTCTTTGTCTGTGAGAGGATAGAAGGTCACCTCGGTGGTTTCGGAAAAGCTTAAAGAACGTTCCTTTTTGAAGATCGCACATCCCGTTATTACCTTGTGCGTTTTTCCCGAAAGCATATTGAGCATCCTTTTTGCATCGTCGCTATCAACAGGCTTTCCGAGTATTTCACCGTCGACTATGACCGAAGTGTCAGAGCCAATAACAGTGTCTTCGGGAAAAATTTCCGAAACAGCCTTCGCTTTTCGAACCGCCAGCATTTCGGGAACGCTTTCGGCAGGAATTTCGGTTCCAAAGCTTTCGTCTACGTCGGCAGGATAAATTTTAACCTCTTTGGAAATAAGAGAGATAAGCTCTTTGCGTCTCGGTGAGGCGGAGGCTAAAACTAACATTCTTCGATTAACTCCTTAAAGTAGGGAAGTGCCCCTTCAACCGTTTTTGTTGCAACACAGTATGAAATTCGAACATAGTCTTTACAGCCGAAGCTCTCACCCGGAACGACAAGTAGGTTCTTTTTCTTTGCCATCTCCGAAAATGCGTTTCCATCACCGTTCGGGGCCTTTAAAAACAGATAAAATGCTCCGTCGGGTGCAGCACACTCATATCCGTAAGAGGTGAGATTATCAAGCAGAAGTTTGCGGTTTACCTCATAGTCGGACAGATCGGGCTGAACGTCGATACAGCGGGCGATAACAAGCTGTAAAAGCGAGGGGGCGCAAACGTATCCCATAGCACGTCCTGCTCCTGCGGCGGCGGCATAAACCGACTTTGCATCCTCACAGCAGGAAGGCACGTAAATGTATCCGATGCGTTCTCCCGGAAGTGAAAGAGATTTACTGTAGGAATAGCAAACCACGGTATTGTCGTAGTATTTAGGAACGTAAGGAACCTCTATATCACCGTACACAAGCTCCCTGTAGGGCTCGTCACAGATAATATATACGGGATGACCGATCTCCATCGACTTGCGTACGAGAAGGTCGGAAAGCTTTTTAATAGTATCTTCCGAATAAACAACGCCCGAAGGATTATTGGGAGAGTTGATAATAATACCTGCGGTATTTTCGGTGATAGCCTCTCCAAGCTTTTCAAAATTTATCTGGAAGCCTACGGTATCGGCCTCAACGACCTTGAACTTTGCGCCTGCTCCCTCGGTAAATACTCTGTATTCGGGAAAGAAGGGTGCGACAGCGATGATCTCTGCGTCGGATGAGAAGGTAAGAGCCGAAAGGGTACAGCAAAGAGCGGCGGCGGCTCCGCAGGTAATATAGATTTCATCAGGAGTTGCGTTTATGCCGAAACGGCGGTTTATTGAGTTTGCAATTGCACTTCGGGTTTCTAAGCTACCGGGAGCACTGGTATATCCGTGAACTGCAATAGGATCACAGTTTTTTACAATATCGGCGATCGCCTCGTCTACTGCTTTAGGCGCAGGAGTGCTGGGGTTGCCGAGACTGAAATCAAAGACGTTATCTGCGCCGACAGCAGCGGCTTGCTTTTTTCCGTATTCAAATAATTCCCGTATCGCCGAACGTGCGGTACCGAGACCGTAATTTTTTTGATTAACCAAAATAATGTCTCCTTTATGTTTAAAATCTTATAAATAATATAAAACTATATTAAAGATAAGTCAACAAATTTTTACTTAACAAAAATTTTACTTGAACAATTCACAACATTATTGTATTATCATATACGAAACAATTTCACAATCGGGGAGAATTGGTCGAAATGAGAAAAACCAAAATCATATGTACACTTGGACCTGCCAGTGAAAACGAGGAAATGATCGAACAGCTTTTCAGGAGCGGTATGAACGTTGCCCGTCTGAATTTTTCCCATGGCACCCACGAAAATCACAAAAAAACCATTGAATTATTCCGTAGCGTCCGCGATAGGTTAGCTCTGCCTGCGGCTGTATTGTTGGATACGAAAGGACCTGAGATCCGAACTAAGCTTCTCGACGGCGGAAAAGCTGAGCTTAGGGAAGGACAGACCTTTAAGTTTATAGCCGAGGACAAGCTCGGCAACTCTGAATTTGTAAGCACTACCTATCCTTCTCTGAATAAAAAGGTTTCGTCCGGCAATATAATAAAGATAGACGATGGAAGCCTCGTGCTTGAGGTTTCGGATATTGTCGGCACTGAGATCGTTTGTAAGGTTTTGGTAGGCGGCATTCTCAAAGACCGCAAGAGTATAAATGTTCCGGGAGTTCATCTCGACGTGCCCTATCTGTCCGAAGTTGATAAGGCCGACGTGCTTTTTGCTGTAGAAAACGACGTAGATTATATTGCCGCTTCATTTGTAAGAAACAGACAGGACGTGATCGACCTGAGAAAGTTTTTAAACTATCACGGCGGTCATAATATTAAAATCATTTCCAAGATAGAAAACAGTGAAGGTGTAACCAATTTCGCAGAGATTCTTGAAGAGTCCGACGGAATTATGGTTGCCAGAGGCGATATGGGCGTTGAGGTCGAATATGAAAAGCTTCCCGGACTGCAGAAGCGTTTCATTAAAACCTGCTACGGTTCGGGTAAGATCGTTATTACCGCTACCCAGATGCTGGAGTCTATGATTCATTCCTATAACCCGACAAGAGCCGAGATAACCGACGTTGCAAACGCGGTTTTCGACGGTACGAGTGCGGTTATGCTTTCGGGTGAGACGGCTATGGGCGACCATCCTGCCAGGGTCGTTGAGGTAATGTCAAAGATAGTCCGCCAGGCCGAAAGTGATGCTATCAGTATGAATATGTTTACCGATAGAAGATTTGTAAAGGAAATGGATACTGCAAATGCTATTTGTGACGCCGCCTGCACTACTGCAAGAGATCTGGGCGCACAGGCAATAATCGCACTTACCAAATCCGGACACGCTGCCAGAAGGCTTTCTAAATTCCGTCCTACCGAGCCTATCGTGGCCTCTACTCCTGAGATCAAAACCTATCATCAGCTGTCTCTTTCCTGGGGCGTTCATCCTGTTTTAGCCCTTTGTCAGGAAAACACGGAAAAGCTTTTCCTTCACGCTCTCGACTGCGCCAAGCAGATCGATGTCGTAAAGAAGGGAGACACCGTTGTTATAGTCGGCGGTGCGCCTATCAATATGTCAGGAAATACTAATATGATAAAGGTAATGACAGCAGATTGATGCTTTTTTTACAAACAGCTAAAAATTCCTTGACCTATATAGCAGGATAGTGTAGAATATAGTCAAAGAGGACTGAAGTCTTCAAAGTTTAATACAAAGGGGTAAAAATTATGAAAAAGATATTTGCATTGATACTCGCCCTCGCAATGGTTCTTTCTCTCGCAGCCTGCGGAGGAGAAAAAACTGCCGAATATAAGGTTGGTATGGGTGTTGTCGTATCTTTGGATGCCTCGGCTGATAAGACCGAAGATAAAGATGCCTATGCCAATATAGAAGCCACTTACGCCGCAGTTGTTCTTGATAAAGACGGAAAGATCGTGGCCGTTGACCTCGACGCTGCACAGACCAAGGTCTCTGTTGCTGACGGTAAGGTTTTGGATCTTGATTCCGTAAGCCTTCTCACTAAGAAGGAGCTTAAGGACAACTATTCTATGAAGGGCGTCTCCGGAATAGGCAAAGAGTGGTATGAGCAGGCCGACGCATACGCCGATAAAATGATCGGTAAGACGGTCGAAGACGTAAAAGCACTCACTCTCAGCGATACCGGAGCTCCTGCCGACGCTGATCTCAGCGCTGTATGCACCGTGGCTGTAGGTGATTTCAATGCCGCTATCGTTGCTGCTTGTGAAGATGCACAGGCCAAGTCCTTTACCGCCGCTGAAGGCTTTAAGCTTGGTCTTGATGTAGATAACGACCTTTCTTCCTCTTCCGACTATAATGCCGACAAGGAGACCAACGCAACCGTCAAGTTAACCGCTACCGTTGCTGCTGTTGTTACCGATGCTGAAGGTAAGGTAATTTCCGCTCTTCTCGACGAGCTTCAGCCCGAAGTTCAGATCGACAATGAAGGAAAGGTTGCCGATAAGTCTTATTCCGACACCAAAAGAAATCTTAAGGAAGATTACGGTATGCTCGCATACGCTGAAAACTGCGTAGGTGAGTGGTACGTTCAGGGCAAGGCTCTCACCGATTACGTTGTAGGTAAGACTGCCGACGAGATCAAGGCCATCAAGACCGAGGACGAACGTCCTACCGACGCTGACCTTTCCGCGTCTGTTACCATTCAGATTGGTGCTTATCAGGCAGTTATGGCTCAGGCTATGTCCAACGCTCAGTAAATAACCGCTTAAAGAGGGGATTTTACGTCCCCTCTTTTTTTGCAAAACGGAGAACGTTTTATGACAAAAAGATTTGTTTCACTTGCTCTTATCTGCAGTTTAATAGTAGTGTTTTCTTCCTGCAGATCAGTGCAGGAGAAGCAAAAATTCACCGAGACCTATCTCGATTATTTCGATACGGTTTCAACTGTAGTTGGCTTTGAATCAAGCAAGGAAGAATTCAATGTAAATGCCGAATTCATCGAGAAAGAGCTGTCGGAATATCACAAGCTTTACGATATTTACAAAACCTATGCGGGGATCAATAATCTCTGCACCGTAAACAAGAACGCAGGAAACAAGCCCGTTAAGGTCGATAAACGAATAATTGATCTGCTTGACGAATGTATAAGACTGTATGAGATCACCGACGGTAAAACCAACGTTGCGATGGGAAGTGTCCTATCCATTTGGCACGACTATCGCACATGGGGAATTGACGACCCCGAAAACGCCCGTCTTCCTCCTAAGGATAAACTGCTTGAGGCCTCCGCATATACCGATATTTCCAAGATCGTAATAGACCGCGAAAACAGCACCGTATTTTTGCGTGATGCCGAAATGTCGCTGGACGTGGGTGCAATAGCGAAGGGCTATGCAACCGAGAGAGTCGCCGCAGATCTGAAGGAAAAGGGAATAACCTCATATACCCTTAATATAGGCGGAAATATAAGAACCTTGGGAACAAAACCCGACGGCTCAAAGTGGACGGCTTCGGTAGTTGATCCCGACCCCGAAAGCGAGACCGGTTACGTAATGATCGTTGGACTTTCCGATCAGGTTTTCGTTACCTCAGGATCGTATCAGCGGTATTACACGGTTGACGGAAAGCATTATCACCATATAATCGATCCCGAGACGCTTATGCCTAAGTTTGATTTTACCTCGGTGTCGGTGGTGTGTGACGATAGCGGTCTTGCCGATGCGCTTTCGACTGCACTTTTTAATATGTCTTATGACGAAGGCAAAAAGCTTGTTGAAGGCATTGACGGTGTTCATGCGATGTGGATCACCGATAAGTATGAAATATTTTATACCGACGGATTTGAAGAGATCATAGAAGAATAGAAAGACGTAACGCAGGGCGTTACGTCTTTTTTAATATTTCTTGTTCTGAAGTGCCAATTCTGTATTGTAGATTGCCTGCATTGAGGCCTTGTCTGCGTTAACGACTATGTAGGTGTATATTGCATCGAAAATAGCAAGCTGTGCTATTCGGGAACTCATGGCGAGAATAGAGTGTCGGGTTTCCTCGGCCTTGGTAAAAAGGCAAAAATCGGCGGCTTCAACGATGGGGGAGGTGCCGAAATTGGTAATAGCTATTGTAGTTGCACCTCCGATTTTTGAAAGCCTGAGCGCTTCTACGATATCTTTTGAAGCTCCGGAGTGTGATATTGCTATTGCAACGCTCTGGCGGTCGATATGTGAGGCAATGATCGCCTGCAAATGGTTGTCCGTGCAGGCTTGGGCGTTAAGTCCCAGTCTTAAAAATTTGTGTGCGGCATCCGAGGCTATCGCGGCCGAATTTCCGAGGCCGAAAACAACAATTCTTTTTGCTTTCATAATAATTTTTGCGGCGTTTTCGAGAGCCTGTGCATCAAGCACCGATTGGGTATTGCTCAGTGTTAAGGCTATGTCGTTCATTCTTTTAGAAAAGATCTCAAAGCAGGAATCGCTTTTCTCAATTTCGGAGCTGATGGCCGATGCGGAACCGAGGTCTCCTGCAATAGCGATCTTTAATGCCTGGTATCCCTCGAAGCCCAGGCGTCTCGAAAAACGGACCACCGTTGCATCACCGCAGCCGCAAAGCTCGGATAATTCGCTTATTGAGGTCGCCATTATATCGTTAAGGTTTCCGACGACAAAGTCGGCTATCTTTTTTTCTGCGGGGCCCATTTCTTTATATAAAGTTCTGATTTTTTGGGTAACGGTTTCCATTTGATACCTCCAAATGAAAATTATTTTCATTTATTTTAGCTTTTTTAAGAAAAAAAGTCAATATTTTAAAATTTATTTTCAAAAACCATTGAAATATGTTCCGGATTTTTGTATCATTGTAATGTAAAAATTTTGTCTGATAGGGGACTTGTTATGTTTGATTATAAAGTTAAGATCGGACTTGTCGCTATGCGAAGAAACACTACCGACCGTCCGCGAGGAACCTTCCTTACTTGGTATTCGGCTGAGCAACGCGGAAAACGCTTTACCGAATACATTGAGAAGAATTTCAGCTCTGACAAGGTAGAGTTTGTCGACAATAAAGGTATCGGCATCGAAGATCTGGTTTTTGACGATGCTTCTGCTAAAGAGGTCGTTGAACGCTTCAAAGACGAAAAGGTCGACGCCGTATTTATTATCAACTGTAACTTCGGAAACGAGGAAGCTGCCGCTGATATTGCTATGGCTCTCGGGAAGCCCGTTCTTTTGTGGGCCCCTCTTGATGATGAGTACTATGTTGACGGAATGCGTCCTACCGACTCGCAGTGCGGTCTTTTCGGACTTTCCCGTCAGATGCAACGTTATCACATTCCCTTTTCACACCTTCCTTGCTGTAGGGTAGAATCCGAAGAATTTGCCGAAGGCTTTGACTCTTTCGTTCGCGTAGTCTGTATGGTTAAAAACTTCAAAGGAATGCGTATCGGACAGCTTGGTGCACGTCCGCAGCCCTTCTTTTCGGTAATTTCCAACGAAGGCGAGCTTATGGAGAAGTTCGGAATTCGCATTATCGCTATAAACTTCGCTATGGTTCAGCAGCGCTTTAATGCCGCTAAGGAACTTTATGCTGATGAAATTGCCGAATATGAAAAATATTTCCTTAGTAATTTCAAACTTGATGAGCTTACACCGAAATACATAAACTCAATGGCAACCCTTGCCGCAACATATAAGCACATATTTGAGGAATTCGATCTCGATGTTATGTCGGCCGAGTGCTGGACGGCAACTCCGGTTATGTTCGACGGTCTTGCACCCTGTGCGGTTTACGGAATGCTTAACGATATGGGATATATGGTCTCCTGTGAAAGTGATATTCACTGCGCTATCACAATGTCCCTTCTTAAATGTGCAACTATGGGTGAGGGCAAGCCCTTATTCGGAGAATTCACCGTGCGTCATCCGGAAAATAAGAATGCTGAGCTTCTTTGGCATTGCGGACCCTTCCCGCTTTCACAGAAGGCCGAAAGCGGAATCGACAGCACCGCACGTCTTGTTAATCAGCGTGAATGGTTCAGAGGCAAGGACGGCACCTATACTGTTGCCCGAATGGATCAGGAAAGCGGCAACTATATGATACTGCCTCTTGTCTGCAATACCACCGATGGTCCTCAGACTCACGGAACTTATATATGGGGCGAATTTAGTAACCTGCAGGCCGTTGAAGACCGACTTATTGACGGTCCATATATTCATCACTTTGTTGAGATAGAAGGGGACTACCGCAAAGAAATTGAAGAATTTTGCAAGTATTTTCCCAACCTTAAGGTTGATAAAAGTATAAAATAAAGGAGAAAAAAGAAATGCAGATCCAGATGAACGAATTTTTGTTTTCAATGATCCTCACCGAAATTGAGGACGCCGTAGGAGTGGAAAACTGCTCTACCCGCGCTATCGACAAGGTTACCCACAGCGTAGACTATTACTGGCTCTCCCGTATGTGGGCCGACCGCGGATGCCGTATGCCCGAGGCAGATATCGTTGTTTGTCCTAAGGATGCTACAGAAGTTTCTAAGGTGCTGAAGATCGCTAACTACTATAAGCTCCCTGTAACTACCTGGGGCGCAGGCGGCGGAACACAAGGCGGCGCAATTCCCGTATGCGGCGGTATCATACTCGATACCAAGCGTATGAATCAGATCTACGAGGTAAATACCGAGGGTATGTATATTGAGTGTGGTACGGGTGCTATTTATAAGCATATCGAATGGGCCGCAAACGAGGTTGGAAAGGCGACCATGCACTATCCTTCTTCGCTCACCTGCTCTACCGTCGGCGGCTTCCTTGCCCACAGAGGTATAGGTGTCTGCTCCACCAAATACGGAAAGATCGACGATATGGTGCTTCAGATGGAGGTCGTTCTGCCTAACGGTGACATCATCAATACCGCATCTGCTCCCAAGCACGCCGCAGGTCCCGACCTTAACCAGATATTCATCGGTTCCGAAGGGACCTTAGGTGTTATCACCAAGGCACAGATCAGAATTTTCGACCAGCCTGAGGAACGTCGTTTCCGTGGCTTTCTCTTCCAGGATATGCACGGTGCTTTCCAGGCCTCCCGCGAGCTTTTACAGAAATTCAAGCCTTCTGTTATGCGTCTTTATGACGAAGCCGAAACCTCTTCTCTCATTAAGAAGATAGTCGGCGTTGAGCGCAAGGGTGCATTTATGAACGTGGCTATTGAAGGCTGTAAGGAGCTCGTTGAGGTCGAGGAGAAGATACTTCTCTCTACTTTTGCAAAATACGGCGCAGAAGACCTTGGAAGCGAGTACGGTGAAAAGTGGTGGAAGGAGAAGATCACCTTCTTCTATCCCGGTCACATGATGGACATTCCCCAGATGTTCGGTACTATGGATACCATTGCTCCTTACGATAAGATCGAAAAGATCTACTGGGCGATGAAGGAAGCCATTGAAACCAACTTCCCCCAGGCTAAGTTTATTGCACACTTTTCTCATTGGTATGAATGGGGCTCTATGATCTACGACCGCTTTATCGTTGAAGGTAAAGACGTTCCCGAAGATCCCGTTGAGGCACTTCGCCTTCATCAGGCAATCTGGACCTGCGGTGTTCGCGCGGCCCTTGCTCACGGCGCAGTTGTAAACGATCATCACGGCGTCGGAATCAAGCTCGGCCGCCTTATGAAGGAACAGTACGGCCCTGCGATGCAGGTGTTTGAAGGACTTAAGAAACAGCTCGACCCCAACGGAATTATGAATCCGTTTAAGCTCGGTCTTTAATTCTAAGAGGAGGTAAAATTACTATGATTATGTCAGAAAAATGCAAACAGCACGTTGACGCTTGTCGTTTCTGCTGGATGTGTCACCATATTTGCCCTGTCGGAAACGCTACAGGTCAGGAAAGAAATACCGCCCGCGCCCGCGCTCTCGGAATTTCACTTGTTAACCGTGAGGCTATTGACCTTTCGGAAATTATGGACAACATTTATGAATGTTGCACCTGCGGCGCCTGCGTTCACGACTGTGTAACAGGTTGGGATCCCGTAATGTTCACCAAGGAGACCCGTCTGCAGGCCGCCCTCGAAGATAAGCTTCCTTCCTACATAAACGTTTTACTTGATAACTGTCTTGAAAACGGAAATGCTTACGGCAAAACAGAGCTCTGCGATACCTTAAAGGCTTCTATAGAAACACATACCGCCAAGACCGATACTCTTTTATATCTTGGAGTTGATGCACGCTTTATGGCCTGCGAGCAGGCAGTTAAGGCGATAAAAGTTATAGAAAACACCGGTATAGACTTCACCCTCTTAGCTGACGAGCCCGCCAGCGGTGCTCAGCTCGATTTCCTTATCGGAGCTGCGAACGAGACCAAAGAAATGATGCAGTCTGCCGCAGAGGTTTTCTCACAGTATAAGACTGTGATCGTTTACGATCCTAATGATGCCAAAACTATCAAACAGCTTTATAAAGAATACGGAATCGAGACATCCGCAAAGGTAGTAACCTATACCGCATATCTTGCCGATGCCTTAAATACCGGTAAGCTTACAGCCACAAAGAGCGATAAGACCGTTGCTATCCAGGATCCTTATCAGCTTTCCCGCGACCTTGAAGAAACCGAAGAGATCAGAACCGTAGTTTCTGCATTCGCAAATATCGGTGAGCTTCATCTTAACCGCGCCGAAACCGTTTGGGCAGGCAATATCCTTATGGCTCAGTATATGCCGGAGGTCATTAAACTCGTTTCCAAACGAAGGATCTTCAACGCAACCAGCGTTGGCGCAAAGACCATCGTCACCGCCTGCGTAGGCGAATATGTGGCGCTTAAGGCCGTAGAGCAGAGTGACGTTGAGATACTCTCTCTCGAAGATCTCATTCTCGGATAAGGAGTAGGGAATATGTTAGTTAATTTACAAACCGTCATCGGTATGGCAGAGGAAGGAAACTACTGTATTCCTGCCTTTAACGTATATAATATCGAAACAGTTATGGGTGTTATTGCCGCCGCCGAGGAAGCGAAGGCCCCCGTTATTATTCAGGTCTATCCCCGTCTTTTAAACGAAGAGGTCGGATACTATCTTTGCCCCGTAGTTGTTGCCGCCGCACAGAAGGCAAGTGTTCCCGTTTGTTTCCATCTTGACCACGGCCCTTCTGAGTGGGAGGTCACCCGTGCCCTTCGCTGGGGTGCTACGGGAATAATGCTCGACGGCTCGGTTCATCCCCTTGAAAAGAATATTGAGCTCACAAAGCACATTGTAGAGACCTGCAATGCTATCGGTGTGGGCGTTGAGGGCGAGATAGGTCACGTAGGTAGCGTAAACGACGACGCTATGGACGAGTTTACCGACCCTGCAGAGGCCGCAAAATTCGTAAAAGAAACAGGTGTAACCTGTCTTGCCGTCCTCATAGGAAACGCGCACGGTCATTATAAAAAGCCCCCGAAGCTGGATATTGAGCGCGTTAAAGCTATCCGCGAGGCAACCGGAGGAATTCCTCTTGTGCTTCACGGTGGCTCGGGCATTCCCGACGATCAGGTTAAGGCCGCTATCGCCGCAGGTGTTCGTAAGATGAATATCGGCACCGATGTTTGCTGTGCATTTGCTGATGGTACAAAAGAAACCCTTGAAGATCCTGCCCGCAGTATTGCAGTAGATATCTTTATGAAAAAGCCCATCGAAACGGTTAAAAAGATGGCCTTAGATAAGATAAAACTGGTCGGAGCCGACGGAAAGGCAAAATAATATGTGTAAAATTATAGGTATTGGTGCCTGTGTTATGGACACCCTTATCAGCGTTCCGCGTTATCCCGACGAGGACACAAAAATGCGTGCGCTCTCCAGCAAGCAGGCGGGCGGAGGCCCCGTTGCCACAGGACTTGTAGCCGCCTCTAAGCTAGGCGAAGACGTAGGCTACGTCGGAGTTCTTTCTTCCGACAGCGCAGGACAGATCCTCAAAAATGACTTTGCAAAATACGGTGTAAATACCGACAATATCGAAGTGATGGACGGCTACCGTTCTTTCACTTCGGTCATCTGGCTCAGCGGAGATACCGCAAGCCGCACCTGTGTTTTTGATAAGGGAGACCTTCCGCCCTTGAAGCTTAGCGAAAAGCAAAAGCAGGCTATCCTTTCTGCCGAGCTTCTTATGGTTGACGGAAATGAGATGGATGCCGCAGTAGAGGCCGCAAAGCTCGCCCGTAAAAACGGCATTAAGGTGCTTTACGACTGCGGAGGACTTTACGATGGCGTTGAACGTCTGCTTACCGAAACCGATATTATGATTCCTTCCGAGGAATTTGCCTTAAAGCATACCGGAGCTAAAACCGCAGAAGAAGCAGCAAAAAAGCTTTTTGAAACCTATTCTCCCGAAGTAGTGGTCATTACGCAGGGTAAAAAAGGCGGAATCTTTTATGACGGGAGGAATACTGTGAGCTATCCTATCTATCCTGCCGATGTAGTTGACTCCAACGGCTCGGGAGACGTATTCCACGGAGCCTTTGCCGCAGGAATCATTAAAGGTTTTGACCTTTATAAATGCTGTCATTTTGCAAGTGCGGTTTCTGCCATCAAATGCATGGGAATAGGCGCCAGAGAAAGCGTGCCCTCTTTTGACAGAGTTAAAGAATATTTAAAGGAGAACGGATATGAACTTTAAAAAAGCATATAAGCCTACAAACGGATATACTCCTATCTGCAAAATAGGGGAGTGCAGTCTTAAAAAGCTCGAATTCGGAATAATCGAGCTTGAAGCAGGACAGAATCTCGACTTTTATACCGAGAATAAGGAGACAGCTTTTATAATGCTCGAAGGTCACTGTAACGTTAATGTTAACGGTGAAAAATGGGAAGACATCGGTAACCGAATGAACGTTTTCGAGAACCGTAAGGCTGAAAGCTTCTATATGCCCCGTGAGCAGAAGCTTAATATTGAAGCTCTCGATCATATCAAAATTGCTGTTTGTGCAACCCCTGTTTCAGAAAAGACCGAACCTCAGGTACTAAGGGAAGATCACGTTGTTTTAAAGCTCCTCGGAAGACAGCCTTTTGAACGTGAGACCAGCTTTATCATCGACGGAAACTCCAATGCTAAGATACTTACTATCGGCGAAGCCTACTGCACCGAAGGCAACTGGGCGGGATTTCCTCCCCATAAGCACGACGAGGATAATATGCCTACCGAGTGTATCGCAGAAGAAATATATTATTTCCTCTTTGACCCTAAACAGGGCTTTGCAGTACAGTGCCTTTACACCGCTGACGGTGAGCTTGATGAGGCCTACAGAGTTAAAAATGACGAGCTTGTAGAATTCCCTTACGGTTATCACTCTACCGTTTCTACCCCCGGTTATAAGACCTATTTCCTCTGGCTTATGGCAGGAGATTATCAGGGCTTTAACCGCAGTAACGACCCCGAGCACGCTTGGGTAGAGTAATTCACGGAGGAATAGCTATGGTAACCATTAAGAATTCCGAACTGACCGTAAAGATAAACGAGCTTGGTGCAGAGCTCAGAAGCATCGTTTGCGATAATACCGAATATATGTGGGAGGGCAAGCCTGAAATATGGTCGGGTACCGCCCCCATAATGTTTCCTATATGCGGTGGTCTCAAGGACGATAAATATACCTTAAACGGCAAGGAATACACCCTTACAAAACACGGATTTGCTAAATTTTCTTTGTTTGAAGTGGAGAAAGTAACCGATGATTCTGTAACCTTCCTTCTTAAATCTTCCGATGAAACCAAGGTATCATATCCCTTTGACTTTGAGTTCAGAGTAATATATACTCTAAGCGGAAAGGCCGTAAAGATTGATTATAAGGTTGATAATAAGTCGGTCGATACCATGTATTTCAACGTCGGTGCACACGAGGCGTATGCGACCCCCGAAGGAATTGAGGATTATGACGTTATTTTCGACAGCGAGCAGACCTTAAACGCCCATAATCTGTATGGAAATATCCTTGCGAAAACCTCATATCCCATTATTAAGGATTCTAAGGTGCTTCCTCTCTACGACAAGTACTTTATTCTGGATGCACTGCCCTTTAAGGATATTGATTTCAGCGCCGCAACCCTCAGAAACCGCAAGACCGGCAGAGCCATAAGGGTCGATTTCCAAGGCGCACCCTATTTCCTTCTCTGGCATAAGCACGGAGCAGGTTATATGTGCCTAGAGCCCTGGAACGGTATTCCCGATGTTCCCGGCAGCAGTTATGATATAACCGAAAAGGAAGGTATCACCGCTCTTAAACCTGCCGATACCTTTGTCTTTTCTCACACAATTACCGTGATTTAAGCTATGAATATAGAAAAACTGCGTGAGATTAATCCGCAAATAGAAATTTATTCGGTCGATAGTCCGGAGTTTGCCTCCTACGGCCGAAAGCTTAGTATTAATACAAATGAAATCGTAAAGGTTGCCGAAGAGAAAATTCTCCCCGAAAACGGCAGCCTTTATGAGGCATCTGTAGATTCTTTTGAAAAGCTTGAAATTTCCAAACGCTTCAAAGAAGATTATTTTGGCGAGATGGAGACCCAGACGGGTTATTGTTACGGTCATTCAAATAAGCTTAATGCCTTCGAATGGCATACCTCAAGCGAAATTAATATTGCCGTAACCGATTTGCTTTTAATTCTTGCCCATACCTATGAAATTATTGACGGTAAGATCAGTTCCGCATCAGCCAAAGCCTTTTACGTTAAAAAGGGAGAGGCTATAGAGGTCTATGCAACCAGCCTGCATTTTTGTCCTATTGAGGTATCAAGTAAAGGATTTGGTTGTGTGGTTGCTCTTCCAAAGGGTACAAACATACCGCTTGATAATATTCACGAAGATAAACTGCTTTTTAGGAAAAACAAGTGGATAATTGCCCATATTGATAACACACCTCTCATTGATAGAGGAGTCGTTCCCGGAGTATATGGCGACAACATCGAGATTAAATACTGACCCCGGAGGTTTTTATGGTTCTAAAGTTTAAAGAAAACCGCGTCAGACGGGCTTATTACGGAGGTAAAAGGATCGACCGTTTTATGGGAAAGGAAAACCCAACCGACGGAAGATATCCTGAAGAATGGCTTGCGTCTACCGCCGTTGCTTTTAACCCCGACAAGCCTGTCCCAAACGAGGGTCTCAGCGTTTTAGAGAATGGAAGCTATTTTAAAGAGCTTTTGGAAAAAGCTCCCGAAAAGCTTCTTGGTAAACGACTCTCAGAAAAACACGGCGGCAAGCAGTCAATTCTTGTGAAACTTCTCGATTCGGCAGAACGGCTTGTTATTCAGTGCCACCCTACTATTGAATTTGCAAAAGAACATTTTGATTCTCCCTTCGGCAAAACCGAGTGCTGGTATATTCTTGATACAGAGAAAGATGCCTGCGTTTATCTCGGATTTAAGGAGGGCATCACCAAAGAGCATTGGAAGAAGCTTTTTGATGCTCAGGATATAAACGGTATGCTTTCCTGCCTCCATAAATTTCCCGTAAGAGCGGGAGATCTCTGGTTTGTTGATGGGGGAGTGCCGCATGCCATCGGCGCAGGCTGTTTTATGATCGAGCTTCAGGAGCCCAGCGATCTTATGGTCATCCCGGAAAGGAAAACTCCTTCGGGCGTTATTTTAGCCGAGCAAAAGCTTCACGGCGGTCTTGGTTTTGAGAAAATGTTTGACTGTTTTACTTATGAATGCTTCTCGGCAGAGGAAACCAAGAGTAAGTATTTAAGAGTTGCAAAATCGGAAGACAATACCTTAAATATCGTAGTCGGAAGCGATCTTACCGATAAGTTTTCGATGAAAAGACTGAATGTTTCGGAAAATTATATTACCGATCTTGGCGATTCCTATGCCGTATGTGTTGTTATTGACGGCGAAGGAACGCTTAGCTGTGACAATGAAACCGTCTCCCTTTCAAAAGGAAGCAGTTTCTTTATAGGTGCCGACAGCGGAGAACTTAATTTCTGCGGAACCTTAAGTCTTGTGATGTGTATTCCCTTATAGTTTAAATATTTAAATGGAGTAAGTTATGAAATATCTGCTTGGAATTGATTTTGGCGGCGGCGCCTCAAAGGCAACGTTACTTTCCGAAGAAGGTAATATAATTGCCGAAAACACAGTAGAATATCCAACTCTTTACGTGGAAAAAGGTGCATGCGAGCAGGATTCTGCCGACTGGATATCTGCCTTAATCAAAAACTGCAAAGCAATACTTGAAAACAGCAAAATTTCACCAAAGGAAATCGCCGCCGTTGCGGTCGATTCTGCTACTCATACCTCCCTTGTGTGCGACGCGCAGTTTAAACCGCTTAGAAACGCTATCCACTGGACCGATACAAGAAGCCGCAAACAGGCTGATCTTTTAAGAGAAAAATTCGGAGACGAAATTTTCGAAAAAACTTATCATAAGCCCGACACGATATGGACCCTGCCTCAGCTTGTATGGCTAAAAGAAAACGAACCTGAAATCTTTTCAAAGATAAGATATATTTTCTTTGAAAAAGATTATATAAGACATTATCTAACAGGCGTTTTTTGCACCGACTATATTGAAGCGCAGGGCAGTATGCTCTTTAACTGTAACGATATGAGATGGGACGATAAGCTTTGCGGGCTTGCGGGAATAGATTCTTCCGTACTGCCACCCATTAAAGCTCCCACCGATATTATCGGAAGCATTACCGAAAAAGCCGCCACCGAAACCGGACTTGCAGAGGATACTCCAGTAATTTGCGGCACTACCGATACCGTTATGGAGGTGTTTGCCTCGGGAGCGGTAGAAAAGGGCAACGTTACCGTAAAGCTTGCTACCGCAGGCAGAATTTGTGTTATAACCGACAAACCTTATCCTGACAGACATCTCGTCAACTATTCCCACGTAGCTCCTGGCCTTTGGTATCCCGGAACCGCTACCAAAGCGGCGGCATCTTCTTACCGCTGGTATCGTGATACCTTCGGAGGAGAGTATAAAGATCTTGACGCAAAGGCAATGGATATTGATGTAGGCTCTGACGGGCTTATGTTCCATCCTTATCTGAACGGCGAGCTTACACCGTATGCAGACCCGATGCTGTGCGGAAGCTTTGTCGGTATTCGCGCCACCCATACCAAGGCGCATTTTACCCGTGCCGTACTGGAAGGCGTGTCTCTTTCACTCCTCGACAGCAAACGATATTTAGACGGTCTCGGTGTTTCCTACGACAAAACCGCAACACTAATCGGCGGCGGCGCTAAAGGTAAACTCTGGAGCGGTATTACTGCCGATGTTTTAGGTATTCCTCTGAGAATTACCGAAAGCTCCGATTCGTCTTTCGGCTCGGCCATGCTTGCAGGTATTGCCGTAGGCGTGTTTAAGGATGCGAAAACTGCCGCAGAGCTTTGCGTTAAGGTCAAGGATACCGTTTATCCCAATTCCGAGAATACTGCAAAATACAGCGCTGTTTTTGAGGAATATAAAAAAATTCACGATGCCCTTGCGCCTATCTACAAGGAGCGCTGATATGAAGATAGTTGTTTGTATCAGGCAGGGTCTTGACGGAGAGATAAATCCCTTCGATGCCTGTGCTTATGAGGCGGCGCTTAGGCTTGATGCTTCAGATATAACCCTTCTTTCTATGGGGCCGCTGTCTGCTAAGGAGCTCCTGCTAAGGCTTACGCGGCTTGGCGCAAAAAAAGCCGTACTTCTGAGTGATAAAGCTTTTGCAGGTGCCGATACGCTTGCAACGGCTTATGCTTTGTCATTAGCGATTGAAAAGCTTTCACCAGACCTTGTTATATGCGGAAGACAGACTTTGGTAGGCGATACAGGTCAGGTTGGTCCGATGCTTTCGGTGTTTAGTGCTATGGATCTTATAACCAACGTAATGAGTATAGAATCGTACGCTGACGGCATCAGATGTATAACAAGAGACGAAGGAACGGTTATGAAAAGCCTTCCCGCACTTATAACGGTCGAGCGAATCAATTCTTTAAGGCTTCCCGGACTGCGCTCAAAACTGGGCGAGGTTGAGATTCTTTCTGCCGATGATATAGGTGCCGACATATCCAGATGCGGGCTTGTCGGTTCTCCCACAAGAGTTCTTCGAAGCAGTGAAAATAAATCAGGCAGAAGAAAATGTAAATTCATTTCACTTTGCGAGCTTGACGCTGTCATAATAGAAGGAATTTCAAAATCTAAGAATACTGTTTCTTCGCTCAGAAATGAATCGTCTGAAAAACTTAAAGAAGTTTATATAATCGGTGAATCTCCGCGCTCATTTGCCGAAGGTGTTGCTGATAAGATAACTGTTATCGAGCCCTCCGACGACGATGCTTTACTTTCGAAGATTATTTCTGAAGGTGCTCCCGACGCGGTGCTTTGGGAGAGCGACAGTCTTTCAAAAAGAATGTCTGCCCGTGTGGCCGCCCGCCTTTCGCTTGGCCTTTGTGCCGATTGTACGGCTCTTGAGGTTAACAACAACGAGCTTATAATGATACGCCCTGCTTTATCGGGAAGCGTTATTGCCGCAATAAAAAGCACAACGCGTCCCGCTATGGCCACCGTCCGCACTCTTCAAAGCGGACTAAAGGATATTGTTGTAGCGGCAGGATACGGTGTCAGAAATGAAATTGATAAGGTTACTGCTTTTGCAGAAAAACTTGACGCCGAATTAGTTTCGACACGTAAGCTTGTGGATAACGGCTTTATGCCTTATGCATCTCAGGTAGGTCTCACCGGTAAAACAGTAGCGCCTCCCGTTTATATTGCCATCGGTGTCAGCGGAGCCGTTCACCATATTGTAGGAATGGAACGCGCAGGTACCGTTATCGCCATAAACGCTGACAAAAATGCACGCATATTCGACTACGCAGACTACGGAATAATCGTATAACCGAAAGAACACGACTTTATTTTATGTAAATGTCGTGTTCTTCTTTATTTTTAGGATGAAGTGTGATAGAATATAAACAAGGAGGGGAAACGATGAATATTATTGTTTGTGTCGACGATAATTTCGGAATACTTTTCGGTGGACGACGTCAAAGCCGCGATAAAGCAGTAACCGAAGATATTGTCAGAACAGTAGGGGAAAATATGTTATATATTTCGCCTTTTTCGGCCGCTCTGTTTAATGGTTTTTCCGAAAAAACTATAATAACAGAAAGCATTGAAGATATCAAAGAGGATGCCTTTTGTTTTGTTGAAAATATTGACGTTGGCAGCGTTAAATCAAAAATAAATAAGGTAATTATTTATAAATGGAATCGCCGTTATCCCGCCGATAAGTATTTTGACCAAACTGTACTTGACGGAAAAAGCCCGAAAAGTGTTTTTAGCTTTAAAGGCAATTCGCACGATAAGATCACGAAAGAGGTATATGAGCTATGAAAGTCAGAAATTTTAGCCTGCTTATTGCAATATTGCTTTCGGTAAGCCTGCTGTTTACCGCCTGTTCGGAAACTTCCGGATCAAACGATAAACAAGGGAGCTCTTCGGTCATTCAGTCGGGAGTAACCTCCGACGGGATACCCGACTATAGCGGTGAAACATACATAGTTCTTTCCGATAATGTTCCTGAATTTTCCGAGGATGAGCCGGTAACAGAATCCTTTGAAACCTATTCCGAGCTTGACGAGCTTGGTCGATGCGGTGTTGCTCTGTCTTGTATCGGCGTTGATATTATGCCGACTGAGGACAGGGAAGGTATCGGTCAGATAAAGCCCAGCGGATGGGTAACTGCAAAATATGATATTGTCGACGGAAAATATCTTTATAACCGTTGTCACCTTATCGGATTTCAGCTTACGGGCGAAAATGCTAATGAGAAAAATCTTATAACCGGAACAAGATATTTTAACGTCGAGGGCATGCTTCCCTTTGAAAATATGGTTGCGGATTATGTGAGAGTAACTGAAAACCATGTTCTTTACCGCGTAACCCCCGTATTTGAGGGCAAGAACCTCGTTGCCAAAGGGGTTCAGATGGAGGCTTATTCGGTTGAGGATGAGGGAGACGGGATCTGCTTCAATGTATTTGTATATAACATTCAGCCGGGCATAACTATAGATTATCTTACGGGTCAAAGCGCGCTAAGCGGAGAAGAAATAACTTCTGCGCCGTCTTCTTCTCAGACGTCTTCTGAGGGTGAAGCTGACTATGTTTTAAACACGAATTCCAAAAAATTCCACTATCCCGATTGTGATAGTGTTAAGGATATGAAGGAGTATAATAAACAGGAATATTCAGGAAGCAGAGACGACCTTATTGCAGACGGCTATTCACCCTGCGGTAGCTGTAAACCCTGATAGGAGCCGTATATGAAAAAGATAAAGATCACAATACCGTTAATTGCAGTTCTGATCGTTTCGGCACTGATAGTTTCGTTTGTTTTTCTTAATCCCCGCGAAGACGGATCTTGTTCAGATACTCCCTCCGACAATATCGACCTGATCTTTGATGAGGACGAATTCGAAGCAGAACTTGTGACTCTCGAAGAGCAAAACGGAATTTTGAAGATCGATCTTATAGCACCGGGTCTTGATACATATTCGCTGGAAGTCATGCTCTACGATATAGAAGAGAGAAAGACCATTTCAAAAACCGATATCGGCGAAGGTAGCTGGATGACGGGTATGACAAATGATGGGTTTTACGTAATAGATCAATTGGCTAAGACTCTTAAGCTTTACGGTAACGATGGCAAAGAGATGTTATCAAAAACCTTTACGTCGGATGATGCCTGGTCTTCTGCCTGCGGCCTCAGTAATGATGGCAAACAACTCGCTTTCACCACTATGAAGGATGGAAACGTTTATATTGCGTCGGTCGAGAGCGGTGAAGCAAGACTTATAGATACAGGGTTCTTTTGCAACGAATTTATCGGATCCAATGATGAAGGATACTATCTCAGGTCTGTGGACGGCGAGCTTATTTTCCTTACTGATACTCAGTGCAGAAGTCTTATCACCGACAAACGGCTTACCAAGTTCAGCGACAGCGTTTGTGCCGGCTATACCGATTACGGAATGGCCGTAACCTTTACCGATCCTGTTCTTATCAAATACATTTCGGTTACTTCTGTTGATGAAACTATCGTTGGTGTGGGCGGTAATTATCTTGCAACCTGCGTTTCAAAGGATAAGAGTGATCAGATAAAAAGCTACGATCTGATAAGCGGTACCTATGCGACCGTCGAAACAGAAGCTCCGGTAAAAGATCTGGTTTATATGGAGGACGGAAACTTTGTTGTGGTTGCAGGTGAGGGGAATAGCAATGAGCTTTATGTCTGCACTACCGAAAATAAAGAAGCAAAAAGCTTTAAATTCAGCGATACGGATGCCCCGATCCAATCTTCAGAGCGTTTCGAAACTCCAGCAGCAAATACAGCCTATTCCGATAAACTGATCAAAAACGTTCCTTTGATTCATCAGTTTCCCGAATTTCCTACCGGATGCGAGTCGGTAAGTGCGGTAATGGCGCTTAAATATTTCGGTGAAAATATAACGGTTACAAGCTTTGTAGAAGAATATCTTCCAAAAAATCGAAGCTTTTACTATGCCGACGGTAAAAAATATGGGCCCGATCCAAAGGAGTATTTCATAGGAGACCCAAAGACGGCGGCTTCCTTCGGTTGTATGGCTCCGGTAATAGAAGGGGCGCTTAAAAATTATTTTGGTGCCGAAGGAAGGGTTGCGAACACCACCGGTACGAAGCTCAGCGCTTTGTGTTCGGTATATATTGATAATGATGTCCCCGTTCTTGTTTGGGCAACCATCGGTATGCTGGAGACCAATCCGCAAAATACGTGGTATCTTGAAGATGGTACAAGATTCACCTGGCCGGGCAATGAGCATTGTATGTTGCTTGTTGGTTATGATGAAGAAAACTACTATTTTAACGATCCCTATTCGGGTAAATGCATAAGCTATGAAAAGCGCCTCTGTGCGGACCGTTACGCTGAGCTGGGATTTCAGTCGTTAGTAATTCTTCCTGAATAAATATGCGCAGTATATATCGGACGATATATACTGCGCCTTTTACTCTTTATTTATTGATGAAGGTACGTTACCCGTTTCACGTTTATAAACCGCAGAAAAATAAGCGCTGCTGCTAAAACCGAGACGCTCTGCTACCGTCCCCACGCTGAGCCCCGAAGAAAGCAGAGAGGTAGCGGTTTTAATTTTAATTGCGGTAAAATATTTATGTACCGACATACCTGCGTATTTATCAAACAGCCTTTTTAGGGTAGACGTACTGATATTTAATTTTTCGGCAAGCTCATTTACGGAAATTCCGCTTGAAATCGCGTCATTCATATAGTTTATTGCTTTTCTGAAAAGCTTTGCTTCTCCGGAGAGTATCTGTTCGCTTTGACAACCGTTCTCTGCCAATGACAAAAACAACAGCTGAAGATATGAAACGATTTTTTGCGAAAGACTTGGAACTTTTTCGAAAAGCTCAATGTATCTTCTCGTGTACAATGCATTAGAGTCGGTTTGGGCATCAATACATTCCTCAATACCTCTAATGAATTCAGATTGCTTATCGTTAAGCGTAAAGGCGCGGTCGGTAAGACTTTGCTGAATATCCCCGACAAGGTCGTATGAAAATATAAGAAGCTCGGTACCGTCGGCAGAATCAACGTAAAACTTATGTAGCTCCAAAGGTTTATGAAAAATAATCTGGCCTTTCTCTAAACGAAGTATTCTATCGTCGGCTGAAACTTCGATAGAGCCGCTTTTTACATAAACACATTCCCAAAAGTTATGAGTTTCACCTGCGAAATTATAGCCGAAATCGTAAATCGGCGTGGACAGGGAATACATAGAATCGATTTTTACAAGTTCGTTTATACCGTAAGATTTCCAAATCATAATTTCTCCTGAACTAAAATTATATATTTTTGGCTTAAAATTATATTGATTTATAATTTTCGTCTGCTATAATAATAACAGAATTCTACAAAATGTAAAGGAGAATTTTTATGAAAAAGATCAAGGTTATACTCATTGGTGCAGGCGGCCGCGGAGACTGTTATACGAGCTACATGGCTGATATGCCCGACAAGTTTGAGGTTATTGCCGTTGCTGAGCCTATCGACAGCCGTCGTGAGAAGATCAGAAAGCGTCATAATATTCCCGAAGAAATGTGCTTTACCGATTATAAGCCTCTTCTCGCTCTCGGAAAGATTGCCGATCTTGCAATAGTAGCTACTATGGACCGGGATCATTTTGAGCCTGCGATGATGGCTATTGATCTTAAATACGATCTTCTTCTTGAAAAACCCATCACTCCTACTCCGGAAGAATGTATCAAGCTTACCGAGAACGCAAAGAAAAACGGTGTTCGCGTGGTTATTTGTACAGTTCTTCGTTATACTCAGGTATTTAATCATCTTAAAGAGATCATCGACTCGGGCAAGCTCGGCAAGGTTATGGCTATAAATCACGAGGAATGTGTTGGTAACGTGCATCAGTCTCATAGCTTTGTAAGAGGTAACTGGGGCAATTCTGAGCGTAGCTCTGTAATGCTTCTTCAGAAGTCTTGCCACGATATAGATATCCTTCAGTGGCTTCTCGGTAAAAAATGCGTTAAGGTTCAGTCTTTCGGAACCCTTTCTTATTTTACCGAAAAAAATGCTCCCGATGGGGCTCCCGAACGTTGCATTGACGGTTGCCCCGTTGCCGATACCTGCCCTTATAACTCGGTTAAGCTTTATCTTGACGATAAGGATAACGGTTGGTTCCGCGGAGCCGCTACCCGCGAAGCAAATGCGTCTGACGAGATGGTTGAGAAGGCTCTCCGTGAAACGTTATACGGAAAGTGTGTTTATAAGTGTGATAACGATGTGGTTGATCATCAGGTCGTTAATATGCTTTTCGAGGACGATATTACCGTAACCTTCTCGATGAATGCTTTTAATAAGGGCGGTCGCTTCATTCATATTATGGGCACCGAGGGAGAGGTTCGCGCCGCGATTGACGGTAATAATCCCATTAAGGTGTTCAACTTTGAAACAAGACAGGAGGAAGAGATTCCTTATAGCGGTGTTGACGGAATCGCAGGCGGTCACGGCGGCGGAGATGCAGGCATAGTAAGAACCCTTTACTCTTATCTCATCGGTGAATACGGTGGTAATGCCGTTCCGACCATTGACGAATCCTGCTACAATCACTTGGTTGTTTTTGCGGCTGAAAAGTCAAGAGCAGAGAATGTTGTTGTAGATGTAGACGAGTACATAAGTTCTCTTAAGTAATTTAAATGTTTTTAGACCCGAAGAATTTTTTAATTCTTCGGGTTGTTTTTTTATTTTCCTGCACATACTAATTTCAGAAATATGCGATAGGGCATATTTTACTAAATTAAATACGGAGGAAAATATGAAAAGAATAATAGCGCTAATTCTAACGCTCATCACAATTATCAGCCTGTTTGCCGGTTGCGGCGCAAAAACGGATGAAACAAGGCAGGGAAGGGTATATTTCCTGAATTTTAAGCCTGAGCAGGACGGTGCCTGGCAGAAGCTTGCAAAGAAATATACAGCGGATACCGGAGTTGAGGTCAAGGTAGTTACCGCCGCATCCGGTACCTACGAGCAGACTCTTATTGCTGAGATCGACAAGGACGATCCGCCTACTCTGTTTCAGGTGAACGGTGCGGTAGGCCTTGAGTCCTGGAAGGATTACTGCCTTGATCTTACCGACAGTGATATTGTAAAAGAGCTTATCTCCGATGAATTCACCCTGAAAGACGACGGAAAGGTTTATGCCGTTGCATACGTTTATGAAGCCTATGGTCTTATTACGAATAAAAAACTGCTTGAAAAAGCAGGCTATAAAATAGAGGATATTACCTCATTTAAAAAGCTTAAAGAGGTTGCCGAAAGCATTACAAGAAGAAAGGAAGAGCTTGGATTTTCTGCCTTTACCTCATCGGGATTGGGATCTGCTTCCAGCTGGAGATTTTCCGGGCATCTCGCCAATCTTCCGCTCTACTATGAATTTGCTGATGACGGTGTTGAGGGACAGCCATCAAGCGTTAAGGGAACCTATCTTGATAATTTTAAAGAGGTCTGGGATCTTTATATAAATAATTCAACGGTAGATAAAAATACGATCACTTCGGATCAGAATGATGCGGCGGCAGAATTCAAGGCGGAAAAGGCAGTGTTTTATCAGAACGGAACCTGGGAATATGATAACGTTAAATCGATAGGCAAAGAAAATATCGGATTTTTGCCTATATTTTTCGGCGTTAACGACGAAAAACAGGGGCTTTGCAGCGGAACCGAGAATTATTGGGCGGTCAATTCCGAAGCAGATGATAAGGATATAGACGCTACCCTTAAATTTCTTAAATGGGTCGCTACGAGTGAAGAGGGTACAAGAGCTTTAGCCGAGGATATGGGCTTTGTTTCTCCCTTTAAAAAGGCGAAGTCAGTCGATAACCTGCTTACCGAAATAATGACCGACTATATTGACAAGGGTTATGATCCTATTACCTGGGAGTTCTCCGTAACGCCTAACGTAGACGTCTGGAGAAACGATCTCGTAGATGCTCTTGCGGCTTACTCAGCGGGAAAAGGCAAGTGGGATGCGGTTGAAAAAGCATTTGTTGACGGATGGAAAAAGCATTATAACGCTTCTAAAAATTAGTTGTTTCCGGGCGCCTTGCGTGTCCGGAATATTAAAAAACAAAGCATTGTTCAAGGAGGAATCAGAGGGTGAAGAATAACGCAGGCAATCCTTCTGCAGTAGTTAATAAGAGTCAGCGCAGAGCAATTAAAAGGTATGCACCCTTCTTTCTGCTTCCCACCGTAGCGGCTTTTGTTATCGGTTTTGTGTGGCCCTTTATTTGGGGTATATATCTTTCGTTTTTCAGGTTCAGGACACTTGGAAAAACAACCTACGTAGGATTTGAAAACTATATGAAGGCAATAAAGGACGGAACCTTTATATATTCTTTTTGGTTTACCGTTGCATTTACCGTAGTTTCTCTTGTCGTAATAAATATAATAGCTTTTTTGCTGGCCTATGCTTTTACAAGAAAGATAAGGGGCTCCAACCTATTCAGAACGGTATTTTTTATGCCGAATCTCATTGGCGGAATCGTATTAGGCTATTTGTGGAAGATCATTCTCGATGCGGTTATAATCAAATATTTCGGTTCAGCCCTCGCTCTTGAGGCAAAATACGGTTTTATAGGGCTTATAATACTTGTAAGCTGGCAACAGATCGGGTATATGATGATAATCTACATTGCAGGATTGCAAAACGTTCCTACCGAATATACCGAGGCCGCAAAAATCGACGGCGCAAATTCCCGTCAGCTTTTAAGGCATATAACAATACCTTCGGTAATGCCTTCAATAACTATTTGCACCTTTCTTACTCTTACCAACGGGTTTAAACTTTTCGATCAGAACCTTGCGCTTACTGCTGGAAGACCGAATAACGAAACCGAAATGCTTGCCCTGAATATTTATAATTCATTTTACGAGAGTGCAACGAATATGGGTGTCGGGCAGGCGAAGGCGGTAATATTCTTTATCGTCGTTGTGGTTATCGCTCTTTCTCAGCTCTACTTTACCCGAAGTAAGGAGGTACAGCAATGAGAAGGTTTTCAAAGGCGTTTTCAAGTGTGTTTTTTACCCTCATATCCACTGTGTGGGTACTTCCTGTTGTTATAGTTTTAATTAATTCCTTTAAAACCAACGATTCAATCAAGACCTCTCTGTTTTCTCTGCCGGATATTCAAAGCTTTGCAGGGCTCGAAAACTATTTAAAAGGTATCTTTCAGGGAAACTATCCCTTTTATCTTGCGATTCTTTACAGCTTTATAATAACTATCCTCTCGGTCGGACTTATTCTGCTTTGTACCTCGATGGCGGCCTGGTATATAAACCGAGTAGACAGTATTTTTTGCAGAACCCTCTACTACTTTTGCATTTTCTCTATGGTAGTTCCTTTTCAGATGGTAATGTTTACCCTTTCTAAAACTGCCGACAAGCTTTCTCTTGATACTCCCTTTACCATTCCGGTGGTCTATCTCGGCTTTGGAGCAGGTCTTGCGGTATTCCTTTTCAGCGGGTTTATCAGAAGCATACCGCTGGAGATAGAGGAGGCGGCCACCATCGATGGCTGTAATACTTTACAGATATTTTTCAAGGTAGTTGCCCCAATAATGAAATCTACCTATATTTCGGTAGCTATCCTTGAAATTATGTGGGTATGGAACGATTATCTGCTTCCTTATCTTGTTCTTGATAAGCGCGAATACAGAACTATTCCCATTCAGATACAGTATCTGCAGGGCAGTTACGGTCAAATCGACTACGGAGCAACTATGGCGTTAATAATTTTATGCCTTATTCCGATAATTTCTATTTACTTTTTTTGTCAAAAGCATATAATAAAAGGTGTGCTTTCGGGTGCAGTCAAGGGTTGACGGCGCCTATATTACAAAGATCGGAGTAAATTATGCGTACCTGCGGAATATTAATGCCTGTGTTTTCTCTGCCCTCGGCAGGAGGAATAGGCACATTCGGTAAAGAGGCCTACCGATTTGTAGATTTTTTAAAGGCTTCAAAACAGTCCTGGTGGCAGATACTGCCATTAAACCCAACCAACTACGGCGATTCGCCCTATCAGTCCTTTTCGGCCTATGCGGGCAATCCTTATTTTATCGATCCCGAGCTTTTGATTGAAGAGGAGCTTCTGACTTCGGAGGAATTCAGTTCTTTTGATTTCGGAAACGACGCCTCGTCAATAGACTACGGTAAGCTTTACGAAAACCGTCTTAGAATGCTCAGAGTCGCTTTTTCAAGGTTCAGACCCGACAAGGAATATAAAACCTTTTGTGATGAGAATGCATACTGGCTGGACGAATACTGCCTTTTTATGTGCCTTAAAAATCTTCACGATGACCGCGCTTGGGATGAGTGGGAGGACGAACTTCGCTTCAGAGAGCCTGCAGTTATTGAAGAGATCAGGTTAAAAGAAATAGACAATATCGAGTTCTACCGTTTCGTTCAGTTTAAATTCGGTCAGCAGTGGTCAAAGCTTAAAACGTATGCAAATGAACAGGGAATAGGTATAATCGGCGATATTCCTATATACGTTGCCTACGATTCTGCCGACGTATGGTCGGAGCCGTCGCAGTTTATTTTAGATAAAGACCTCAAGCCCACCGACGTGGCAGGTTGTCCTCCGGATGCCTTTTCGGAAGACGGTCAGCTATGGGGGAATCCTCTTTATGATTGGCCTCGTATGAAAAAGGACGGTTATACCTGGTGGAAGAAAAGACTTGGCTTTGCCCTTAAACTTTACGATATGGTGCGAATCGATCATTTTCGCGGTTTCGAATCCTTTTACGCCATTCCCTACGGAGAGAAAACTGCAAGAAAGGGTAAATGGATGAAGGGACCGAATATGGCTCTGTTCAACGAGTTCAAAAAGGCATTTGGGGATGATCTTCCAATTATTGCAGAGGATCTGGGTTTTCTGACTCCTGAGGTTCATAAGATGCTTAAAAAATCAGGCTATCCCGGAATGAAGGTAATACAGTTTGCCTTCGACGAAAGCTGTAGCAGTGGCTATCTGCCCCATAATTACGTAAGCAACTGCGTGGTCTATACGGGAACCCACGATAACGATACTATTATCGGCTGGACCGAAAGTGCGTCGGCGGAGGAAGTAAGTATTGCAAGGAAATACCTCCATGTAGACGATAACGAGGGCTTTAATTGGGCTATGATGCGTTCAGCTCTTTCTTCGGTCGGCGATATGTGTATACTGACTATGCAGGACATTATCGGTCTTGACTCTAAAGCAAGAATCAACGTTCCTTCAACGGTAGGAGGAAACTGGCAATGGAGAATAAATGCAGGTTGTATCAATGACTGGCTTGCCGAAATAGTTGCCGAGAATACAAAGCTTTACGGAAGAGCAAGGGAAGAAGAGGAATAAAATATAAGCGGCTGTCTCACACTAAGTGAGACAGCCGTATTTTTATACCCAATCTTTACAGACATCAACCGTTTCGTCAGAGTTTGCATACTTTTTAATTTCGTCAATGGTGAGCTCTATTGCGCTGTTACTGCTTCCGCACGCAGGGAAGACGGTTTCAAACCTGTTAAGAGAAACGTCGAGATAAACCTTGACGCCTTCTTTTACTGCAAAGGGACAAACACCGCCGACAGCGTGTCCGCAAAACTCCTCTACCGCGTCGGGAGCAGGCATTTTAGCTTTGGTGCCGAAGAAGGCTTTGAACTTTTGATTGTCGATCTTGGCATCGCCTGCAGCTACGACAAGAATACATCCGTTTCCGACGATAAATGAAAGCGTTTTTGCAATGCGCGCTGGCTCACACCCGAGGGCCTCTGCGGCAAGCGCGACGGTTGCGCTCGAGACGCTGAATTCCATAATTCTATCGTCAATTCCAAATGATTTAAAGTAATCTCTTACCTTTTCAATAGACATATTTATTACCTCCGATTTTATTGATTTTACCCCGTATTTCTCCCGATGTCAAACAAATAATAAAAAATTTCTTTAAACTTTTATTAAAGTGTGTTATAATACTATATGAAAGAGTGTAAAGTTTAATTTATGGTCGTTTCAATTGCTGTTGTTGCATATAACGAAGCCGCATATTTACCTGACCTTTTAAGCGATATCTGCCGTCAGGATTATCCTCACGATAAGCTCGAAATTCTTCTTATCGACAGTTGTTCCACCGACGGAACTTACCAAATTATGAATCGTTTCACAGCTGAGAACCACGGATTTCTGACCTGCAGGCTTTTCACAAATGAAAAAAAGCTTATCCCAAGCGGTCATAACATCGCCATCGACCGTTTTACCGGAGACGCACTGATACGCATAGACGCCCACGCGCGTATCCCTGAAGACTTTATTTCCAAGAACGCACAGTTGCTTGAAAGCGGTGAGGTAGCTGTCGGAGGACGACGGCCCTGTATAACCGACCGTCACGACTTTTTCGGAAAGCTTTTGCTTGAAGCAGAGAATTCTCCTGTCGGAAGCAGTGTTGCTCCTTATCGGACAAGCTCCAAGCCTATGTACGTCAGTTCTTTGTTTTGCGGAATGTACCGGCGGGAGGTTTTTGAAAAGGTAGGTAAATTTAACGAAAAGCTTCCCCGAAGCGAAGATAACGATATGTGCTACCGAATAAGAAGGGCAGGCTTTCGCCTTTGCTACTCTCCCGGTATAGTTTACTATCAGTACGTGAGAAGGACCTTCTCTTTAATGCTTAAGCAAAAATTTTTAAACGGCTTTTGGGTTGCAAAGACGCTTAAACACTCCCCTTACTGTTTTTCCGTCTTTCATTTTGTGCCCTTTTTCTTTACGCTTGCGTTATTATTTTCTGTTTTTTTAATGCTTTTCGGCTTTGCAATACCCCTTGTTTTGATTTCGGTAATATACCTGCTGACTTTGCTCATCTTTCTTGCAGGATTTGGAACGAATAAATCTTTGACGTCTTTCCTGCTTTTACCCGCTGTCATTTTTGCCGTTCATTTATCTTATGGGCTTGGGACACTACTCGGATTCATTGCAATGCCGTTTGGCTAATCATATTTTAGAAGGATCAACTATGATTGACTTATTGAAGAGGCACCGCGAAGGACTGCTTTACGTTCTTTTCGGATGCGGAACGACATTCTCAAACTGGTTTACCTACTGCTTATGCGTTGAACTGTTTCATCTTGACATTACGGTCAGTAACGCATTTGCTTGTCTTGTTGCAGTTATTTTTGCTTTCGTTACCAATAAGCTTTTCGTCTTTCAAAGCAGAGGCCGAAGTGCCAAAACCGTAATACGTGAGGCAGTCTCTTTCGGAGCTTCGCGTGCCGCAACCGGGATAATCGATATTTTTGCTCCTGCAATGTTTATTGATCTCGGCATTACCGGATCTCTTTTCGGAATAGAAGGTTTCGTTGCAAAGCTTATTGCAAGCGTCATCGTCATTATTCTGAACTATACCTGCAGTAAGGTCATCGTGTTTAGGAAGAAAGAAGATTAATAATAACCCCTTCATATGAAGGGGTTTCATTTTACTTAAATATGTTCATATCAATGGCTTCGGCCATTCTTCTGTAGCCTTCTACACTTGCGTGCAGATTATCGCCGCGGTTACACTCGGGTGAAAATGCCGCAGGGTCGGCAGGATCCCGTACGGCTTTGTCAAAATCAAAAAATCCGTCGGTAAGCTGTTGTGTGCGTATCCACTCGTTAAAGCTATTGCGTATTTCGTTTCGGTTTTCGTCGTAGGTGCGCCAGTTTTTAAAGGGGAGAAGTGTGCATAGATAGGTGCGCAAATTTAAATTTTTTGCGGCAGTGATATACTCACTGACGCCTTCGGCAAGCGATTCGGGTGTGGGCATATTGCTCATAGGTCTCATCGGATTTTTTCCGTCGGGATGAATGATGTCATTGATTCCGTGAAGGATTATTACGCCCTCAACTCCGTCATGTGAAACCTCGCGGACAAATCTTGTCATACCGCCTTCTCCGTAATGAAAATAGGATAAGGCGGGGTAACAGCCTCTGAGACGGCTTCCGCTTACGGCGCGTCGTACTATTGCGCGCCTGCCGTTTCCGCTTTCTATCAGCCTATGTGCAAGAATATCGACCCACTCCTGGGAGGTTATAGAATCTCCGAAGGCGGCAATGGAAAAGCTGTCTTGATATGTCAAAAAATCTACGCTCCAAAGGAAATTGTAGGCGGCCGAGAAGGACATTTTATAAAAGTCGAGGTCGTCCGAATGGGTGTGGTTGCCTTCGATGAATCTACGCACCATATAGGTGTTTTCATAGGTAAAGCCGGTGTTCATTTGGGTGAATTTTTCGAAATAAATGCTTACGGCAAGCTTTTGTCCCGATTTTATCTCAAATCTGACGGGATCGCTTATCAGCTCGCCGTGAGGGGGAATGGTACCGCTTTTATTTCCGTCAAAGGTTACGTTAACAGTGGTGTCGGGCAGGATCTTGCATTTTCCGTCGTCGGATATTGCGACAGTCACTTCGCTCAGTTCTGCCGCCTCATCACCGAAACGGTTTGAAAATTTAAGTCGTACCGCACCGGCATCAAGCGAGTTTATAAGCACGTACCGCACGGTTGTATCCTTGGCCCATTGTGCCTCATTTAAAGGTGGGTGGGTGACACCGAGTCCCCATCCGTTTACCCATTTGGTATAATTCATATTATTGCTCCTAACAAATTTATCCTATGTATTGTATCACAAAAAGCTCTGAATAACAACAAAAATCGACCCGATGTCGGGTCGATTTTGTTATTTTACTTTAAGTTTAAAGGAGTCGCCGCAACGCGGACACTTAACGGTGTGGTCGCCGGGCTTCCTCGGCAATCTCAGAACAACTTTACAGTGCGGACACTTTTTGTAAACGTGGGTGTTTCTCTCACTTTTGATTCGCTCCTTCAGTTTTTTTGAAGCTTTGATCTCTGCAAAGAAATCGGCAAAAACCTTGTTTTCCTTCTGCCGTTTGGCGATATTCTTGGAAAGCAAACGGAAGATCATATATATGAGCAGAGCGGTTTGAAAAAGATAGAGCAATATGCTCCCAACAAAAATGTTTACTATAGAGATTATTAAACTGAACACCGTAAGAATGACGGTTAAAGCATCTATTCCGTAGGAAAGATATCTACCGTAGAAAAACTGTGCAAGCTTATAGCGAAAGTTCATCTGTACCTCCGATTATTCGCTTCTCAGCGCAACTACAGGATCCTTTTTAGCGGCAATACCCGAGGGGATAAGTCCTGCAATAAAGGTGAGAAGCATACTGATCACAACCAAAACGATCGCACCTGTCACAGGTAGCTGTGCGCCGATGTTTTCAATTCCGGAAAGACCTCTGATGATAAGGTTTACCGGCCAGCAAAGAAGAAGGGTAATGCCTATTCCGAACATTCCTGCCACAAAGCCGACGATAAGCGTTTCGGCATTAAAGACTCGGGAGATATCCTTCTTAGAAGCTCCGATAGCACGCAGAATACCGATCTCTTTTGTTCTTTCAAGCACCGAAATATAGGTGATGATTCCTATCATAATTGAGGAAACAACAAGGGATATGGCGACAAATGCAATGAGTACGTACGAGATTACGTTGATTATCATAGTAACCGAGGACATCATCATCGCTACGTAGTCGGTGTAGGTGATACGGTCTTCTTCCGAAACGGTAGAATTGTATTCTTCTATAGCGTCGGCAATTTTGTCTTTAGCCTCAAAGGTCGAAGCATAAATATTGATTGCAGAAGGTGAATCCTTCGAAACTATACCTAATAAAGAAAGGTTTTCCTCATAACTGCTTTCAGAGCGTGTGGGAGGCATATAGGCGTCGTAAAGGACGGCGTAATCTTCTGCATTTGTCTCGCTTACTTCGCCGAGCTGCGCAAAATAACCGTTAAACTGCATTAAGAGAGCTGCCTCAGGAAGTGCGTTTAGCTGGGCCAGTGTCTGCTCGGTAAAGCTGGCGGTAAAGGCTTCGGTAAGCATAACCTCGATCTGTGCGTAAAGTTCCTCGTCGGACATATCGGCAAGATAGCTCTGAAGAGTCTCTTTATCGATTCCCGATTGTGCGGCGTATTCGTCAACCATAACGGTTTCAATATATTCGCGATCCATACCCTGCATTTGTGCATCTACGCTTTGCTTAACAAATTCAGGTTCGGGAGTGGAAGCGATAGCTTTGTAAAGCTCAGCCTTTTCGGCGTCGGTGAGGGTGCCGATATATTCGGTGAATGCGGCGCCTTTTTCAAGATCGGTTGGCTCTTTATCGTCCGCAGATGCAAAGGGAAGACCGCTGATTACGTCGGTTTCAGAATCGCTCAGCTGTGCCTTGGCAATATCGCTTTCATTGGTAAGTTCGATAATTTTATCGGTAAGTGCCTTGGTATAGCCGATAGTTCCCATAAGCATAGTGGCGGTGGCATCCTCGTTCGGACGGATAATTCCGCTGACCTTAAGCTTGATTCCGTTATCATACATATAAGCAAGACCTGCGTCGCTGGTGCTTATATCGTGATAGGTATCGGTGTTTTTATCGTAAGCGTAATAAAGATAAGAGGGAACAAGACTGAAGGTCATACTGCGGATCTCGTCGTAGGTCCAGCTTTTAATTGCGGTATCAAGCTCAGCTCCTGCTTCGATCTTATCCCAGGATTCCTTGGCTTCCTCCATTGTGGTGAGTCCGAGAGCAAGCAGGGCAAAATCGCTTACCTCGTTGTTTTCGTTGACAACAAGAACTATCTCATCATAGGCTTTGGGCCAATCTCCCGCTATTACGTCGTACTGCTCGTAAAGGAGATCGTTTACAAGGGCTCCATTTTCACCTGCAAGCATTTCTTCGTAAATTTCCATACGGTTCATACCGGCCGAAAGATTGTTTACGCCGGTCATATCCATATTCATACCGATAGATTCCTGCATAAGAGACATCGCGTCAGACCTTACTATCTTACCGTCGGCGTCTTTAAAAAAGACGTTAAAATCGAAAGCATAAGAATAATCAAGCGCCGAGATAAGGGAAGATAGCTCGGTATCGGCATTATCGAGATATTCCTTGAAGGGCTTAAGATTATTCTCGGTAATGGTGGCGCTGGTCATAGAATTGATTAGCTCGTTAAGAACGGGGCTTGAATATACCTTATCAAGGTCGTGATCGGTCTTGGATGCGTTATTACCCATAAGGGTGGTGATCATCGCAGACATATCAACGCTTTCGGCCTCTATGGTGATGGGGTAAGACGAGAGGGTCTCTTCCTGTACTTGATTGATATAAAGCTGAATGCCGTTTGACAGGGCAAGAATAAGCGCAATTCCGATTATGCCGATACTTCCTGCAAAGGAGGTGAGTATGGTTCTGGCCTTTTTGGTCATCAGATTATTAAGAGAAAGGGAAAGAGCGGTGGGGAAGGACATGGATCTCTTCTTGGTCTTTGCCTTTTTAACCTTTTTCTTTTTTCCGCCTTCGTCATCTTCTGATACAACAGGCTCAGAAACGTAAGGATTGGAGTCGGCGGTTACGTTGCCGTCAACCAGTTTAATAATACGGTTAGAGTATTCGTCAGCAAGCTCGGGATTATGGGTTACCATAATAACCAGCTTGTTTTCGGATATCTCACGGAGTATCTCCATTATCTGCTTGCTGGTTTCGGTATCGAGAGCACCCGTCGGTTCATCCGCCAGGAGAATTTCGGGATCATTTACAAGAGCACGTGCGATAGCAACACGTTGCATTTGTCCGCCCGACATCTGAGTTGGCTTCTTCTTAAGCTGATCGCCGAGACCGACCTTTTCGAGAGCCTCTTTTGCGCGTGCGCGTCTTTCGGCTTTAGATACACCCGAGAGGGTAAGAGCGAGCTCAACGTTGGAAAGAACCGTCTGATGAGGAATAAGGTTATAGGACTGGAAAACAAAGCCTATGGAATGATTCCGGTAGGCATCCCAATCTCTTGCCTTAAACTCCTTGGTGGACCTTCCGTTTATTGAAAGATCACCGGTGGTATAACGATCAAGACCGCCGATAATATTAAGCAACGTTGTCTTACCGCATCCCGAATGGCCGAGTATTGAAACAAATTCGTTTTTTCGAAACTCAAGATCGACACCCTTAAGCGCAACGACCTTACTGTCGCCGGCTTCGTATTCCTTTACAATGTTGGTGAGTTTAAGCATAAATAACTCCTTTAAAGTGTTTACGATTTTATTTTTACCAATTTTAACACATTTTAACTGCTTTGTTGTTAACTGGTTGTAAACGAAATGTCTTGATTTTGTTATAGGAAAGAATAATCATAGCGTAAAGAAAATCTTCGTTATTATAAAAGCACGCTCAAATTTGAGCGTGCTTTTAGGTATAACTGAATTTGATCCGCTCTCAACACTCCCACTCGTCGCGGAAATAGCCTCTGCTGGAGGCGATCTTTCCGTTTTCGTCGATTACCGCAACACGGAAAAATTTTGCTTTTGGATCGAACTTCAGATCAGCGGAGGTTATTGTTTCACCGTGATCTGCAAACAACCGTTTGGGAGATTTTCCGCCGTCAAAAATAATAATCCTTTTTGAGGGAGAAGTTTCAATATGGATAATATCCTCGTCTATATAAAGCTCATTGATACGCGGACCGGTGGAGGAGTACATTTCTCCCTGCTCCATAGCCCGTATAACAGCCGAATAAGTAAGGCTGTCTGCCAGAATCATTGTATAAGCTCCAAAAGAATCTGAATACACATCATTCAGAGGATGTCCGTTATGATTGTCGTCGCCGCCGTGGCAAAAACAGCGTGTGCCTCGGGAAAGAAGCTTGTCGTATAAAGCACCGGAGTATTCAAGCCCGTTTAACTGCCAGGAGCTGTAATTGTCGATCTCAAGGCTGAAAAAGTTTTTGTAGGAAAAAATTCTTTCTTCCGTCTCCAGAGACCATACGGGGTGATTGTAGGAAACCAGGTAGCCGCTTTCTATCGCAGTTTGTATAAATTCATTAACATATTCTACAGTATATTCTCTTGTGCGGTTGCTGCCTACCTTTTTAAATGCTTCTTTTACAGCAGGATCTTTAACATACTTGCAGTATTTGTCGTTAAAACAAACACTCGATTCATTGTCCGGATCCTTGGCAAACAGATTCAAATGCAACTCGGGTGCAAACTTATCGTACCAACCGCCGGAGTTGTTTCTTATATACGCTTCATATCCAGTAAGCATAAGAAAGTCGGGCTCTGTCATATTCGAATGATTTTTAGGCACCTCGTGGTCGGTAATGGCCAGTATCGAATATCCCTCTTTCTTATACGCGTCCTTGAGTTCCTGAGGGGTAAGATGACCGTCAGACAAGGTGCTGTGACAGTGGAGATTAGCACGGAACTGGTTAGTTTCTTTAGAGATAAAAGAATGTCTCATTCACATTCCCTCCGTAACAGGTTAGTTCTTAAGACTTTGCATAGGTGCGGGAATCTGTCCGCCGCGGTTAATAAATTTGGCGGGGGAGTAGGCGGAAATTTTCATAACGGGCCCTTCTCCTAAAAGTCCGCCGAAGTTGAGGGTGTCGCCGACATCCTTCCCTATAGCGGGTATAACGCGAACTGCGGTAGTCTTGGAATTGACCATACCGATTGCGGCCTCGTCGGCAATAAGTGCAGATATGACTTCGGGCGTCGTGTCACCGGGAATATTTATCATATCGAGTCCAACCGAGCAGACGGCCGTCATTGCTTCGAGCTTTTCAATAGAAAGGGCGCCGATGGTGGAGGCGTGGATCATTCCTGCGTCTTCGGTTACGGGTATGAACGCACCCGAAAGACCGCCTACTCTGGAGGAGGCCATTACGCCTCCCTTTTTAACCGCATCGTTAAGCATTGCGAGGGCGGCTGTAGTACCGCAGGAGCCGCAGCATTCAAGGCCTATCTCTTCAAGTATGTATGCAACCGAATCGCCTACGGCAGGGGTAGGAGCAAGAGAAAGGTCGACGATACCAAAGGGATAACCGAGACGCTTGGAGGCTTCCTGAGCAACAAGCTGACCCATCCTGGTGATCTTGAATGCGGTACGCTTTATAAGCTCGGCGACACCGGTAAGGTCAAGACCTTCGGACTTGGCAAGAGCGGCTCTTACAACTCCGGGGCCCGAAACGCCTACGTTAATTACGACGTCGGGCTCACCGACACCGTGGAAAGCACCCGCCATAAAGGGGTTATCCTCGGGAGCGTTACAAAAAACTACCAGCTTGGCGGCGCCTATACACTGACGGTCCTTTGTTAGCTCTGCACATTCTTTAACGATCTTTCCCATCATCTTAACGGCATCCATATTGATACCCGCCTTTGTTGAGCCGATGTTTACCGATGCGCAAACGTGATCTGTGCAGGCAAGGGCTTCGGGGATACTGTTGATAAGGGCGACGTCAGCTCCGGCAAAGCCCTTTTGAACAAGGGCCGAATATCCGCCGATAAAGTTGACCCCAACCTCGCATGCGGCTTTTTCAAGGGTCTTAGCAAATTTAACGGGGCTTTGATCCTTGCAGGCCGAAGCGATTATTCCGATAGGAGTTACCGAAATTCTTTTGTTTATGATCGGAATTCCGAGCTCGGTCTCGATCTGCTTGCATACGGGAACAAGATCCCGTGCGGTTGAAACTATCTTGCTATATACCTTTTCGCAAGCCTTATCGATATCTGCGTCCATACAGTCGAGAAGCGATATACCCATAGTGACGGTACGGATATCAAGGTTCTCGTCCTGGATCATGGTTATGGTTTCAAGTATTTCGTGGGTATTAATCATAGCCTACACCTTAAATTCTGTGCATAGAGTTAAAGATGGTCTCGTGCATAACGTGAACCGACATACCCATCTCACTGCCAAGCTTTTGCATTTCATCGGAAAACTCACCGAAGGGCTTGTTCATTTTAGAAATATCGCAAAGCATTATCATACAGAAAATATCTTCAAGAACCGACTGAGTGACCTCGTTTATATTAACATCGGACTCGGCACATTTTACGGATACTTTTGCAAGAATACCTACGGAGTCCTTTCCGACAACGGTAACAACTGCTCTCATATTGACACCTCAAATAAAAAATATTGTTAATATTATAACACAGATATAGAAAATTGCAAAGAAATTCTTGAATAATGGCGATAAAAATGATAAGATAATAAAAACGGAGGTAGATTTATATGAATCTTAAACTTTTAAAGCTTCTCGGAAAAAATGCGAGATACAACGCTTCCGACCTCGCGGTTATGCTCGGAAGCGACGAAAATACCGTTAAAAAAGAAATTGCCGAGCTTGAATCGGCAGGCCTTATCTGTGGTTATAAGACCGTAATCGACTGGGAAAAATTAGATACCGCCGCAGTTTCGGCACTTATCGAGCTCAAGGTTTCTCCTCAGGCCGATTTTGGCTTTGAAGAAATTGCCAAGCGCGTTATGAAATACGACGAGGTCGAATCGGTCTACCTTATGTCAGGCGGTTATGATCTTTGCGTAATGGTGCGTTCGAAGACTTTCCAGCAGGTTGCTATGTTCGTTGCAAAAGAGCTTTCTACTATTGATGCAGTCGTATCTACCGCTACCCACTTTATACTTCGCAGATATAAAGAACTTGACGTCATTCTTTGCGAAGACGACGAAGACGATAGGGGGACTCTCTCGCTTTGATCGACTACAACAGTGTTTTAAATAAGCGGGTTGTTGGGATAAAGCCTTCGGGAATCAGAAAATTCTTCGATATTGCCGAGCAGATGGATGACGTTATATCCCTCGGTGTCGGAGAGCCTGATTTTCCTACCCCTTGGCATATCAGAAGTGAGGGTATACGATCTTTAGAAAATGGCAAGACCCGCTATACCTCTAATCACGGACTTATCACACTTCGCGAAGAGATTGCAAAACTCAATTTGCGAAAGTACGGTGTGAGTTACGACCCTGAAAAAGAGATCCTCGTTACCGTAGGCGGGAGCGAGGCTATTGACGGTGCTGTTCGCGCCCTTGTTTCTCCCGGAGACGAGGTAATTATTCCTCAGCCATCCTACGTCTGCTACGAGCCCATTACTGTACTTGCAGGCGGAGTTCCCGTAATAATTGAAACGAAGGCCGAAAACGAATTCAGAATTACCCCTGAAGAACTGAAGGCAGTAATAACTCCTAAAACCAAGATTTTGATCCTTCCGTATCCCTGCAATCCCACCGGTGCAGTTATGAGAAAGAATGATCTTGAGGCTATCGCTGAGGTTATCAAGGATACCAATATAATCGTGGTATCAGACGAGATATATTCCGAGCTTACCTTCGGCGGTGAGTCGCACACATCCTTCGCTTCTATCGATGGAATGAAGGAGCGCACCGTTACGGTCAACGGTTTTTCAAAGGCATATTCAATGACGGGCTGGAGAATGGGTTATGCCTGCGGCCCGGCCGAAATACTCGATCAGATCACCAAGATCCATCAGTTTGCCATTATGTGTGCACCCAGCACTTCGCAGTATGCCGCTATCGAAGCTCTTCGCAACGGCGATGCCGATATTGCTGCAATGGTTGAAGAATACGATATGCGAAGAAGGATAATCGTCGACGGATTTAACAGTGTCGGACTTACCTGCCGTGAGCCGCTTGGCGCTTTCTACGCCTTCCCGTCTATCGAATCTACCGGAATGTCAAGCGAAGAATTTTGCGAAAAGCTTCTGTATTCAAAAAAGATCGCGATCGTTCCGGGAACCGCCTTCGGCAGAGGAGGAGAGGGCTTTGTTCGAGCCTCCTACTGTTATTCCGTTAAGCATATTAAAACGGCTATAGAGCGTATCGGTGAATTTGTAAAGGAAATCAAGTAATTAATGATATATACCGCGCGTGCATTCGCTAAAACCAATCTGTTTCTCGACATTGTTGCTAAACGCCCTGACGGATATCACGATATCAATACGGTAATGCAGTCTCTGAGTCTTTACGATGAGGTTTCTCTGGAACTTGTAGGCTCAGGTATAGCCGTGAGCTGTAATGATAAAGCCCTTGCAGGAGACAGCAATATTGCATATCTTGCCTGCAAGAGCTTCTTTGAGTATACTGAAATCGACTGCGGTGCAAGGCTCTTCATTACTAAGAATATACCTGTTGCTGCAGGACTTGGCGGAGGAAGCAGCGACGCAGCCGCCGTGCTTATGCTTTTGAACGAAGCGACTAAGGCAGATCTTTCTACAGAAGAGCTTATACCCATAGCGGCAAAACTGGGTGCCGACGTACCTTTCTTTCTTGTTGGTGGAACTGTAAAGGCACAGGGAATAGGTGAAAGGCTTACGAAGATTCGGGATGCTTGCGTGAATATGGTACTGTTTAAAACACATTTTAAACAGTCGACCGGTGCAATGTATAACCTTCTCGACGAACGGGAAAATGCCCGTCACGGTGATATAGATACATTCATAAGCAAGCTCGCTTCCGACGATCCCGTGCTTTTTTCAAGCGGAATATTCAATTCTTTTGAAGCCTGCTGGGATATGGAAAAGCTTTCCGCTCCGATCGCTCCGCTTTCGCCCCTTAAGGTCTTCCTTAGCGGATCGGGCCCTACCGTATGTGCCCTCTTTTCCGATACCGCTTCTGCGGAAAATGCCGAATCATATCTTAAGGCGGCAGGAATCGAAGCCTTCGCAGTCAGTTCTGTCCCGCAGGGCGTTTTATTTGTTTAAAGCCTGATTTTTTTGTCAAAACTTAACTCAAAGATTAAAAGGAGTTTTGTTATGGCTAAAAAAAGACTGTTCGATCTTTCGCTGATTTCTGCTTTAATATTTTGTATGCTTTTTTCTATGGTAGGTTTTGCCGATTCCTGCGAAGAAATGTACGATAATATAATAAGGATAAGGATACTCGCAAATTCGGATTCTGATGCCGATCAAGCGCTTAAGCTTAAGATAAGAGATTCGGTGCTGGCCGCTTCGAAGAATATTTATTCCGATTGCACCAGCTACGAGCTTGCCGTCGATGAAACGCAGGAGAATCTTGATTGTCTGCTTTCTGCGGCAAAAGATGCTGTCCTTGAGAACGGTTACGATTACGGCGTTTCTTTAGAATTCCGTGAGGAATTTTTCGAAACGAGAGAATATGATGATTTTACCCTTCCGGCAGGAAGCTACAAGACTGCTGTCTTTACTATAGGTGAGGGTAAAGGACAAAACTGGTGGTGTGTAATTTTTCCCAGAGTTTGCGTAGGTGCTTGTTCGGACAGTCTCGATACGACCTTATCGGATAAGTCTTCCGATCTCGCGTACGGAGGTAAAAAGTATACGGTCAAATTTAAAACCGTTGAAATTTTCGAAAAAATTAAAAATTTCTTTGATTTTAAAAAATAATGCTTGCATTTTGCCGACAGTTATGATATTATATCATTCGTTATAGAGTTTATGTGCAAAGAAAGGAGTGTTTATGCATGAAACAGGGCATTCACCCGAATTATGAAAAAACAGTTATCAGATGTGCTTGCGGCGCAGAATTCGAAACCTGCTCCACCAAGAAGGACATCCGCTTAGACATTTGCTCGAAGTGTCACCCCTTCTTCACCGGAAAGCAGAAGCTCGTTGATACCGGCGGACGCGTCGACAGATTCAATAAGCGTTTCGGTCTCTAATCTGCAAATTTATCTGCCGCAACCACATTTGTGGTTGCGGTTTTTCTTTATATTTTAAGTTTGGTGGGATTATTCTTGGACACCTATAAGACTATAATTGAAGAAACGACGACACAGTTCACCGAAAAGCATTCCCGTTTTATCGGCTACGTTGCTCATACTGTTACCGATGAAGAGGCGGTCGCCTTCGTTAATAAGATACGTTCCCTTCACAGCGACGCAAGACACAACTGCTATGCCTACGTGCTGAATGCCGAAGGACGAACCAGATATTCCGATGACGGAGAACCGCACGGAACTGCCGGTAAACCCATCCTCGACGTTATTAATGGCTTTGAACTTAAAGATGTAACTGTTGTCGTCACAAGATATTTCGGCGGAATCCTTCTCGGTACCGGCGGCCTTGTCCGGGCCTATCAGAAAGCGGCAAAGGACACTCTCGATCTTGCCAATAAATATCTTATGGTGCCCGGAGTCTGCTTTGAGGTAACGAGCGATTATTCAAATTATCAGTCTCTCGAAAAGCTGATAGAGGAATTCAGCGGAAACGTTGAGGAGACCTTGTTCGAGGATAGGGTCAAAATATTGTTTTCTGTCGCTAAGGAAAGCGAAACCGAATTCCTGAACGCCCTGACCGATAGGTTCTTTTCCACCCTTTCGGCCGTGAAAAAGGGAGAAAAATACACAAAACAAATAATTTTTTAAAAAAATAAAGGTTTTAAAAGCTTTTTTGTCTATATAATAATACGAAGGGGTGATTTATTGATTACCGTTCGCGAAACAACCGAGCAGATCGAAAAGCAAATATTATCCGAGAAAGCCTTTTGTTCGGCTGACACAAAGGGCAGAAAAAGACCTGAGCCAAAGGATGACATCCGTACCGATTTTCAACGAGACCGTGACCGCATTATTCACAGTAAATCCTTTCGCCGTCTTAAGCACAAAACTCAAGTTTTTCTTTCACCAGAATCCGACCATTACCGTACACGAATGACCCATACGCTTGAGGTATCGCAGATAGCCCGCACAATTACCAGAGCCCTTCGTCTTAACGAGGATCTTGCCGAGGCTATTGCAATGGGACACGATCTTGGACATACTCCCTTCGGTCACGCAGGGGAGAGAGCACTTGATAAGCTTACCTCGTTTGGATTCACTCATTACGAGCAAAGTGTCCGTGTCTGTGATCGTCTTGAAAAGAATCTTAAGGGGCTTAATCTCACCTTTGAGGTGCTTGACGGAATACTTAATCACACAAAGGGCTCCTGGCCTGAAACTCTTGAAGGTCAGATAGTCCGACTTTCCGACCGGATCGCCTACATAAATCACGATATCGACGATGCAGTTCGCGGAGATATAATTTACTCAGACGATATTCCTTTCGATATAAAACTTGCCCTTGGTACGACAAAAAGCGACAGAATATCGACCCTCGTCCGCTCGGTCATTGAAAATACCGACGACAGGGCTAAGATGGCCCCGGAGATCGAGCAGGCCTTCGAAACTCTACACACCTTCCTGTTTGATAACGTTTACCGAAACCCAAAGGCAAAATCCGAAGAATCCAAGGTCGACGGTATAATTGAAGGATTGTTTACCTATTTTATGAATAATCCTCACAAAATGCCGGCAGAGTTTTCTGTCATCGCTAACGAAGAGGGAACCGAGCGCGCCGTTACCGATTATATCGCCGGTATGACCGATCATTTCGCAATACTTACATATAATAATATATACGTACCAAAATCCTGGGGAATTTAAAGAGGTGAACTTGTTTGGCGATCCCACAGTCGGTTATAGAAGAAATAAAGTATAAAAGCGATCTTGAAAGTGTGATCTCCTCATACATCACCCTTAAACGCAGAGGTAAAAATCTGATCGGCCTTTGTCCGTTTCACGGTGAAAAAACACCGTCCTTTACTGTATATCCCGAAAACGGATCCTTTTACTGCTTCGGCTGTAAGGTGGGCGGCGACGTCTTCACGTTTACAAAGCTGATCGAAAACCTCGATTATATCGATGCGGTAAAGCTTTTGGCAGAGCGTTGCGGAGTTACGGTAGTCGAAGGAACTCAGGACGATTCGCTTCATAATTTAAGAAATACCATATACGAGATCAACCGCGAGACCGCAAGGTTTTATTATTCGAATCTCTCAAAGCCTGCGGGTAAGTGGGCGATGGATTATTATCTGTCAAGAGGCCTTTCTCCCGCTACTATAAAGACCTTCGGTCTGGGTGTGGCTCTTGCAGACTGGGATTCTCTCGTTAAACATCTTCGCAGTAAAGGTTTTTCCTTTGAGGATATGGTCCAGGCCGACGTTGCAATCAAAAGCAATAAGGGCACCTACTTTGACCGTTTCCGTGACCGTTCTATGTTTCCGGTTATAAATGTCCGTGGGAACGTTGTCGCTTTCAGCGGACGAAGAAGGACCGAGGACAAGACTGTTGCTAAATACGTTAATACCAAGGATACTCTGGTTTACAACAAAAGTGACAATCTTTTTGCACTAAATCTTGCGAAGGCCAACTGTTCCGAACAGCTTATTCTGGTAGAAGGGAATTTCGATGCGGTGGCGCTTCACCAGGCCGGGTTTAAAAACACGGTTGCACCTCTCGGAACAGCCTTTACCAAGGAGCAGGCACAGATCATAAGCCGATATACTAAGGAACTTATTATCTGCTTTGACTCAGACCTTGCCGGTGAAACTGCTGTTTCAAAAGCTTTTAACACACTTTCCGGGACCGGACTTTCGGTAAAGGTGTTAAGGCTTCCCGTCGGAAAGGATCCAGACGAATTCCTGAAAAACAACAAACCCTCCGATTTTCAGAAGCTTATTGATCTCGCCGTACCCGAAACCTCATATAAGCTTTTGAAAGCAGCCGATAATATCGATGCCGACTCGCAGGAGGCCAAGATAAAATATCTCAACAACGCCGTCGAGATACTTTCGACCAATAACGATCCAATTGCCGTTGATTATTATCTTTCAAAGCTTTCCAAAGACTACGAGGTCTCCAAGGAGGCTTTGAAGACCAAGATCGCGCAGCTTAAACGCTCGAAAGAAAACACTAAGCGCAAGATAGAATCAAAAAAAATAACCGAACAGCGGTTTGATCGGGAAGATATTAATCCCGAACGCTTCGGAAACGAGCGTGCCGTAGCCGCAGAAGAGATGATACTCTCCATAATTATGAAGCATCCCGACCTGTTCGATCTTGCTTCAAAAGAACTTACCGAAGACAGCTTTGTCACAGGACTTAACCGAAGGGTGTACAAAGAAGTCTTTGAGAGACTCAAGGTCTCTGAATATTTTTCAATTTCCGATCTGGGAGATCGCTTTTCGCCGAGAGAAGCAGGATACATTTCAAAACTGCTTAATACCGGCTTTGAAGGTGACCATCCGAAATCGGTTTTAATTGACTGTATTTCGGTACTGAGGTCTGAAAAAAGTATGAAGGACGTCATTACCGATAACGATGACTGGGCAAGTCAGATGCGAAGGATCGCAGAAAATAAAAAGGGGAATTAGAATGGAAAAGGAAAATAAAAAGGTTAGTGAAACCGAAAAGAACGAAATAGAGTATAAAGATCCTATCGAGGAAACTGAAGTCTCCTTCGATGATCTTGAGCCTGCTCCCGAAGAACTGGGCGAGCTTTTCGAAGAGCCTCCGATACTCGATCTGGATTTTGATGAGGAGCCTACCGACGATGAGCTTAAGCTTGAGGAAATGAACGTTGATAATATCGACGATGATGTTGCACTCGAGAATATGTCCCTTGACGATCCGGTTAAGGTCTATCTCCGCGAGATCGGACGTGTACCTCTTCTCAGCTCCGACGAGGAGATCGAGCTTGCCATAAAGATCAACGACGGCGACGAAAAGGCAAAACAGCGTCTTACCGAAGCTAACCTCCGTCTTGTTGTAAGTATAGCTAAAAAGTATGTCGGACGCGGTATGTACTTCCTCGATCTTATTCAGGAAGGAAACGTCGGACTTATAAAGGCTGTAGACAAGTTTGATTATACCAAGGGCTTTAAGTTCTCAACCTACGCAACGTGGTGGATCCGTCAGGCCATTACCCGAGCTATTGCCGATCAGGCCCGTACCATCAGAATTCCCGTTCACATGGTAGAAACGATCAACCGTCTTAAGAAGGTACAGAGTCAGCTTCTTCACGAAAACGGCTACGAGCCCAGCGAAGAGCTTATTGCCGAAAAGATGAACCTTCCCGTCGAGCGTATCCGTGAAATTATGCGTGTCGCTCAGGAGCCCGTTTCTATGGAAACTCCCATCGGACCCGAGGAGGATTCCCGTCTTATGGACTTTATTAAGGATGACGACGCATTAGCACCCGATGAAGCCGCTTTAAAAACGATCACAAATGAGGATATTGACGCGGTTCTTAAGACCCTCACCTCCAGAGAAGAGGCGGTTATACGTCTCAGATTCGGACTTTACGACGGCAGATGCCATACACTTGAAGAGGTCGGTAGCGAATTCAACGTTACCCGTGAACGAATCCGCCAGATAGAGGCAAAGGCTCTTCGCAAGCTTCGCCATCCCGTAAGAAGCAATAAATTCAAGTACAAGTAAAGGAATAATTTTGATGACCTACTCATATAAAACTAGTGGGACGTGCTCGGCGGCTATATTCTTTGAAGTAAACGACGGGATTGTTTCAAATATACGCTTCGCAGGCGGATGCAACGGAAATTTAAAAGGAATTTCTGCCCTTGCAGAGGGTATGAGGGCTGATGACGTCATAAAAAAGCTCTCAGGTATAGCCTGCGGACATAAAAACACCTCATGTCCCGATCAGCTTGCCGTAGCTCTTAAAAATCTCAGAGCAGAAATGAGTGATTAGAATGTTCGACGATAAAGACATAAAAATTGCAGGCAACCGCCCCTCCGATTCAATAAAACGTAATAACCTAAGTGCTGTTTCAGATGACCTTTTACCTGAGGCTCAGGTGACTGCGGCCAAAAAGCTGGGTGAATTTGTTGCCGATAAGTTTTACGAAGCATCCAATGCCTATTCCGATGCGGTTGAAGATGCCGATGCCGAAATGCTGGTTCAGCGTATACTCCTTTTATCCTTTACGGTCACCGCCACCTTTGAATCTGCACTTTTAAGCGATTCTGTCGCGGGTATAGCACAAAAAAGCTTCCTCGATACGGTAAAGTCAAAGTATAGCTCAATATACGGACATACCTCCGATACGGGCGCCTTTACCTTTTATTATCTCGCGTTCAGAAGAGGCAGTGATATCGACCGTCGGGTAGGACAAACCTTTGCAATGCTCTGCGGTCATGACGGTGACCCGATATATCAGGAGCTCGGAGAGGTTCTTTATTGTTGGTTCTCTAATCTGGTATCAGATGCAGCGAAACAGTTCGGTTTAGAAAAATAATCATTATCGGCCTTCCGTTCATATAATGATACGGGAGGTCGGTTTATTATGCCTACTATATATTTAAGTCCGTCTACGCAGGAGTTTAATCCTTATTTCGGCGGAGGAAACGAAGAGGAATATATGAATCTTGTTGCCGATGCAATGATACCGTATCTCAATTCATCGGGAATAGGCTTTGTAAGGAATACGCCCGATATGACGGCGGCATCCTCTATCAGGGCTTCAAACAGCGGAAATTACGATTTCCATCTTGCTCTTCATTCCAATGCTTCCCGTGACGGTACAGCTCAGGGTGCGGAATTCTATTATTATCCATACAGCTATAACGGCAGTCGTGCAGCTGAGATATTTGCAAATAATTTCAAAACTATCTATCCCGATCCGTCGGAGGTAGAAACGGTCGCGACGACAACTCTCGGAGAGGTCACCAGAACCAGAGCACCTGCAGTTCTTGCTGAGGTTGCATATCACGATAATCCCGAAGACGCAGACTGGATAAGAAACAATATTGACGCAATAGCGCAGAATCTCGTTTTGTCTCTTACGGATTATTTTGGAATACCCTTCGTATTTCCGATGAGTAATACGGTTACCGTTTCAACAAACGGCGGAAACCTTAACATCAGAAGTGAGCCGTATATAGGCGCTTCAATAATCGGAAAAGCACCGAACGGGAGCATACTGAACGTTATAAACAGGGCAGGGGATTGGACAAAAATCAGTTTTCAGGGATTAACGGGTTACGTTAATAATAATTTTATAATTTAAATCAGGGTTTTTCCCTGATTTTTCTTGTTTTTTAGGATAAGATTGTGTATAATGTGATAAAAGGGGTATTTTGTAACGAAACGGAGCTATCTAAATTGTTAATTAGTTTACTTATGGGTGGAGAAGCAAGCCTTACCCAGGCCATTATTTACATTATTTCTGCCTTAACCGTCATTTTTCTTACTATGCCTGTGCACGAATTCGCCCACGCCTTTGCCGCTTATAAGCTTGGCGACAGAGCACAGAAATACGCAGGACGTCTTACCTTAAATCCTTTCGCGCATATCGATTATATCGGCGCACTCTGTATTCTCGTTTTCGGCTTCGGATGGGCCAAGCCCGTACAGGTCAATCAGCATATTTTCAAGCGTCCTAAGCTCGATATGGCGATAACCGCGTTTGCAGGACCGCTTTCTAATCTCGTGGTCGCTTTCATTTCAACCTTCTTTTATTGCCTTTTCGGGTACTTGTACAGTGCTTCCTTCACTTACGATTTTGCGACGGGAAACTTCGGCGGAAACGTCGTCTTCGAATATCTTTGGTATTTCTTCAGTTTTATCGCCCTTATAAATATCTCTCTTGCGGTATTCAACCTTATTCCCATACCTCCTCTCGACGGCTCAAGGGTGCTTTTTGCCGTTCTGCCTGACAGGCTTTATTATAAGCTGATCCAGTATGAGCAGTATCTCTATTTTGCCCTTATCGTTCTGATCGCCACCAACGTTCTCGACACACCGCTTTCTATGGCACAAAACGCCGTCAGCGGTTTCTTCGAAAACGTAGTTTCTGTCCCCCTAAATCTTATTTTCGGATAGGTATTAAATGGAAAACGTTATTCTTTACAAAACCGAAGAGTTTGAAGGCCCTTTGGATCTCCTTCTTCAACTTATCGCACGCAACAAGCTTAATATTTACGATATAAAGATATCCCTTCTTGTAGAGCAGTATCTTGAGCAGATAAAGCTTATGCAGGACAGAGAAATGGACGTTGCCAGCGAGTTTCTTGAAATGGCGTCACGCCTTCTCTACATCAAAACCGTAAGTCTTTTGCCTAAACACGAGGAGGTCGAACAGCTTAAACAGGAGCTTACCGGGGAACTTCTTGAATACCAGGTCTGCAAAAAGGTTGCCGAGACCCTTTCAGGCATGACCGACGGATTCGATACCTTTGTTCGTCCTCCTGAGCCTTTTGAGGTCGATAAAACCTACGTCCTCACACACGAAAGTGTCGATGTTTACAACGCCTACGTTACCGCCATGGGACGAATGGACAGGCGTATTGCCGTTCCGACCAAGGCCTTTACAAAAATAGTTGCGAAAAAGATTTATTCAGTTTCGTCGAAAATAATTTTCGTTATGCGCAATCTTTGGGGAAGAGGTAAAAAGCGTCTTATGAATCTTTATAAAAGCGCTAAAGACAGATCCGAGCTGGTTGCAACCTTCCTTGCCGTACTTGAGCTTACCAAAGCCAACCGAGTCGTAGTTTCGGGAGATAACGAAAATATGGAAATTGAGCTCATTAAGGAGAAAAAGAAGAAAAATGGATAGAAAAGAACTTGTAAAAGCGGCTGAAGCCGTAATATTTTCCTCCGGTGAGCCTATTGCTCTTTCCCGACTGGGCGAGGTGTTCGAGCTAACACCGAAAGAGACTGAAAAGCTTATTTCGGAGGTTTGCGAGCACGTTGATTCCTCCGATCTTGGCTTTAAGATAATAAAACTTGACGATCACGTTCAGATCGCCACCAGAAAGGAATATGCGCCCTATATAAAAGCCGCCTTCGACATCAAGCGTAAGGCCCCTCTTTCACCCGCCGCTCTCGAGGTATTGGCTGTGGTTGCATACAATCAGCCGATCACAAAGGCGTTTATAGAACAGGTGAGGGGAGTCGACTGCTCCGGTGTCGTTGCTACTCTTATTGAGAAGGACCTTATCGAAGAGCGCGGCAGACTTGAACTTCCCGGTCGTCCTCTTCTTTACGGCACAACTAAAAATTTCCTGAGATGCTTTTCTCTTGAATCTTTATCCGATCTTCCTCCTCTGCCCGAGAACGAGCAGAGAGAAACCGACGTGGCCGAGCAGCTTGAAGTTCGTCCCGACATTTAACCGATAATATTTATAACTTTTTGTGAAACAATATCAGGGGTGATAAAATGACAGGATGGATAATTCTTTTTTCTGTCCTTGGGCTTATTCTTTTGCTTTTATTTTCATCCCTTAAAATATCCCTTTATATCGGAGAAAAAACGGTATTTAAGATCAGTTATCTCTTTATCAGAATATTCAGCTTCAACAGTGATAATAAGAACGCAAAGCAAAAAAAGAAACGTAAAAAGAAAAAAGAGAAACAAAATGACAAAAAGACTTTAACCGAAACCCTTAAGGATTACGCTGCGTCAAAGCATAAGGGCGAGCTTATTGTTGAAATATTCGATTACCTTAAAATTGTTCTTTCCCGATTTAAAAATCTTCTTAGACACATACGGTTTAAAAGGGCTGTCCTGAGACTTACTGTTGCCACCGACGATGCCTCAAATACCGCACTTTTATACGGCAAGATATGTTCTGCGGTCTATCCTATTGTGTCGGTGCTCGATGCCGCAATGAAATTTGATCCCAAGGAAATTTCGGTAAGAACCGATTTTACTTCCGCCCAAATGGAATTTTTGCTGAGCGGTACCGTTAAAGTAAGGCTTGTTCATATTTTAGGTTTTGTGCTGTCTACGGCATTTGAAATTATAAAACTTAAGTTAGGAGATATAACCAATGGCAAACAATCATAGCATAGAAGCAATAATGAACGTTACTATGGAAAATCTTAAAGCAATGGTAGATGCCGATACTATTATCGGAACTCCTTTAAAGGTTGACGATGTTACCCTTATACCCGTTTCCAAGGTCTCTTTCGGTCTTGCAACGGGCGGCTCGGATATTCCTTCCAAAAATCCCAATCCCGTTTTCGGCGGTGGCGGCGGTGCAGGCGTTACGGTTACGCCTATTGCCTTTATCAGCATTTGCGGAGATAATGTAAAAATGCTTCAGGTTAACGCTAATCTTACTCCCGTCGAAAAGCTTATCGACCAGGCCCCAGAGCTTATCAAAAAGGTAAAGGAGATCTTCGAAAAGAAAACCGTTATCGAAGAGACCGAGCTGTAATGAAGGATAACAGGATCCGTCTGCAGAAATTCCTTGCAGACAACGGCATTGCATCCCGCCGCAAATCCGAAGATCTTATCGGAGAGGGGAAGGTCAAGGTAAACGGCAGGGTAGCAATGATCGGCGATAAGGTAGACCCTATCCGCGACAAGGTTACCGTCAGAGGAAAAACGGTAGTTGCCGTAAAAGAGAAGGTCTACATAATGCTTCATAAGCCCCGTGGCTTCGTTACTACCATGAGTGACGAAATGGGAAGGAAATGTGTTGCCGAGCTTGTAAAGGATGTACCTGTGAAGGTATTTCCGGTAGGACGCCTCGACAGAAATTCTGAAGGGCTTCTGCTTATGACCAACGACGGTGAGTTTTCCAATAAGCTTACCCACCCGTCTTCTCACGTAAATAAGACCTATCGCGTTACGGTCGACGGGTCGGTCTCCGACGACCAGATTGACAGGCTTGCATCGGGAATCGATATCGACGGCGACGGGCGTCTTACTTTGCCCTGCGACGTTTTTGTTATCGAGCGTAAGGAAGGCCGCACCGTTCTTAATTTCATAATTCACGAAGGCCGAAACAGACAGATCAGAAAAATGTGTGAAAAGGTAGGTCTTGAGGTTTTACGACTTAAACGAACCGAAATCGCCGGGATAAAACTCGGTATGCTTGGACAGGGAAAATGGCGTGATCTTAATGAAAAAGAGCTTAAACGGCTTATGAGCGTATCACAGTCGAAACAAAACTTTTAAATTTAACCTGCTTTTTACAAAAAAATACTTGTTAAATATTTAACCGGGTGATATAATATTAAACTGGTGATAAATTGATGTTTTATCGACATTCTTTATCAAGTGGAGGTACATTATGAGCGATACACTATCTAACAACAAGTTCGCTTCTGAGGTAAATGCCCTCTCAGATTCGAACGCAAGAAAACGTCTTGAAATGCTTTTCGACGGCGGAAACTACACCGAGATCGACCGTTTTCTTAAGAATAACGGAACCGAGTGTGAGGTAGTTGCCGCATACGGCGAGGTTAACGGAATGCCCGTTTACGCCTATGCACAAAGCATTGATATAAATAAGGGCGCAATGGGTAAGGTTCAGGCAGCTAAGATCTCTCATGTTTACGAGCTTGCTACTAAGACCGGCGCACCTGTAGTTTCGGTATTTGACTCTGTCGGCGCACATCTTGATGAAGGTGCCGCTGCTTTAGAAGCCTACGGTTCTCTTATAAAAGCCGCAGGAAACATTTCGGGAGTCGTTCCCCAGATCTCGATAGTTGCAGGTCCTTGCATTGGTAGTGCCGCTGTTCTTGCTTCTCTTGCCGACGTAGTTATTATGACCGCTGACGCAGAGCTTTACATAACAGCTCCTGCTTTCGCTTCGGCAGATTCCGAACTCGGCACTGCTAAGCTTGCCGCTAAGAACGGAACCGCCGCTCTTACCGCAGATACCGATAAGGAAGCAATCGAGCTTGCCGTATCCGTTCTTGAGTATCTGCCATCCAATAATCTTTCTGAGCCGCTCTTCACCGAGCCTGCCGCGCCTGTAGGTGGCAACGCTGTGGATTCTCTCTGTGATGCAGGAAGCTATTTCGAGCTCTCTGCCGAGTTCGGTAAATGCATCAAAACAGGCTTTGCACGTGTAAACGGTGCTTCTGTCGGTTTAGTGTCTACCGACCCGGAGATTGCTGACGGATATTTCTGCTCCGATGCCGCTAAAAAAGCCGCAAAGTTCGTCCGTTTCTGTGATGCTTTCTCAATTCCCGTTGTGACTCTGGTCGACTGTAAGGGAATTCTCGCTAAGGAAGCCTGCGATCTTGCAGGAGGAGTCAAGGCCGTATCTGGTTTAACCAGCGCATACAGTGAAGCAACCACCGCAAAGATCTCGGTAGTTACCGGCAATGCTATCGCAGGTGCCTACATCGCCTTCGTTTCTTCTGCCGCCGCTCCCGATATGGTTTACGCCTGGTCTGATGCCGTTATCGGAACTCTCGAGCCTATGACCGCCGTACAGCTTCTTTACAAAGACCGTCTTGAAGCAGGTGAGGACCGTAAGGCTCTTGAAGCTGAGTATGCCGCAGAGGTCTGCTCTCCCTTCTGTGCCGCCGCCGCAGGTCTCGTTACAGACGTGATCGAGGCAGGCGAAACCGCAGGCAAGGTTTCTTCAGCGCTTGATATTCTCTCTTCAAAGAGAGTTTCAACCATCAGCAAAAAACATACAAATATACCGCTATAACGGAGGTCAAATATTATGAAACAATTAAAGGTTACTGTTAACGGAATTGCTTACGACGTATGCGTAGAAGAGGTCGGAGAGGTTGCATCTGCTCCCGTTTCCGCTCCTGCTGCTCCTGCAGCTGCACCTGCTGCCGCTCCTGTGGCAGCTCCTGCTCCTGCGGCAACACCCGCCGCTGCTCCTGTGGCAGCTTCTGCAGGCAGCGAAACCATCGCAGCTCCTATGCCCGGAACCATTCTTTCTGTAAACGTATCTGCAGGACAGGCTGTCAAGAAGGGCGACATTCTTTGTGTTCTTGAAGCCATGAAGATGGAAAACGAAATATTTGCACCCCGTGACGGTGTAGTTGCTTCGGTCAACGTTGCTAAGGGCGAATCTGTTGAATCCGGAAAAACTCTCGTTACACTTAATTAATTAAGAAAGAGGAAACAGAGTAATGGCACGAATTGGAATTACCGAGACGGTTCTCAGAGACGCTCATCAGTCTCTTATAGCCACTCGTATGTCTATGGACGATATGCGTCCTATGCTCGAAGACCTTGATAAAATCGGTTTTCATTCACTTGAATGCTGGGGAGGCGCAACCTTCGACAGTTGCCTTCGTTTCCTTGGCGAAGATCCCTGGGATCGCCTTCGTACTATCCGCGAGGCTTGTCCAAATACCAAGCTACAGATGCTCTTCAGAGGGCAGAATATGCTTGGATACCGTCACTATGCCGACGACGTTGTTGAATACTTCGTTCAGAAGTCGGTAGCTAACGGTATTGACATCCTCCGTATATTCGACGCTCTTAACGATTTCAGAAATCTCGAAACCGCAATCAATGCCGCAAAGAAGGAAGGCGCCCATACTCAGGCCGCAATTTCCTATACCACCGGCCCTGTTTTCGACATCGAGTATTACACTAATTACGCTAAGCAGCTCGAAAATGCCGGAGCAGATTCTATCTGCGTAAAGGATATGGCCGGTCTTCTTACTCCTTACGGCACCTACGATCTTGTTAAAGCCCTGAAGGAGACCGTTAAGGTTCCGATACAGGTTCACTCCCACTATACCTCCGGACTTGGCTCTATGGTTCTTTTAAAGGCTATTGAGGCAGGTGCCGACGTTGTAGATACCGCAATTTCTCCTCTTTCTCTCGGTACATCCCACGCCGCTACCGAGGCCATTGTTGCCGCTCTTCAGGGAACCGAGTACGATACCGGTCTCGATCTTGAAGCTCTTGCAGGTGTTGCAAAGAAGGCAAGCGTTCTC
>CAZRHF010000001.1:0-13143 GCA_964599835.1 uncultured Eubacteriales bacterium | reverse complement strand
CCAAAATGCTTGGCGTTGACGGTAAGACCCTTATCTATCAGGTGCCCGGCGGAATGCTTTCCAACCTTGTTTCTCAGCTTAAACAGGCAGGTAAGGAAGATAAGCTTGCCGACGTTCTTGCCGAAGTTCCTAAGGTTCGTGCCGATTGCGGATATCCTCCTCTCGTTACTCCTTCTTCTCAGATCGTCGGAACACAGGCCGTATTCAATATCATCGGCGGTGAACGCTACAAGATGGTAACCAAGGAATTCCGCGGACTTGTACGCGGTGAATACGGTAAGACCCCGCTTCCCATCGATCCTGAGTTCAGAAAGAAGATCATAGGTGACGCAGAGCCTATCGACTGCCGTCCCGCCGACCTTATTGAGCCCGAGCTTGACAAGATCAGAGCAGAGGTCGCTCCCTGGATGGAGCAGGAAGAGGATGTTCTTTCCTATGCACAGTTCGGTCAGGTAGCTGTTAAATTCTTCGAAGACCGCAACAACAAGAAGTATAAAGTTGATGCAAAACATGCCGATAGCAAGTCTGCTATTCATCCCGTATAAAAAAACACTTGCAAAATTATACGGTATCTGTTATAATACATCTGTTGTGTTGTTATTAAGACTTATGGAGGTATGTTAAATGGGTCCTTTTGAAATAATTTTAGGTATCGTTGTGCTTCTTGTTTCTATTGTTATTGTTGGAGTTGTTCTTCTTCAGCAGGGTCATAGATCCGGAATCAATGGAGCGATTTCCGGCGCTGCAGATACTTTCCTTTCTAAGACCAAGGCCAGAACTGCCGATGCTAAGCTCGCCAGAATGACTAAGTTCATTGCCGTTGCTTTCTTCGTTCTCGTTCTTGTTGCCAACATCATTTTCGCATTATAATTATAAAAGGCATACTTCGGTATGCCTTTTTAATTTTTCATATTGTTTTTCGGGCTCTCATATCCTTTTATAAAAAAGGGGAGGGCTCTTTTTGTTTTATAAAATAATGATTATTACCGTGTTTATCTTTTATTCTATCGTTTCATTAGTGATTGCCGGCAAAAAGAAAAAACTGTTTACTGTGCTCTTTATTAACTCGGGCTTTGGAGTTTTATCATTAGTTATGCTTCACCTGTTTTCCGGTTTCTTGAATTTTACCGTGTGTATAAACACAGTATCGGTATTTCTGTCGCTGACGCTTGGACCGATAGGCACAATTCTTTTCACTGTCATTAATATAATTTTCTTATAAAACCTCTTTCTTTATAGGAATAATTGTTGTATAATCTTTATGTAGCTATATGACGATAGGAGACGAAGAATGTTAAAATTTTTAGTAGGAAGAGCCTGCACCGGTAAAACACATAGGATCATCGAAACTGTTGCGGAAACCTCGAAAAACAAAAAGGCGATTCTCATTGTACCTGAACAGTTTTCCTTTGAATCAGAACGTGCTATTTTAAAATATTCCGATGCCTGTGCCGATAATATTTCGGTTCTCAGTTTTTCGAGAATTTTTGATTTCGTTTCTGAAGCTTACGGAAGGGGTACCGCAGCCTGCGTTTCCGATTTTGAAAAGATGATACTTCTGAAAAAAGCATTGACAGCCTCATCTGAACAGCTTTGTGTATTCTCGCGTTTTGTTAAGTACCGCGATTTTGTAAAAAGCGTTTCCGATACCATACGCGACCTTAAGTTTGCCGCAGTAGAGCCGGACGACCTTCTTAGGGCTGCTTTAGAAATAGGAGGTACCTGCGGTGCCAAGCTAAAGGATATTTCCTGTATAATGTCTGCCTACGATGCTCTTCTGAGTGAAAAATATATCGATCCTGCTGATAAGCTCACGAAGCTTTACGGGATACTGCGTGACTATGAATACTTTAAAAACACCGACGTGTTTTTTGACTCCTTCACCGGATTCACAGGTCAGCAATATAAGGTAATTAAGAAAATAATTGAGCAGGCCGATAACGTTACTTTTTCCTTTTCTGCCAATGATCCCGAGGATGAGTCTTACGGAGTGTTTTACAATACTTGTTCTGCTATTGGCAAGCTTAAAACAATAGCACGCTCCTGCGGTGTCGATGATATCGAAACAGAACGTCTTACGGCTTCTTACTACAGTAATCCTTCTATGGAAGATCTTGAAAGTCTTATGTTTTCCACTGCCGAAAACTGCGTTTCTAATGGCAACGTAAACGTAATTTCCTGCGAAAGCAACCGAATGGAAGCTTTAGCCGCCTGCAACATTATCAGCAGAGAAATTAAGAATAACGGATACCGATTTAAAGATTTTATAGTTGTTGCGCGAAACGCCGAATCTTATGTTGATGATATGCTCCGTCAATGCGATAAGCACGGTATTTCCTGCTATTGTGACCGAAAGTTCGCGCTCGCTTTTACCCCTCTTTGTACTTATGTGCTATGTCTTATTGAAGCTGCGGCTTCAATGACTGCAGAGAATGTTCTGGCGCTTCTTAAAACCGATCTTTCCGACTTTTCCGAAGAAGAAGTATTTAACCTTGAAAACTATTTATATATATGGGATATTGAGCCTGACGATTGGCAGATTTCCTGGGAAATGAGCGTTAGAGGACTCACTACCGAGGAGGAAAGGGAGAGCGAGATACTGCGCCTTGCCGCAATAAACGATACACGTCAAAAGGTTTTCGAACTTTTAAAAGGTTTTTCTGAAAACTTTATCGGAACTCCTGAAAAAAGATGTGAGGCAATATTTGATCATCTTATTTCTAATAAGATTGACAAAAAGCTTGCAGAGTACTGTGTTGCGCTTACGGGCGATAACGAGCTTTATCTTGCTTCGGTTATAAAGCAGAGCTGGGATAGCTTTATTACGGTTTTAAACAGTATGGTCAGGGTCATGGACAAAGTTCCCGTATCGGGTGCAGAATTTGTTGAGTCGCTTCAAATTGCTCTTGATGCGGCCAGCATCTCTAGTATCCCTCAGATGCTTGATGAGGTTACTTTCGGCTCTGCCGACAGGATCAGACCTTCAAAACCGAAGATTTCCGTAATTCTCGGAGCTAATCAAGGTGTATTCCCCCAGATTGGAAGCAGTAAAGGTCTCCTTGCTGCAGGCGATAAAGAAAAGCTTAAGAAATTTGATATCGTTTTTGATGATGACGCTGTTAAAGGTGCCATAGAAGAAAATTACCTTGTTTACTCTATGCTTTGCTGTCCCGTTGACAAGGTTTACATTCTTTACTCAAAAAAGGATTCTTCAGGTGCAGAGCTTTCTCCTTCGTCATTTGTCGGTAAAATAACCGGCGCATTTAAGGATGTCGAAGTTAAAAACTTTTCGCTTTCCGTAAACGGTGATTTTGTTCCTCAGACCGAAGAGTCGGCATACAGCGAGATCGGTATACTGCATATAGACGACTATTCATCGGTCAAGGAATCGATCAAAGATTATAAAAATTATTATGAACGGCTCGGTCTTATCGAAAGCGCCTCTGAAAGCTACGACTTCACGATCATGCCTGAGACCGCCGATAAGCTTTTCGGTAAAAATATTAATATTTCCGCCACAAGCTTTGACACCTACCATAGATGCAGACTTTCCTATCTGCTGAAATGCGGATTTTACGCCAAAAAGCTTGAAAAGGCTGATCTCGGCGTTCTTCAAAGAGGAAGGATCACCCACTACGTACTTGAGAAGATCGTTGAAAAATATCATTCATCTCTGGGCTCACTTACGCCTGCCGAGATCTCTGCGGCAGTCGATACCCTTATTGCCGAGTATTTCAGTTTTGTAAAAGGTTCTGAAAAGCTGATGACAGCAAGATTTTCATATCTTCTTGAAAAAATTGCGGTATCGGTTAAAAATATAGTTACCCACATGGCGACCGAGTTCGCTCAAAGCGATTTCAAAGCAAGCTTCTGCGAACTTAACGTAGGCGATAAAGGGGACATCCCCGGACTTAAATATACTCTTGACGACGGCACGGTAATAAATTTTGAGGGTCAGATTGACCGAGTTGATGTTTACGAAAACTACGTAAGAGTCGTCGACTATAAGACCGGTACCCTTACGTTCAGGCTTTCCGACACCCTCGAAGGTCTTAATATGCAGATGCTTTTGTATCTTTATGCCTTTGTAAGAAACGGATCCGAACTCGTTAACGACCCCGTTCCTGCAGGAATACTTTATATGCCTGCAAAGGATTCGGACAAGCCCTCCGGACTCAGAATGAACGGCGTCATATTAGATAAACCTGAGATAAGAATAGCAATGGAAAAGGACGATAAGGGTAGATATATACCCAAGTCGGGCGATAGCTCGTCCTATCTTGAAAGCGGCGGTTTTGAACTCGTATTTGAACAAATCGACAAGCTGATAGTAAATATGGGCAATACGCTCAGGAAGGGCGAATTTTATGCCGATCCTACCGACGGTGCAACCTTTGATGCCTGCAAATATTGCGACTATTCGGGAATCTGCCGCAGCAGATCGCTTCCCCATAAAAAGGCAGAGCTTTATACAAATGACGAAACACTTAATATTTTGAAAGGAGACGAATAATATGGCATTTGTTCCTACCTATGAGCAGGGGCTTGCGATAGATAAAAAAGGAAGTATTATCGTATCAGCCGCCGCAGGTTCGGGAAAGACTGCGGTACTTGTTGAACGGGTTGCAAAGCTCCTTTCAGATAAGAGCAATCCCATTTCTGCCGATAAGCTTCTTATCGTTACGTATACAAATGCCGCGGCGGCAGAATTACGTTATAGAATCGATAAACGCCTTTCAGCCGAGTTTGATAAGAACCCGAACGACGGCTATCTGCAGCGGCAAAAAATATTGCTGAGTAACGCCAAGATATGTACTATCGACTCCTTTTGCATCGATTTTATCAGAGAAAATTTTGAACTTACCGGCTTGGAACCATCCTTCAAGATAGCAGATAAGGCCACGCTAAATTCGGTATACAATTTTGCACTTTCTTCTGTCTTTAACAAACATTTTGATAATAATGATAAAGAATTTTTAGCTCTGCTTGAAGCATTCGGTGAGAAGCGTGATGATGAGGAACTGAGAGAATGTGTATTTAAAATATACGAATACAGTCAGCATATACCGTTTCCCGATAACTGGCTTGACGGTATTGTCAGAAGCTATGAGGATCACTCCAAAGGGCTTAGTACCGATTGGTGCGATCAGGCAGTTCAGGTTGCAGAAACCTTTGCCGTCGACGCCTGGCTTGAGTTTAAAGAGGCACTTTCTCTGCTTGAAACAATGCCTTCGGCTTATGAAAAATACTCTGCTAACTACGAGTATTTTCTTTCCTTTTCCGAGGAACTGATCGAAATCTGCAAGAAACGTGACTGGGACGCTGTTTTCGGTTATGTCGGAAAGCTTGATCCGCCAAAATGCAAAAACCTCTCTAAGGACGAAAGAACGGCCATTGTTGACGCCTCTGTCAAACTTAGAGATTCGGGTAAAAAGAAGCTTTCATCGGTATCTTCGCTTGTATACTGCACCAAAAACGAAACGACGGCTGAATTTACTGCCGAGCTTCCTTTTGTTAAGAAAATAATAAGTCTTGTGAAAGAGTACGGAGAAAAGGTCTCTGAAATTCTTAACGAACGCGGACTTATAACATTCCTTACCGCAGAACAGACCGCGCTTTCTCTGCTTGCGGAGGTAAAGGACGGTCAAATTGTTAGATCTTCTTTTGCCGATTCCTTTGCCGAGCAGTTCGAGGCAGTTCTTGTCGACGAATATCAGGATACCAACACTTTACAGGATACTCTGTTTCATTTTTTGTCAAGCCTCTCTGAAAAGCTGTTTTGCGTCGGAGATATGAAGCAGTGCATCTATAAATTCCGTGGCGCCAACCCAACAAATTTCCTTCGAAAAAAAGAGAATGCACTATTTGACGAGGAGCGTGTATCTGACGATCAGACCCTGAGAATAGATCTTGGTTGTAATTTCAGAAGCCGCAAAGAGGTTTGCGATTACATTAATTCCATCTTTAAAAGAATACTTTATACCGATAATTCAGGCTTCGAGTATGACAGTAGAGAAGAACTGGTTTCGAAAGCAGAATATCCTGATAATGCCGAGAGTAAGATAGAGTCACATTTTCTTGATTTTAACTCGATAAATGCAGATGGAGCCTTTGAAAACAAGCGTTATGCCGAGGCACAGGCTGTTGCCGATACGATTGTCGATATTGTTAACAGACCGCCCTTTTTAAAGGATGAAAACGGCTTGCGCCGTGCCGAGTATAAGGATGTTACCATTCTGCTCAGAAGTCTTCATGAAAAGGGAGCGATCTATGCGAAAGCCCTTAAGGATAACGGAATTCCGGTTACACTTGCCGCTTCCGATGGGCTTGAGTCAGATGAGGTAAATACCTTGGTTTCGATGCTCAAGGTGATAAATAATCCTTCGGATAATATTGCCATCCTTACGGTCCTTACCTCTCCGATGTTCGGCATTACTATGGAAGAATTAGCAGTTATCCGTGCGGAGCATAAAGGAAGAAGCTACTATTCAGCGATACTTGCGGCATATAAAGAGGGAAATGAGAACGTTAGGTATTTTGTAGATACTTTCGCAAGACTGAGAAGAAAGGTATCAATGTCATCTATTGCTTCTCTGATTTCTGATATCTTTGAAGAAACAGGTTTGCTTAGTATGGTGTCAATATCCGAGGAAGGGGAGAGCAGGCGTCAGAATCTGCTTTATCTGCAAAGCCTCTCAACTTCTTTTGAAAAAGAAAGCCGAAAAGATCTGCGCGCATTTTTGAAATACTTCGAATCTCTTACGAATAAAGATTTTTCAGTCGCGTCATCGGGCGGAAATGCCGTAACGATTATGTCGATTCACGGTTCAAAGGGCCTTCAGTTCCCGGTATGTATTGTCGCCAATTGCTCTAATCAGTTTAATAAGAGTGATACCTATGGCAGAGTAATTATAAATGAGCCTCACGGGTTCTCCTTCAAAATGTTTGACCAAAACGGAAAGGCAATAGATAAAAATATTGTCAGAAGCATAATGTCTTATGAGGAAGCAAAAGAACTTTACGCCGAAGAACTCAGAGTCTTTTACGTCGCTCTTACCCGTGCCGAAGAAAAACTTATTACCTTTTCCTCATATAATGATCTCTTCAAGGAAATCAGCGACAAGCAGATCCTGCTTGAAAGAGCGGAGGCAAAGGATAAATTACCTTATTCGGTTTTCAGACGAAGCAAATGCTATGCGGACTGGATAATGGAATCCTATATGCTTGACGGTTATACAGATGTTATGCTCTCAGGAGAGGGAAACGGGTTTATAAAGATTCATAAAGAGGTTACCGTTCCCACGGCTCCAAAGACCGAAAGACAAAAGCCGGAGCCGGACGCTGAGGCGGTCGGGTCTCTTAAGAAGGGCTATAGGTTTGAATATCCGTATAGAGATATTATCGGTCTTCAATCTAAATCATCGGTAACCGACATAGTCCACAAGGCCGATAAAGAGGATTATCTGTTTTCTTCGCGTCCTGCTTTTCTCCAGGAAAAGGGCTTGTCCTCTGCGGAAAGAGGTACTGCGGTGCATAAGGTGCTTCAGCACTTTGATTTTTCTGCCTCAGAGGATATTGATGCAGAGCTTGAACGGCTGTACGAGTATATGTATATTTCCGAAGGTGAGTACGAAGCACTCGACAGGAACGTTATTGCCGAATTTTTCAGATCGGAGCTTTTCGGACGAATCGGGAAGGCTGATATGCTTAAAAGAGAAATGCGTTTTCTTTCAGAATTTCCCGCAACCGTGCTTGACCCAACGATCGATAAGGCTTTTGCCAACGAAATGGTGGTTGTACAAGGCTCGGTCGACCTATTATTTGTAGAACAAGGTGAAATCGTCATTCTGGACTTTAAAACAGACCGAAACAAGAATGAAGAAGATCTTGTATCGGCCTATAAGCAACAGCTTGAAATCTACGCAAAGGCCTGTTCGAAGCTGTTGAAGCTTCCCGTAAAAGAGCTTCTTATATATTCTTTTGCACTCGGAAAAACAATAAAATTATAAGAAAAAACTTCCCGATAATCGGGAAGTTTTTTCTTATAGGATTATAGGTCTGATCTGCTTGGACTCCAAAGCATTTTCTATAGTTTTTTCAAGCAAAGAAAAATCGGCAATCATTGATCTTTCCTTCGTAAGAGGGTCATCCTGTCTGAAAGGGACGAAGTAATAGTTCCTTGTGTTAAGCAGATGTCCCAGGTTTTTTGCCGCTGCTCCGAGAGCATCATTGGTCGAAATTGCTATGATCGTCGGAAGATTGTTTCTGATATGTGCCTTGACCGCCATTGTCACCGAAGTATCGGTTATGCCGTAGGCCAGTTTTGCCAAAGTATTTCCTGTACATGGACATACCGCTAAAGCATCAAACGGCTTTTTCGGTCCTATTGGCTCAGCTTGAGCGATGGTTAGGATCGCTTTCCTTCCGCATATTTCTTCTATCTGTGATTTAAAATCATCAGCTTTGATGAATCTCGTATCGGTGGTATAAACGATAGGGGAGAGGATAGGAGTCAGACTATAGCCGCTTAGTACAAGTTCTTTCGCCGCTGCCAAGGTCTTTTGCAGGGTGCAAAAAGAGCCACAAACAGCAAAACCGATATTACCTTTGCTCATTATCCTTCACCGCCGTTCACGGCTGAATATTCAGCGATAACCGAAAGTAAGGTTTTGCCCCAGATCCGTCCCGCAGTAACAGGCGCCGTCTTTTCGGGAAGAGCACCGGCGTTTATGATCGTAAGACCCATTTTTTTTGCAAAGTCGGTATCTGTGCCCTTCATTGCAGACGAAAGCTCGATAACTACGCAGTCATTACGGAGCATTTTCAGAAGTTTTTCATCAAGAATTCTTGCGGGTACGGTCTGAAAAACAGTATCATAGATATTAATTGTATTATTTAGCTCTGATATCTTAACGGTGTTTAATCCGAGTGCTTCGGCATAAGACAGGTCTCTCAGACTTCGTGCTCCAACCGTAACTGCGCATCCAAGCCCTTTTAGTTTCTGTGCAAGAATTTTTCCTACTCTGCCAAAACCGAGTACCAGCATTTTTTGCTCGGATACGGAGACGTCGGAGGCATCTATCGCCAGCTTAACTGCGCCTTCTGCTGTAGGGACGGCGTTCAGATATGCGAAATCATCCCTATCGGAAATATCCACGAACATACCTGTCGGAGGATTATGACCGCAGGTGATATACAGACCCGCTTTGCAGTTTCGCTTCACGATATCTTCGGGTAGCACGTCTTCAGGAGCATTTACTATGTTTAAACGACCGTTTTTAATAGTCGGAATCGGAAAAACGATACATTCGGCAGTAATTTTTTCGGGAATCTGCTCGTACTTGCCGTATACAGTTACGTTATTATTGGTTTCCTTGAATAATTCTAATAAAGCATCGTGTCTTTTTGAACTTCCGATAACGCAAATTTTCATATGAATCACCGGTTAATTTGATTTGTATACTATATTTTATGAATTACAGAAGGAATTGTGAGTTATCAAAGCAGTATTTTAAGCAAGGTTTCTTTATCGTTTCTCGCAGGATCAACTATCACAGCTTCGAGTGCTTTGTTTAACAAAGCCCCGATCTCTTTACCCTCTGCACCAACAGCTTTTAGGTCGTCACCGCTGATGCGCAGGTGACTTATGCTGTAAGGCTCCGAAAGCCTTTCAATATCTTCGATCTCTTTTGATAATCTTGCTGAAGCAGTTTTGTCACAAAGGGAGAGTCTGCTGATATACGCAATCAGCAGCGGTTTAGAGTGTTTATTAAGCGCCCTCTTAATATCGGCGCGACTCGCTAACACGAGGCTTTTCTCTGTGACCGTATCAAAAAATTCAACCAACTTCAAAAGGGCAGAAGAGGGCTTGAGGGTGGATTTGATCATAGGAGTGTTATGCTTTGTAAGCGAAATGAAAATCGCAGTTTTGGTGAGCGGGTCGCTTTTTAGGGGGTATATATCCTTAAAAGGACATAATTCGGGGTCGATATCAGATATTCCGAAACAGCTTAACGCGCCGGTATTTATAAAGTCGATAAACGACGACTGAATTTTTCCTGCGCAAAGCTTAATTAGCTCTGAAAGTACCCGTTCGCCGCTTACGCGTTCAACAAGATGTCCAAGTTTAAAAGCGGCGGTTTTGGTGCTTTCCTCTATACTCATACCGAGAACAGAGGAAAACCTGAAAGCGCGGAGAATTCGGAGAGAATCTTCGGAAAATCGCTTTTGCGGATCTCCGACAGCCCTTATAATACCTGAGTTGAGGTCGTCAATTCCCCTGAAAAGATCGGTAATTCCTAAGCTCGGGTCGTATGCAAGTGCGTTAACTGTAAAATCGCGACGTGAAAGATCGTCCTCAAGATCAGTTACGAAATTTACCTTGTCCGGATGTCTCGAATCACTGTAGGATTCTTCGGTTCGGTAGGTGGTGACCTCGATGTTATTATTATCAATGATAACGGTCACGGTACCGTGTTTTATGCCGGTAGGTACCGTGTGCTCGAATAATTCCGTTACCTTGTCCGGAGTTGCGTTTGTTGTTATGTCGACATCGTCGTAGCTTCTGCCCAGCAACGCATCACGAACACAGCCTCCTACAAAGAAGGCTTCATATCCGTTTTCTTTAAGAGTGTTCAGGCATTTTAATGAGTAGGACGGAAACTTTAACATTTATGCTCTCCAAAACAAAAAAGTGTTTATTTTTTTAAAAAAATGGGTATAATAGTAGGTAAGAAAATTTTTCGAGGTACTGTTATGAAAGAATTACGTTCAACCGATCTGCTTCTTACAGGAATAAGCAGGGTCCATATGATAGGAATCGGCGGTTCGGGTATGTGCCCCTTGGCGGAGATCCTTCACTCTAAGGGTTATATCCTCACCGGCTCAGATAATAATGAGGGCGATACTCTCAACAGGATCAAAGCTCTTGGTATAAAGGTGTTTATGGGTCATAACCCTTCTAACGTAGAGGGCGCGGAGCTGGTGGTCTATTCCGCCGCTATCGCAGAAGATAATCCCGAAAGGGTAGAGGCCGCACGTCTCGGAATACCCACTATGGAACGTTCTAAACTGCTTGGAGCGCTTACCCGTCATTACGATAACGTTATAGGAGTGTGCGGTACTCACGGCAAGACCACCACTTCCTCTATGATAACACAAATTCTTTATTTAAACAAGATGGAACCTTCGGCGGTTATAGGAGGAAAACTCCCGATAATCAATTCTAACGGAATTTGCGGAAGCAGCGATATACTTGTTTGCGAATCCTGTGAGTTTGTTAATACGTTCCTTGAGATGTCCCCCGATATAAGTGTCCTGCTCAACATTGATAACGACCATCTTGACTATTTTAAGACGATGGAAAATCTTGTCGCTTCTTTCAGAAGTTTTGTTTCTATGTCAAAGCTTGCTTTCTGTAACGGAGACGATCCCCTTGTAGCCGATGCCGTCGCTGATATTAACGCAGAAATAATTACCTTAGGTTTGAATAAAGGTAATAATTACACAGCCGAAAACCTTCGTCCCTCAAAGTTTGGTTTTTGTTTCGAGGCTTATAAAGGAGATAAACTGCTTTGTGAATTCGACCTTAAGGTACCGGGTCGTCACAACGTTCTTAACGCCCTTGCCGCTATTGCCGTGTGTGATCATCTTGGTGTTTCACCCGAAGGAATAAAATCGGCAATTGAAGAATTCAGGGGAGCCGGTCGCCGATTTGAGTTTTACGGTGAGGTTGACGGCTTTATGCTTGCTGACGACTATGCACACCACCCCACCGAGATCGCGGCAACTCTTTCTGCCGCGCATGATCTGAGTTATAACAGAGTCATAGCCGTATTCCAGCCATTTACTTTTTCTCGCACGGCTCTCTTAAAGGACGATTTTATTAAAGCTCTTAATATCGCCGACGAAGTAATTCTAACTCCGATAATGGGTTCCCGCGAGGTCAATACCTATGGTATTTCTTCCGAGGACCTTGCCGCAGGTATAAAAAACTGTCTTTGCGTTGCCGATTTTACAGAGGCTTGCGAAGCTATTCGTAATACGGCTAAGAAAGGTGATATAGTTATTACTATGGGCGGTGGAGACGTTTATAAAATTGCTCATATTATCTCAGGAAAATAGTTCAAATCCCCGCAATTGCTTGTTTGCGGGGATTTTTTCTTGGTTTTAATGTTGTTGATAATCACCAATTTTAGCGATGTTTTTTCTAAAATGTGACAGCAAATTATGACATTCTCGGGTTGACACTTAATACTAAATGTAGTATAATATCTTGAAGACAACCACCCAACCACATGCTATAATGTTGTCTAATTTTCTCGAAGGAAAGTTAGCTATATGAGCAGTAATCTTCTTATTTTGGGTGCCGGTCAATACGGCGCCCTTGTTTATGAAATCGCTGAAAGTCTCGACTGCTATGAGAAGATCGATTTTCTTGACGATCATCCATCAGAAAAGACGGTCGGCGTTTTCGTCGATTCAAAAAGATTAATTGACGTATACGATCATGCCGTCGTTGCCATCGGAAATTCTCCGCTAAGGCTTTCCTTGCTTGAAACGCTTAAAAAGATCGGATATACAATTCCCGTATTGATACATCCTAAGGCTTACGTCAGTCGGTCTGCTTCTATAGGGGAGGGCTCAATCATCGAACCTCTTGCTGTCGTTCAGACCGAAGCTTGTGTCGGTCGCGGTTGTCTTATCTCAGCGGGTGCTGTTGTAAATCACAATGCGCATATAGAAGACGGGTGCCACATTGACTGCAATGCCACCGTATCGGCAGGAAGCTTAGTTGAATGCGGTACTAAGATAGTTGCTTACGGCTAATTTATTTTTTTGGAGAAGGTTATGTATAAAAAGTTTTTTAAGAGATTTGCGGACATAGTTATTTCAGGTCTCGGAATTGTCGTTCTTCTTGTTCCGATGCTTATTATTGCCCTTATCACAGTTATCGATTCGCCCGGACCCTTTTTCTTCAGACAAAAGCGTGTTGGAATACATAAAAAATTATTCAATATTTTCAAGGTTCGGTCTATGCCTGTTGATACTCCAAGCGACGTACCTACACACCTCATCACCAACACCGAAGAAAGACTTTCGGGTTGGCAGAACCTCATACGAAACACTTCCATTGACGCGATA